>DCGQ01000057.1 GCA_002314635.1 Clostridiales bacterium UBA1774
GATAATGCGGCCCATCCACAGCATTTCCTTGTTGCCGGCCTTGTCCTTCCGGATCACCGGCTGGTACACGTCGCTGGCAAAGGCACTGGCGGAGGAAAGCAGCTGGCTGTCTGCGGTGGACATGGCACCGGCCAGAATGGCGGAAAGCAGCACGCCGGAGATCAGCGCGGGGAAGATTTTGCGAACCATCTGGATGAAGACAGTGCTGGAGTCGCTGATCTCGCCCAGGAACAGGTGGCCGATGCAGCCTGCGGCCACGGAGAACAGCACGATCAGCACATTCCAGGTGATGCCGATCTTGGCGCTCTTTTTCAGGTCTTCATCACTGCGGATGGCCATGTAGCGGACGATGATATGGGGCATTCCGAAATAACCCAGACCCCAGCCAAGACCGGAAACGATGTCCTTCCAGTTGGCGAACAGGTTCCAGTAGCCTTCGGGCAGCTCCGTGGCGGCTTCGGTACCGCTGCCGGAGTTGATCAGAACCAGTGCAAACAGCGGAGCAACCAGCAGCGCGGCCAGCATCAGCATACCCTGAATGAAGTCCGTCCAGCAGACGGCGTTGAAGCCGCCCAGGAAGGTGTAAGAAACGATGACGATGGCGGCGATCACCATGGCCAGCTTGGCGTTGATGCCGATAACGGTCTGGAACAGGGTGCCGCAGGCCTTGATGCTGGAGGCGGCATAGATGGTATAGGCAACGAGGAAGATCACCGCGCAGATGATCTGCAGGAACTTGGACTTGGATAAGAAGCGGTTGGTCAGATACTGGGGGATGGTGATGGAGTCATTGGCGGCGATGGTGAAGCGGCGCAGCCGGGGTGCAAAGAAGATCCAGCTCAGCGCGTAGCCGATGGCCAGACCGATGGCGATCCACGCCTGACCGATACCGGCAGCATAGATGGAGGCGGGCAGACCCATCAGCACCCATGCGCTCATATCGGACGCACCGGCAGACAGAGCGGATACCCAGGGACCCATCTGGCGGCCGCCCAGGAAGTAATCCTTCTCACCGGAATCCTTGGACTTTACAAAGAAGTAAAGACCGATAGCCAGCATGACCAGCAGGTAGACGATAAATACAACGAGTTCCGTGACATTCATAGCGGTTCCTCCGTTCAGAATGCTGCTTTGGCAGCAAATTTCGTGCCCGCGGGTTCCCCGCGGAGGATGTCATAAAGCTGTGCGGGGGTCTGCCCGCGGATCATCCACACATCAATGCCGTTGGAAACGGCATGATCGGCGGCGCGAAGCTTGGTTTTCATCCCGTCCGCACCGCGGCGGGAGGCTCGGGTTCCCAGAAGGGAAAAGGTGCTTTCGCTGATCTCCTCCACCAGCGGGATCTGTCTGGCAGCGGGGTCCAACTTGGGATCCCGGTCATACAGACCATCCACATCCGTCAGAAGAATCAGCTTGGACGCATGGCACAGAACCGCCACCTGTGCCGACAGCATATCGTTGTCGCCGAACAGGTGATCCTGCGATTCGATCTCCGTGGAGTTGACCGAATCGTTTTCGTTGACGATGGGCACGGTGCCAAGCTGCAGGAGCGTGTCAAAGGTCTGCTGCAGGTTGTCCCGCTGGCGCTGCTGCGTCACATCGTCCTCGCTGAGCAGGATCTGAGCCACCTCGGTATCGTACTCGCCGAACAGCCGGGAATACAGCCCCAGCATCCGGCACTGACCCACCGCGGCGGCGGCCTGCTTGAGCCGCATGGAATCCGGACGCTGCTTCAGATTCAGCCGACCTGCGCCGAAGGCAATGGCTCCGGAGGAAACCAGAATCACCTCATAACCCCGGTTGTGAATATCCGCCAGCGCCCGAACCAGCAGCTCGGCGGAACGCAGATCCGGCTTCCCCAGCTCGTTCATCAGCGTACTGGTGCCAACCTTCACCACCAGCCGGTTTTGATACAGTCCCATGGAATTTCTCTCCGATAAATGCTTGATTTTCCAATGCACATACTATATCATAAGAGCATCAATTACAAAAGAGAATGTTACTCATGCAAAACATGAGAAAACGACATGGATAGAGAGAATGAATCTACAGATTTCCAAATATCGGGCCTTTGTGGAGACGGCCGACTGCGGCAATATCACCCGCGCCGCGGAAAAACTGCATTACACCCAGTCTGGAATCAGCCGGATGCTGCTGGATCTGGAAGCGGAATGGAATCTGACGCTGCTGGAACGGGGCAAGAACGGCGTGCGGCTGACGCCGGACGGGGTTCGCCTGCTTCCCTTTGCCCGGAATGTGTGTCAGGAAGCGGACCGGCTGCAGGCGCAGGTGGATGATCTGGCCGGACTGCGGGCGGGCATGATCCGCTTTGCCGCGCTGTCCGGTTCTGCGCTGGAGCTGATCGCCCAACCCCTTTCCCGCTTCCGGCAGGACTACCCTGCGGTGGAGTTTGAGCTGCTCACCGGAGACCGGAAGGAGATCGAAGGACTGCTGCTTTCCGGGCAGGCGGATATCGGCCTGCTGACGCTGCCCACGGAGGCGGAGCTGGAGACCGTGTTTCTGGAGCAGGATTCGCTGGTTGCCGTGCTGCCCCGGAACCATCCCGCTGCCGGAGCCGGGGTGTTCCCGGTGGCGGCCTTTGCGGACGAGCCGTTTCTCATGCCGGAGACGGACAAAAACGGAGAGATCCACCGGTTTCTGGAGCGCTGCGGTCTGCATCCGGATATCAGCTTTTCCTGCCGGGAGGAGTATGCGGTTCTGGGACTCACCGCCCGTGGCTTCGGCATTACGCTGCTGCCGGAATCGGCGCTGAAAAACACCGCATTTCCGGTCTGCGCCCTGCCCATTGATGTGCCGTTCTACCGGAGTCTGGGTATTGCCGTGCGAAGCAGGCGAAGTGCGGCGCTGGCGGTTCGGCGGCTGCTGGAATATCTCCGGTAACAGCGTGTATGCGAAATATCGTGGTTTACAAATGCGTGAAACAGGTTTATTCTATATGGAATCCAGATAAAAAAGGAGTAATTGCCATGTTTGGAAAAAGAATGCTGGCGCTGCTGCTGGCGCTGTCCCTGCTGATCCTCTGTGCCCCGGCTGCGCTGGCGGCTCAGGACATAACCTTCACGGAGGACAAGACCATTTCCCCGCAGTTTACCATGTACGGAGATTTCACCGTCAAATCCGGCGCACACGTGGTCATCCGGAAAAGCGCTGGATTTGAGATCAGCGGCAGCATCATCGTGGAGACCGGCGCTTCACTGACCGGTGAAGGCCCGGCTAATGGGGATTATACCTTCACCATGCGCGGCAAGGACGCGGACATTGTGGGCATTCCCCTGTACTACCGGCTGGAGGCGGAGGACGGCAGCATCACCGTCCGGGAGATCAAGGGCGGCTACCGCGCCGTGACCGCATTGGACGGATGGGACTGGAACGGCGGCTGGTGTCCCCGCTTTGAGTGGGAGACTTCGGTGCAGGGCTGGTGCCTCACCGGAACCATGCGGGGAAACCCCTTCAACGAGTATTTTTATCACAAAGAGCGGGATATGAATGCCGCGAAGATGACTGCCGGGGCGCTGAATCGGCTGGGCCTGTTCAAAGGCGTGGGAAGCAAGGACGGCCAGATCAACTTTGATCTGGAGCGCCCCGCCAACCGTCTGGAGGCACTGGTCATGCTGATCCGTCTGCTGGGCAAGGAGGACGAAGCGCTGAACGGCCAGTGGGAGCATCCCTTCACCGATGCTTCCTGGGCCACCCAGTATGTGGGTTACGCTTATGCAAACGGACTGACCAACGGCGTCAGTGACACCAAGTTCGGCACCGGAGAGGCCAGTGCGCAGATGTATCTGACCTTCCTGCTGCGGGCACTGGGGTATACGGATGCGGACACGGGCAGCACCGTCTGGGATGAGGCTGTTTCCATGGCGGATCGGCTGGGCATCCTTACCGCAGAGAATGACGACTACAAAATCTGCCTGGATGACTTCTGGCGTGCCGACATGGTGCTGACCTCTCACCGCGCCCTTTCCCGAACCATGCGAAGCGGACGGCCTCTGTATGAAAAGCTGATCGAGGACGGCGTTTTTACCGAGGAACAGTACCGGAACCAGTAAAGGAAAACGATCAATGTATACGGGGAATGATAAATGCAGCAGTTTATCATTCCCCGCCTGTTTTTGCAGCAAATACAGCCAAGTCGGCGCAGCCTGTCTGACAGCATGGCGGAAAAACCCGCAATTCTGACACAATATATTATCATATATACTATACAGAATACCTGTTTTATGATAATATCTGTATATATCATAGAATTGGAACAGAGGTACCTATGAGAAAAAAGACAGATCAGGTAGATGCCTACTATCTATTTGTAAGTGATAAGATCATGAGACTGGCTCCGCTGATCGGCGCCAGTGCGGCTGCGACCTTTACCGCTGCGCGGCTGTGCGGCTGGTTTGCCTATGTGGAGCTGATTCCGCTGGTCTGCTTCGATTTCGTCTGCCTCTCCTATTTCCTTGCCGCGTATCTGCTGCGGAGATACGGCATTATGCAGGACGGAGAGATCAGCGAAAAGCACCTGTCCACGGTAGAACTGGTGATGGACGGACTGATCCTGCTGCAGTGGAATCTGATCACCTACATCTTCCCCACTCGTGCGTTCTGGGGCTATGCGCCCATGTTCGTGCTGCTGACGGCTTTTATGTTCCGAACGAAATCGGTGCTGATGGAGATCGCCGGCATCTCCGTGTCCATTGCCGTCTCCTGGATCGTGAAGGGCGATCTGCTGCTGCCTGCGGCAGATGAGCTGTTTGCGGAGAACCTGATCCTGCGGATCGTGGCGCTGGTGATCAGCTTTTCGGTGATTGCGATCCTGACCTATTTTTCCGGGCGTTTCGCGGCGCTGGTGAAAGACAACTTCCGTTCCATCGAAAAGAAAAACGAGGAATTGGAGGGTATGGGCAAGGACATCATCGACTTTACCGCGGAGATCATCGAGGAGCGGGACAGCACCAGCGGCTCCCATGTCAAGCGGCTGAAAACCTATACCCGGATTCTGGCAGAGCAGGTTGCCGCAAGCTGCCCGGAGTACGGACTGACGGAGGAAGCAATCGAACAGATCACGCTGGCCTGCGTGCTCCACGATGTGGGAAAAATTGCGATTCCGGACAGGATCCTGCTGAAACCGGGAAAGCTGACTCCGGAGGAGTTTGACATCATCAAGAGCCATACGGTTCTGGGCGTTCAGATTGTGGACAAGCTTCCGGATTCCGTGGGCGAGGAATATAAGCGCTGCTGCCGGGATATCTGCCGGTTCCATCATGAGAAATACGACGGAAAAGGCTATCCCGTGGGTCTGAAGGGTGATGATATTCCGATTTCCGCCCAGATCGTGTCCGTGGTGGACTGCTTTGACGCCCTTTCCCATGAAAGACCCTATAAACCCGCCCTGCCCGGGGAGGTGGCCATCCAGATGATCCTCCGAGGCGAATGCGGCGTGTTTTCGGAGAAAATGAAGGCCTGTCTGCTGGCCTGCAGAGAACGGTTTCTGAATGTATAAAAGCGAACCCGCGCGGTTCTGATTGGGTGCATGAATAATCACTCAATTCCCCGCATACATCCGTCAGAACGCATATTGCGAATGCGGAGCTGTAACCTTTCCCGCCTATGCAGAGTTTTATGAGTATATGTCGATAAGCTGAAACGTAATTCCGGTTCTGCGATTCATCGAATTTCTATGGGGGTATCATTATGGATCAGATCAAAAACGAAAAGCTGGACGCAAACGAGAACAAAAACAATGCGCCGATCGAAAACAAACAGAATATGAACGCAGCGGAAAACCCGTCTGCCGAAAAAGCACCCGAAGTTCATGCCGATAACGGTGCAGGACAGTATGCGGAGGCGTTCGAATTTCATAATAGACTGATGAAATCCTCCATGTTCACCGGTTTTCTGAACAACATGGGCGCACTTCTGGATCCTGCGAACAATCCGGTTATGAAGACCGTGGAGGAACAGGCACAGTACGATCCCGAGTTTGACGAGGACTGTGTCAACATGAATGTGACGGACGCGGAGCTGGCCTCAAAGACGCCTGCCTTCCTGTTGTATAAGGCAAAGCAGATCGTGGAGGAGCTGCAGGAGCCCTTCCCGGAGGACTACCATGGTCTGAATGAGAATGAAATGGTGCGGCTGAAAGGCGTTACCAAGCTGCCGCTGGTCATGACCAAGCTGGCCGAGGCATTCCGGAAACAGAACGGCATCATGCAGAATCAGGTCGGCGGAGATAAAAAATACGATTTGGACTTTACCGAACCGGATTTTGACGAATTTCGTATGCTGGAAATCGGCAGCAGCATCTTTGCCGAGGTCTCCAAGGTCAACCAGCACGCCATGGAGGAAGTGACGCTGGCACAGAACACCGAAAAGGAAAAGGTGCGCTTTGAGGAGACGAAGGTTCCTTTCCGCAAGGATCAGAGAAGGCTGCGCTATGAGCTGGAGCGCTTCACAGAGGCAAACAGGGATAAGGTCTACAATTTCGGGAAGTGCTACTCGGACGGAAGAGAGGAAAAACAGGAAACGGTTCTGGATATGACGCATTTTGCGGAGCATCCGGAATACTACACGGAGGAAGACAATTACTTCGACAAGGTGAGCCAAGGCTTCGACGAAGCACTGGCAATCGAAAACAAGGTCTATATGAAAACCCGGCAGGAATACTACAGCGATGCGAAAAAAGCTGTGGACAGCATCAACCGGGAGCACAACAATGAGGCAAAGTCCATTCGCAGCCAGTATACCGCAGAACAGGAGGAGTATGACCGTCTGTCCTCCACCACGCTGAAACGACAGAAGAAATTCGACGAATATGCGGAATACAAGAGCTATCAAGCCGCAGTCGATGAAATGCTGAAGCAGGAAGAAAACTTCACGCAGATCGACAGCGCTTATTACCGGAATCTGAATTTCAGAGAAGATGTGGAATCGCTGGTAAACTCCGAAGACAGTCAGGCCGAGCTGGACAAGGTCAACCGGCAGATTGCGGAAGCACAGGCCAGATTCGATACCAGCAAGGATGCTTCGGAAGAGGCAAGGAAGAATCTGGAGTCCGCGCAGGAAATCGCCCGGAAGAAAGAGGAGCTTCCCGAGATCCTGCAGCAGGAGGACGAAAAGATCGCGGAAAACCTGCTGGGCATTCATATGGCCACATGGAAAGACAAAGATGCCCGCGACATTACCAAATACAAGGATGAATGGCTGACAAATGAGCTGAAAAGCCTGAAAAAAGAAGCGGTACGGGTTTTCATGGAAGAACTAAATCGGCCGATGCAGGAGCTGGATGCCAGTCTGAACGAGAAATCGGGCCTGAAGGGCACCGTCTATAATCAGATTGCCGATGATCTGGACAATTTCCGCATCATTGCCCGCCGCGATGAGGATTTTAATATCTCTTTCAGCATCCATACGGAAACGATCGATAATCTGCGGAGGGATTGCAGAGAGGGAAACCGTACCGCCAGCATTGCACGTCAGATCACCGTGATTGACCAGCAGATAGAGCTTTACAAGATAAGTCTGGATGAGGGCTATGATCTGCGAAGCAAGGACATTCAGGCCAATCTGGAGCTGGATGAAAAAACGCGGAAAGCGAAGCTGGATGCACTGAATGCCCAGTACAAAAAGATCAATGCTGCCATCACCCGCGTCCGTCAGGGGCCGATGAAGGGTGTTATGGAGAATGCCCGGCAGGTTACGGAGGCCAGACAGAAGTATGAGAATACGGTGGACACCTTCGTCGCAAAGGTACGGGAGCTGGTGCCGGAGAAGGAGCAGGACCGTACCAACATTCAGGAGAAAAAGGCTGCAGAGATAGCGGATCAGAAAACCAACCAGCAGCAGGAAAGCATTCAGCCCGAGGTGCTGGAGGAGCTGAAAGCCACCTCCGATGAAGCAACGGAGCTGCATCAGGCCGATGCGGTCAATCTGGCCTATCTGAAGGCACTGAAGGGCGTACTGGAAAAGGGACAGGAATGGCAGACGAAAAAAACGCAGCTGTCCCATGTTTCCGAGCAGGATCGTCTGCTGGAGCTGAAGGATCAGCTGCGGAAGCGCGACGCCAGACTGGCTGATAACGAGGAGAAAAGACAGCGGAGTCTGGACACCAAGAAGAATAAGCTGATCGAACTGCTGAACGAGGCGAAGCAGCTTCATGAAAACGAAATAACTTCCCTGAACCAGCGGAAAGGCGTGGTTCAGCAAGCAAAGCAGGATACCACCCGGATCCGGAGAGCATTTAAGGCTGTGAAGAAGAGCGCCGACAAGGTCAGAGAGGGAAAAATCGCGGCAGATAACCGAATCAACGAGGAATACGCCTGTCTGAAAAACGAATACGACAATCAGCGCAGCCTTTACAGTGCCAGAGAGGAGGAACTGTTCAAAAACATTACCTCTTCTAAAAAGACGCTGGGCAGCGATTCCGCTTATTTCAACGATCTGAAACAGAAAATCACAGCGTATCAGACATGGAAGCAGGAGTACGCCAAAAAACCCAATGCTGACGGACTGAAAGCTGCCGAATACGAAACCAAAACGGCAGAGCTGAACAGCGCCATTGACGTCTATCTGGAACACCGGGACAACGGCAAATCCAAGTGGACGAAAAAGGGCCAACTGCGGCTGGACTATATTCGCTCCCTGAAAACCTGCCTGAAGAACAATCTGGACGATATGAAGTCCTTCGAGAAGCGCAGCTCCGAGCTGAACTCCAGTTATGTGGAGATCCGGATGCAGGCCGCCACAAAGCTGGAGCTGAACATGCTGAAGTCGGACAAATTGCTGAAAGCCAGCTTCTTCCCCGGAAAGCTTGCGGAACAGCTTGGCAAGGAACCGGAACCGAACCAGCAGCCCATCACGGATGCGGAAAAGACCGGGTTTGACGAAGCAAACTGGGGCGATGAGGTGACGGAAATTGCCAACGGCGTTATCGACGGCGCCGAAAAGCTGATGGACGCACAGGACAGACTGCCGGCGGAAATGGAAAAAGCCCGGAAAGAGCAGGAGAAAATCCGGGAACAGAATGACTATGTATACAAGGAGACGGAAATTCCCAAGCTGAACTTCAACACCCTTGCACAGTTGGATCCGGACTGGGAAAAGACTCGAAACTCCTATCCCTATGACCTGAGGGTCAGAGTGGATGAATACTATCGGCTCCTCTGCAATGTGCCGAAGGACTACGGCTATGAGGAGTATGTGGCAGGTCAGAAAATCTTCAAAATGTCCCGGAAGCGCTACGAGCAGAAGAATCTGGGCATCGAAAAGTTCCGGAAGGACAACCATCTGAGAAACCCCAAGGTCACCGATGAGGAGCGGGATGCGCTGATCCAATACACCAAGGCGACCGTGGACATCGACAAGGGCTTCGGCTATTCAGCGTATCTGCTCCAATATGCGAATGAACATCCGGAGCAGAAACCGGGCGAAAAGCCGATGACGAAAAATGAGTTTCTGCAGAAGAAATTCAAACTGGCGGACGCTACGGAACCCACCATCATTCAGTGCCAGATTGAACAGACCCGAAAGGCCGCCAAGGAACTGGGACTGGAAGACCCGCGGACCAAGATCCCCCAGTACGGCGAGATTTTCGATTCAAAGGGATACAATATCGAACAGGCGCATAAAAAGCTGGCGGAAGCCAAGGCCGAGGAAAAATGGCGCAATCAGATCATCAGCGAGATCAACCAGTATGACGCGAAGGTTGAGGAGGCCAGACTAAAGCAGAGCGAATACGGCCTGAAGCAGTATCTGAAAACCGCCGACATCATGACTACGGAAGCATACGGCAAAAGTATGCTGGGTCTGCTGGCCTACCAGCTGGAAAAGAAGCTGGTTGATCCCAGAAATAAGTACGCTGCCGCCAACGGCCAGTATACCGAGGCACAGAAGGAAGAAATTCGGCAGTTCGACCAAGAGCTGGAAAGCAATAGAACCTACGGATATGAGAAGTATCTGGAAAAGAGGCTGGCGGAGGAGAAAAAGAAGTACATCGAATCCGGCGCCGGTGTGGAGAAGTATCTGGCGGACAAGAAGATCAATGACCCCAGAATGAAGTACCACAAGGAGATCACCGGCGATCTGGTGCTGAAGCAGCTTTACAGACCTGATCTGGTGGAGGAAATGACCACTGAGCTGCTTATGATGAGCCAGCTCAGCGAAAACGCCCCGGCGGAGGATTACGAGAAGGACGCGCTGACCGTTCTGGAGAACAACCTCCATTACCGGGAGGACGAAAAGGACGCACCCTACAATCCCCTGTCCAACAAGCTGCTGTTTGACGATGAGTATTACTATGCCGGATTTGAGGACTACCCTGAGGACCTGCAGAAGCAGATCAAGGAGTATGACCGGATCATGGCTGCTGTTCCGGATGACTGGGGCTACGGCAGCTTCGAAAAGAACATCGACTATTTCGGGAAGTTCACCCGCGAACAGTACGGGAATCTGGGCATCGGCAAGAAGTACTTCGCACAGACCTATCAACTGGTGGATCCGCGGATTCCCATGGAGCAAGCCGTTCAGATCAAGCGGTTTGACATGGAAATGGCGGATGTGAAGAGCGGCAAAGCCTATCGGGAGTACAAACAGTATCAGGCCAAGAACATTGACGATGCGAAAAAGAGCAAAATCTCCTTCCGGGATTTTGTGGATACGATCTACACGCAGGAGCAGTTCCGGAAGGACAACGAGAAGGTCAAGAATGACTATATGGTCATAAACGGCCTGAACGACCCGCGAGAGGAGATCCCGAACTACGGCCGCATCGTTCTGCAGAAGAAGGATTACCAGCCTGAACCGCTGTTTGACGATTCCGAAAGACTGAACCGCAATAAACGGATCGTGGAGGAAACCAAGTCCTATATCGAAGCGGTCAGTGATGTAAAGCCCGAATACGGATATGAGAAGTACATCAAGGAAACGGTCAAATCGGAAAAGGATATCGCCCAGTTTGTGACGCTGAAAGAATACTGCATGCGGGAGATGGGCCGCCGTCAATATCTTCTTGACAATAACCTGACGAATCCAATCGTCAAGTATGGCAGCTTTATCCATAAGGACAAGGAGCTTCGAGATGAACTGACGAATGTTACCGCCGAGTTCAATAAATTCACCCGGGAGAACTTGGAGGCCATGAAGAAAAAGGAAGACTATCAGACTTCAAAAGAGAAAGAAAATGCCTTAAAGCGGGACAACGCACTGAAAAAGATCGCGGAAGAGGAAAAAGCGGATCAGAAGATTGTGGAGGATACCTACAAAAATTTCGATTCCTTTGCCAGAGGCTATCTGCGGTCCCGGGGAACCTATCTTGCGTGGATCAAGGACCCCGAAGGTCTGACAAAGGAAAATATCGCCAAGCTGGAAAAGGCGGAGAAGCTTTTCCAGGAGCAGCTGAAAGCAGCAGTGGAGAATCTGGATCCCACGAACCAGAACACGATCCGATTCCAGAGAAAGTGCAGACAGTACTGTGACAACCTGACCGTGGACGATATCGAGCAGGAGAAGAAGTTCATTGAGAACTTCATGAAGGAGACCTGCGAGGTTCAGGTCCTTCCGTGGAAAAAACCGCAGGTTGCCACACCGGAGGACGTCTATTTCTTCAGTATGCGGATGGAGCGGGTGCAGCAGCTGGAAAAACAGCGGGATGCAAAGCTGCAGCGGGAAGAAACCATGAAGAAGCTGGGGAAAAAGCCGAAGCTTACGGAGAAGGATCCGGCGCGTCGCCAGAAGATTCAGGACAAGAACGCAAAAAACAAAAAGCTGATCGCAGATAAGAGCAGCGCCAAGACGGGAAAGAAACCCGTCCGGGTTGTTCCGAATAAGGGCGGCCCGACCTCCTCCAAGTAATACATCCGAATAAGCTGACCCCCTGCAGCAAGCCGGACGGACTGCTGCAGGGGGTCACTTGGTATCGGGCGCATTACAGGTATCCTGCAATGACGCGGAACAGCTCATCGCTGCGGATGGGTTTTGCAATGTGGTCGTTCATCCCGGCGGCAAGGGAACGCGCCTTGTCCTCCGCGAAGGCGTTGGCGGACAGGGCGATGATGGGCAGCCTTGCTTCGGGATACATGGTGCGAATGGCCCTGGCAGCATCGTACCCATTCATGAGGGGCATCTGAATGTCCATCAGGATCCCATCGTAATAATCCGGCCCCTTCTCCCGGAGCAGCTCCACGGCCTCAGTGCCATCGGCCGCTTCCTCTACGATGCAGTCCTGCTCACTGAGAATGTAGACCGTGATCTCCCGGTTCATTTCGTTGTCCTCCACCACCAGAATCCGCTTTCCGGCCAGCGAGGCCGATATGTCCGGCGCATTTGCGGTCGGTTCCAAGTGGGCTGACATACGCTTGCCGGTGTCCGGGTCCAGATACTGCTGGCTGTCCGGATCGGTCTGGATTCGCAGCGGCAGGGTCACGGTGAAGGTGGTGCCCTTCCCCTGGGTGCTTTCGCATTCAATGCTGCCGTGCATCAGCTCCACCAGAGAGCGCACCACTGCCATGCCCAGACCGGAACCCTGAATGCCGGAGACGGTGGTGTTGTGCTCCCGGGAAAACTCATCAAACAGGTGCTTCTGAAATTCCTCGCTCATGCCGATGCCGTTATCCGAAATGGTGTAGCGGTAGTAACCCGTGTTCCCCTGCCGCCCCGTCTGCTGGCAGAAAACCCGGACCCGGCCGCCGCTGTGGGTGTACTTGATGGCGTTGCTGATAATGTTCGTAAAGATTCGGTTGGAGCGGTCATGATCTACGAAAACAAAGCAGTCCGTGATCTCACCGAACCGAAACTGCAGGTCGATGTGCTTCTCCTTGGCCAGCTCCTGCAGGGTGGTGGAGATATTGCTGAAGGAATACCGGACATCGCCGGGTTTTTCCTCCAACTCCGTCTTACCGGCTTCGATGCGGCTCATTTCCAGAATGCCGTTGATCAGCGACAGCAGCAGATTGCCCGCCTGCTGGGTTTTGGTGAGACAGTCCAGCACCATTTCCGGATTTCCGATGTTGCTCTTTGCGATGCTGATAAAGCCGGTGATGGCGTTCAGCGGAGTCCGGATGTCGTGGGACATATTGAACAGAAACGCGCTCTTGGCACGGTTGGCGGATTTGGCCATGGCCAGCGCCTCGGAAAGCCGCTTTCGCTGTTCCTCCAGCTGCTTGTCCGCGGAAATATCAAAAAAGATACCGTGCAGGACCCGAAGTCCGTTCCCGCCGTCCTCCATGCGTCCAACGGCGTGATACCAGCTGACGCTGCCGTCCTTCCGGATGCAGCGGTACTCCAGATCATAGACGAACCGGTCAAAGGTACGGCTTTGGATGCTGTGCCGGGAATACGCCAATGTTCGCTCCCGATCCTCCGGGTGCAGTACGGAAATCCACGCATCCAGCGTATCCGGAAAGTCCTCCGCCGATTCGAAGCCCAGCATATGCCGGAACTCATCCGACAGGGTGATGCGGACGACCTCGTCCCGGTCATTGACCTCCATGCTCCACAGCGCGGCGTTCACCATGCTGCCGAAGGACTGCAGCTGCCGCTGCTGGTTTGCCAGATTGTGCTCCAGCTCGGCCCGTTTCGTTTCGGCCATGTGCCGGGACAGGGACAGAGACAGCAGATTGGCAAATTCCTCCAATGCCTGCCGCTCATAGTCCGTAAACTCATGGTGATCTCGGATGTAGTGGATCGTCAGGTAGCCGTCCACCCTGCCGTCCAGATAGACCAGCCGTGCCAGCGAGGATTTCACCGGGCAGTCCGGATGGGCGGGAACGCCCCGGATGCCCTGCCGGTTCTCCATCTCCGCCACCCCGTCCGAATACAGCGGCGAGTGCATATCATAGTAGGGACAGGCCGCGCAGGTCTCATGGGGAATCCGAAAATCCTCCCCCAGCTCCGGCGCGTTATTCACATACATATCGCCGCCGGAATTTCGATAGACCACCTGATCGCAATGGAACAGCTCCCGCAGTCTGGCTGCAAAATAATCCAGATAGGAGCTGACGTCCCCTTCGTTTTCATTCAGATAGACCAGCGCGGAGGAACGAAATTCGGCCAGCGTCAGCTCCTGCTCTCTGGCTGTGCGCCGTTTGGATTCCGCCTCATCAAAGCGGAGCATCTCGGTCACATCCTGATGGATGCCCTCAATGCGGATGCCCGCCTTGTATTCCGGGTTGCGGACGCCGCCGCAGCGGGCGATGTGCATATGTCCGTCCGGGTGATGCCATGGGTACTGGGCCTCCGCGTGTTCCCCGGCTACCATCCGGGCGATGGCGTCCTCCACCATCTTCACGGAGCTGTAGTCCACGCGGCTGCGCCACTCCCGGTAGGCGTCCTCCGGGGACAGATTGCCTTCAAACCCGATCAGACGCTGCATAGCGTCATCCAGATAAAACCGGGGCGGCTGCCCCTCGTCCTGTTCCATCGACCACAGACCCACATTGGCCTTGGTGAAAATATCCGAAGAAAGCGGAACCGCGCCCAGCAGACGCTTCTGCTGCTCCTGCAGCTCATCCGTCATGTCGAGGAAGCCCAGCGCGGCGCTGCCTTCCTCCGTGCCCCGGATGACCTGCATCCGGTACTGCCGCGTTCTTCCGCTGCCGATATCGCGGAAAATGCGGTGGTATTCCGGGGATAGCTTCAGCAGCGCTTTCAGACGCTCCGGCTGTACCACGGAAAGCAGCGGCTCCCGGTCGTCCGGATGGACATTGGCGAGGATGTATTCCGAAATGGACTGGAGGTAGTTGTTCCGAACCGGGAAATTCTCATCCAGCTCCGCCGTGCGCTTGTAGGGCTGACATTCCAGCGTGTCCAGATTGATGTAGTAGGCGGAAACAAAGGTGTTGAGAAAGTAATTCGTGAAGGTCAGCGTCTTTTCCAGCTGCTGCTTCTGCTCCGCGATCTGCTTCGCTTCCACATCGCTGCTGGCGTTGAAGATGCCCACAATGATTGTATTTTTCCGATCATCCTTATAGACAATCCGCAGACGGATCCACACCGGGCCATGATCGGAAAGTACCCGGTAGAAATAATCGAAATGCTCCCGGCCCTCCAGCTCCTGCCGGATTACGGAGCCGTTCAGCGTCCGATATAACCCGTCCCGATCCGGGGGAAAGACCATCTCGTCCATGTAGTCCCGCAGGCTGGCGAAAAAATCCTCCCGCGAGGAAAAGGTGCGGACGCTGCTGCTGCGGGTAAAATCACCGGTCACATAGGCGTCACAGGCGCCGCTTTCCAGATCTACCTCATACAGCGACACCAGATTATCCGTCAGTGCCAGAAGCCGACGGCTGTTTTCCGCCAGCGCTGCATGGGAAAAGCGATCCACTGTGTCCTGAATGTCGAATACGGCACCCCGGCATTCCAGCGCAGACCCGTCCTCCCGGCGGATGAAGGTGCCGAAATCATGGAACCAGCGGTAGCCATGTGCGGTCATCATCCGGTATTCAATATCGAAATCCTTGCCCTCCGGATGCTTCCCCGCACAGTCCGCCAAGTGCCGGAGCAGCCGGTCATGATCCGCCGGGTGGATGTGTGCTACCCGTGCGTCCTGCGTGTCGGCATACTCTTCGGCGCTGTAACCCAGCAGTTCCCGGAAGGATGCTTCATATTCGGCGGAGACGCAGTTCCCGTCAGCATCAAATTTCGAATGCCAGATTCCCGGTTTGCAGAAAGTCTCATTCATCATATCGTCACGGCCTTCCGATGCAGTATACATTCCCAACTTGAAATTATAGCATATCGGAAACCGGCAGACAATATAAAAATTTCAAGGGTTATGGACAAAGCACCGCAAATCCGGAATCCCGTGGGGAGAAAAACGGAAATATGTTGCCATAGGTGGGGTATGGTGTTAGAATATGCTCAAAATCAGAAATAAGAGGCGAATGCGATGTACGCAAATTATCATACCCATACTGCCCGCTGCGGTCATGCGGTGGGAACGGACGAAGAATATGTGCTGGCCGGAATCGAAGCGGGGTATCGGATCCTTGGCTTTTCCGACCATGGACCCTGCCGATTCCCGGATGGCAGCGAGTCCGGCTACCGGGTGCAGATCGCGGCGCTGCCGGACTATTTTGCGTCCCTCGAAGGACTGCGGGAGAAGTACCGGGATCAGATCGAGCTGCACATCGGCTTTGAGCTGGAATACTACCCTGCCCACTATGAAAGCATGCTGGAGCGCATCCGCCATACGGACTGCGAGTACCTGATTCTGGGTCAGCACGCGATTTATAACGAGCTGCCTGACCTGCTGATGTCCGCCCGTCCCTTCAAGGAGGTGGAGTATCTGCGGGAGTATGTGAAGGAGGTCTGCGATGCGCTGCATACCGGCAGCTTCACCTACCTGTGCCACCCGGAGGTCTTTAACTTCATCGGCCCGGAGGACCAGTATCTGGAGGAAATGCACCCGATTCTGGTCGCCGCCCGGGAGACCGGCACGCCGGTGGAGATCAACTTCCTGGGCATTCGGGATCACCGCTACTATCCCCGGGAGAATTTCTTTAAAATGGCAGGCGAAGAACACGTGGATGTGATTTTCGGTCTGGACGCTCATGCGCCTCAGAATGTGAGCGACCCCTATTCGCTGGCCATTGCGGAGGAATGGGTGAAAAAGTATCATCTTCACCTGCTGGAAACGGTGGAACTGCGGAAGCCCTGACAGGAGCGGGAAACTGAGCATACAAAAAAGCCGCGGACATCGGCTCCCATGGGGAACCGGTGTCCGCGGCATTGTCATTCAGCCGCTTACCGGCGTTTTCTCCGGTGATTGGCCATAACGGTTTTCAGCTCGTCGATGTTGATGGGTTTTGCCACATGGTCGTTCATGCCGGAGCGCAGGGATTCCGCCCGATCCTCCGCGAAGGCGTTGGCTGACAGGGCGATGATGGGGATATTTGCGCCGGGATACAGCCTGCGGATGCAGGCAGTTGCCTCATAGCCGTCCATGGTGGGCATCTGAATGTCCATCAGGATAAAGTCATAATAATCCGGGCCGATCTCCTGCAGACGCGCGACTGCGGAGGTGCCGTCGTCGGCGGTCTCCACCAGAATGCCTTCTTCGGAAAGAATGCACTCGGCGATCTCCCGGTTCAGCTCGTTGTCGTCCACCAGCAGAACCCGGCTGCCCTGAAGCTCCGCCTCCTGCACATCTTCCTGCTCCGGGGACACCCGGCAGCAATTCAGCAGATTGGCCAGCACCTGCTCATCCCGGATGCGGAACGGCAGGGTCACGGCGAAGGTGGTGCCCTTTCCCTGCCTGCTCTGGCAGGTGATGGTGCCGTTCATGGCGGTGACGAAGGAACGGCAGACGGAAAGACCCAGTCCGGTGCCCTGCACACCGCTGACGGTGGCGGAGCTTTCCCGGGCGAACTCGTCAAAGGCGCGGCGCTGAAATTCCTCGCTCATGCCGATGCCGTTGTCCTCAAAGGTGTAGCGGTAGATGCCGTACCCGTCCTCCCGGCCAAGCTGTTCCCCGCTGACACGAACCCGCCCGCCCTCGGGGGTGTATTTGATGGCGTTGGTGATGATATTGACGAATACCCGCATACAGCGGCTGACGTCGCAGGTCACATATCGGTCGGAAATGTGCTGGATCGAAAAATGCAGGTCGATGTTCTTCGCCTTGGCCAGCTCCTGCATGGTGGCCTCAATTCCGTCAAAGGACGCATACACATCGGTTTCGTTTTCGTTCAGCGTGATCTTGCCGGATTCGATGCGGCTCATGTCCAGAATGTCGTTGATCAGGGAAAGCAGCAGCTCCCCTGCCTCCTGGGTTTTCAGCAGGCTGTCAATGACCCGTTCCCGGTCGTCCACATGCTTGATGGCCATATTGGTGAAGCCGATGATGGCGTTCATGGGGGTGCGGATGTCGTGGGACATATTGAACAGGAAGTCGGTCTTGGCTTTGTTGGCCGTTCTGGCCTGCTCCAGCGTTTCCATTTCCCGCTTGGTCTCCGCGTCCACGTTATGGAAGCCGACGATCACATTGGTCTCCGGATGCAGCTCATCCCGGGCGAACTTGGCCTGATAGTAGGTCTCCTTTTCGTCAATCAGGGTGCGGAAGTTGATATAGTATACGCCGTCCCGGTCGATGGCGGCGCGAACCGCCTCCGGCCTTGTGGATTCCCGGAAGGCTTTCCGATCCTCCGGGTGCATGATGGTCTCCGTCAGCAGCTCCAGACGGCGGCCGAAGCCGGTGACGTCCCGCCAGCCGGGGATATACTGCTCAAACAGCGGTTCATAGCGGTAATGGATCTCGGAGCTGTCGTCATAGGCGGTGTAGATCACGCAGCCGAAGTCGTCGGATAGGCCGGAGATCACCGCATGATCCCGGTCCTGCTTCTCCTTGCGGGCCACCTCCGCCCGGATCTCCTCGTCCTTGTTGGAAAAGCCCAGCGCCACGGATTCCGGGTTCTCCTCGTCGCCGACCTTGACGAATTTCATCTCGCAGTATTCGCCGTCGGAGTTGCGGTACTGGGTCAGGAAGGTCTTTTTGCTGCTCAGCTCGTCCAGAATGTGGAACACGCTGCCGGCTTTCAGCATCCGCGCCTTGTCTGCCGGATAGACGAACTTATCCACGTACAGCCGGAACGCCTCACTGTATTTGATGCCGCTGCGGAAAATCTCGCCGACCTGGGATTCCGTCTGCTCGTTCATGGTGTAGGGGTCCAGCTCATCCGTCAGCATATCGATGTAGTACACGGAGGAATACTCGGAGGCAAGAATCTCGATGATGTCGATATTCCGCTGCAGAACCTGCGCTTCCTCCTGCTTGGCACGCAGCTCCGCGTCCTTGTCGGCGAAGCCAAGCGCCACGGCGGTGGGCGTTCCCTCCTGATTGCCCACCTTGACGAACTTCATCTCGGAATAGTGCCCTGCGGAGTTCCGGAAGGTGGTCAGGAAGGTCTTTTTGCTGCGAAGCTCCTTCATGATGTTGCCGATGGCGCCGCTGCGGAGCATCATGGACTTATCCTCCGGGAAAACCAGCTTATCCACATACAGCCGGAACGCCTCGGAATAGGTGATGCCGCTGCGGAACACGGAACCGAAGGTGGTCTCCGTTTCATCGTTCATGGTATAGGGATCCAGTTCGTCCGTGGCCAGGTCGATATAGTACACGGAGGAGTATTCGGAGGCCAGAATCTTGATGATCTCATAGTTCCGGTTCTGAATGGCCTGCTCCTGCTCCCGCTGGCGGGTCTCCCGGTCGATATTCTCGATGGCCACGATGATGTACGGCTCCGTCAGGCTGGGCCGCATGGCACGCATGGTAAAGTAGGTGGGCACATCGCCAATGAGAATCTGATATCGGCTCAGATAGGCCGCTCCGCTTTCCAGCTTCTGCAGCAGATGACCCTTATCCATGAAATTCAGCAGCCGCTGCCGATCCTCCGAAACCGCGTCCGCCGTGATGTTTCGCGCGGTGGAGCGGAAGAAATCCCTTCCGTACTTCTGCTGGAACCGGGAAGCGGTATCGTCCTTTACATAATAGACATAGCTGTCATCATCGGTATTCACATAGAAGATGCGGTCATACTTTTCGCTGAGGGCGTTGACCAGCTCCGAATAGCGCTGCGACTCCTGCTGCTCCCGCAGCTGCGCGTCCCGGTCGGCAAAACCCAGCGCCACGGCCACCGGTTCGTCATACTCCCCGCCTACCTTGACGAATTTCATCTCGGAATAGCGGTTGTCGGCGTCCCGGTAGATGGTCACAAAGGTCTTTTTATCCGCCAGCTCCCGGCGGATATTCTCCACGCTGCCCGCTTTCAGCATCATGGCCCGGTCGTCCGGGCAGACCAGCTGCTCCACGCACAGCGGATAGGCTTCACTGTAGGTGATGCGGCTGCGGAACAGCTCACCGAAGGCGGCCTTTGCGGTTTCGTTCATGGAATAAAGGTTAAAGATACCGCTTTTCAGGTCGATATAATACACGGAGGAGTATTCGGAGGCCAGAATGTCGATGATCTCACGGTCGCGCCGGGCGGCATCCTCTGCGATTTCCCGGGCGAGGCGCTCCTCCTCCGCTTTTTTGTGGCGGATGCGCTCCAGCAGCAGGCCGAAGTAGGCCGTCAGCGTCCGGATGATCTCGTTTCCGTCCTCGGTGAAGGTGTGATGCTCCCGGATGAAATGCACCTTCAGCCAGCCAATGAACAGATCTCCCGCATAGACCCGCTGCATATACAGGGACTTCACCGGGCATTTCGGATGGACAAACTCACCCTGATAGCCCTTGGCGCAGTCCTCCATGATGATAATGCCGCTGCCGCTCAGCTTTTTACTGCTGCGGCACAGCTCAAAGGGACAGTCGGCACAGATATCGTCCTCAAAGGGCTCCAGATCCGGGGCGCTGAACACGGTTTTCCGGCCATCAGACTGCTGGAAGATGACCTGATCGCAGCCCAGAATTTCAATGGCTCTGCTGCTGATGAAGCGGATGAACTTCTCCGCGTCCGGGTTCTGGTCGGAAACATAGGCCAGAGCCTCCGCAAGGAAGCGGGATTTCAGCAGCTCCAGCTCCTTCTGACGCAGCTGCTCAAACAGGCTCCGGTCAAAATGAAGGAGATCGGAAATGTCCTGCCATGAACCCACGATCCGGAGGCCGGGATAGGCGGAATCGCGGATGCCGTCGGAGCGGATCCGAATGGTGCGCCCGTCCGGACAGTACCACGGGTACTGCATCTCCGCGTGTTCCCCTGCCTTCATTTTCTCAAAGGCTTCGGTGATGGCCCGCAGGGAGCCGGTGTCAATGCGGCTGTGCCAGAGCTGATAGACCTCCTCCGGCGAAAGCTCAGAACCCGCGCCCAGCAGCGCTTTCGCGGCGCTGTCCAGATACAGCCGGAGCGGGCGGCCATCGTCCGCCTCCAGCGTCCACAGGCTGACATGGATTCTGGAAAGGATATCGGAGGAAAGAACGGCATTGTCTGACTGCTTTTCCATCATGAATCTCTCCCGAAACGGGCCTCTGCGTTCCTGCTGCGGACCCGATGATAAACAAAATACACATTATATAATATATAGGATGAAACGGAAACCGTCAATGGAAAATTGACGATTCCAAAAAACTGTACCGGAAAATGAAAATTATCCCCAGATTTTCAGCTTGGTTTCAGCTTTCTGTGGTATGCTGATTTTAGATTCGGAAATACCGAAAATCAGTAGGAGGACAAAAACTGAAATGAAGAAAAAGCGTATTCTTTCCGGCCTGTTGGCGCTGTGCTTTGCCGCGGCGCTGCTGGGCGGCTGTCAGATCCAGCAGACGGACCCGGTAACTACGGAGGCTCCGGCGGCAGCGACTGCGGAGCCGGACAAGGCTCCGGAGCAGAGCAGCGAACCTGCACAGTCGGACGAGGCTCCGGAGCAGAGCGCCGCTCCCGCAGCGGAGGAGGAAGCGGATGCCGTGCAGATCACCCTGTCCGCAGGCAGCGCTCTGGTGAACGGCGAGGCCGTGCCGGAATATGACTACTGCTGGCACGCGGACATCAGCACTGCCCACGAGGATGTGAAGAACGCCCCGGCGGAATACTACACCGGCACCGAACCGGGTGACGAGGCGGTCTACATCGCCCATGATATCAACTACTATCCCGAAATCGCCGCGGACAGCTTTGTGAAGACCCTGTATGACGGCGAATACGAATGGGCGGCCTACTACACCGCCGAGGGTTACGAGGACTACATCTTCGGCACCCTGCCCTATCAGAACGGCACGGTTCCCACCGGGATGATGCACAGCGAAGAAGAAGCGTGGGACAATGCGGTGCTGCACATCACCCGCCCGGGCCGCTACGTGCTGGAGGGCCAGTGGAACGGCCAGATCCTGATCGATCTGGGCGACAGTGACGACACATTCGCCGACGAGACCGCCAAGGTCACGCTGGTGCTGAACGGCGTGGATGTGACCTGCACCGTGGCTCCCGCGCTGATCTTCCGCAGCGTTTACGAGTGCGACAACGGCTGGGAGGAGCGCGGCGAATATTCCGCCTCCGTGGATACCGCAGACGCAGGCGCAAATGTGATCATCGCAGACGGTACGGTGAACACCTTCAGCGGCACCAATGTATTCCGGATGCTGAAAACCAAGTACAAGGACGAGGAACAGCAGGTTTCCGAGGGCGAAGCGAAGACCCAGAAGAAAATGCGGAAAACCGACGGCGCGTTCTACTCCTATCAGTCCATGAACATCGGCGGCGGCAGCGAAGGCAGCGGCGTGCTGAACATCGTTTCCGGCTTTGAGGGACTGGACACCGAGCTGCACCTGACCATCAACGGCGGTCATGTGAACGTGTATTCGCAGGATGACGGCATCAATGTGAACGAGGACGGGGTTTCCGTGCTGACCGTCAACGGCGGCTGCCTGCACATTCTGGCCGGTCTGGGCAGCGAGGGTGACGGCGTGGACTCCAACGGCTTCCTGACCATCAACGGCGGCACCGTGATCTCCATGGCCAGTCCCATGTCCGATTCCGGTCTGGATTCGGACTGCGGCTCCTATGTGAACGGCGGCACAGTGGTGGCGCTTGGCTCCACCATGGACTGGGCGGAGGCTGACGATTCCAACGATTCCGGCGCAGTCACCATGAATCTGCAGTTTGCCGGGTATCAAAGCTCCGATGAGGCCATCATCGTGACGGACACGGCAGGCCGGGTGGTATTTGCCTATGACCCGGACAAGGACGAGGTGGCCGGAACAAAGGTTCGCAGCTATCAGGGCGCGGTGCTTTCCTGCCCCGAATTTACCGTGGGTGAAAGCTATTATGTGTATGTGGGCGGCGATGTGGAAGGCACGGAAAGCGCAGGCGTTTACGATGCGTCCACCGTCACCGGCTTCTCCGACAGCGCGGTGCAGCAGGTGCATTACGGCTCCTTTGAGCAGATGGGTGGCCCCGGCGGGCAGACGCCTCCCAGTGGTGACCTCGGCGGTTTCGGCGATGGACAGGAGCCTCCGGAGGGCGGCTTCG
>DCGQ01000047.1:0-291 GCA_002314635.1 Clostridiales bacterium UBA1774
TCCAGATCGATATTTTTCAGATTGTTTGTCCGCGCACCGCGGATGGAAATGGTTTCCCGCATACTTCGCCTCGTTGTACGATTGATATTCAGAATAAGGTATTATATACCGATTTGCATTCCTTTGCAACGGCAAGGACTGTTTTATTCCCTGTTTTCCCGATGGAAAAGAAAACCGGCCTGCCGGTTTTGAAGCCGACAGGCCGGTTCATATATTTGTTTACGCTGTTGTCAGATGGCGTATGCCGCCTGGTATGCCTGCTCGATCACGGTCATCAGATTGCCAACCTTG
>DCGQ01000047.1:314-640 GCA_002314635.1 Clostridiales bacterium UBA1774
CTGCATCGCCGATCACGGTGCAGTTTTCCGCTGCCGGAATGGGCGCATTGGGCACATAACCCACGGACAGGACTACGGAATCCGCCGGGATCACCAGTTCTCCGTTTTCGCCGGAAACCAGCACACCGTTGGGGCGAATTTCCTTCAGCGAAGCGGAGGTATAGACGGGTATCTCATAATACCGGATCAGCTCCCGCAGCATATTGGAGTTGGCGGCACTGAGACCCATGATTTTCAGAATATCGTCCTGCATCTCCACAATGATGGGTTTTTTGCCCTTCAATGCCAGATCGTATGCGATCTCACAGCCGGTCAGACCGCCGCCG
>DCGQ01000047.1:700-2072 GCA_002314635.1 Clostridiales bacterium UBA1774
AATCAATGGCCTCTACCGTATTCTCTCCGCTGAAACCGGGCACCGGCAGCTTTCTGGGCAGAGCGCCGGTGGCGGCGATCACCGCATCCGCCTTGCATTCCGCCAGCGCTTCCGCTGTCATTTCCGTGTTCAGATGCACCTTCACACCGGTCTTGACTAGCTCCCGCTGATACCACTCCAGCAGCTTCTTGTCCTGCTCCTTGAAAACCGGCGCAGCCGCCGCACGGAACACGCCGCCCAGCGAATCGGATTTCTCATACAGCTCCACATCGTGGCCGCGCATGGCGCAGACCCGGGCCGCCTCCATGCCGCCCACACCGCCGCCGATGACTACGACCTTCTTCGCCTTTTCCGCAGGCTTCAGCGCCATGGCAGCCTCGTTCATGGTGATCGGATTCAGCGCACAGGAACCCATGCGCCCGAAGCCACAGGGATTGCCCTTGAAATGGCTCACGGCAAAGCAGCCGTTGTGGCAGGCAATGCAGGGGTGGATGTCGCTGAGCCGTTCTTCCCGCACCTTGTCGCACCATTCCGGGTCGGTAAGCAGTTGGCGTGCCACACCCACTGCGTCAATATCGCCGTTCTCAACCGCACGCAGCGCAATATCCGGATCGTTCATCCGTCCGGCACAGGCCACGGGGATATTCACGAATTTTTTCAGATAGGTCACTTCCGGCAGGTTGCACGCCATGGGCATATACACCGGCGGATGCGCCCAGTACCAGGAGTCATAGGAGCCGTTATCGGAGTTCAGCAGGTCTGCACCTGCTGCTTCCAGAATCCTTGCAGCAGCGGGACTTTCCTCCATGGAGCGCCCGAATTCCTTGTAGGCTTCGCCGGGCAGCGCCCCCTGATTGAAAGCGCGAATCTTGCTGGCCACGCTGTAGCGCACGGATACCGGGTAATCCTTGCCGCAGGCCTTCTTGATGGACTGGATGATCTCCGTAGCGAAGCGCAGCCGGTTCTCCAGACTGCCGCCGTATTCGTCCGTGCGGTGGTTCATATTCTCCATGGCAAACTGATCCAGCAGGTAGCCTTCATGTACCGCGTGGATTTCCACGCCGTCGATACCGGCACGCTTGCACAGCGCTGCCGCTTTGCCGAAGGCGTCCACGATCTCGTGGATTTCCTCCCGGGTCAGCGCACGATGCCGGATCTCCGGTGCCCACACATTGGGCAGGTCATCCGAAGGTGCCACCATGGTGGCTGCCAGCATTTCCTTCGGCATCTTGTCCATGCCCGGAAACACCATCTGAGAACGGCCGAAGCCTGCGCCCAGCTGCAGGAAGAATTTGGAACCGTAGCTGTGGATCTCCTCCATCAGACTGCGGATGGGGCCCATGAACAGCTCCTCAGATTCATACAGCCAGTG
>DCGQ01000047.1:2125-2271 GCA_002314635.1 Clostridiales bacterium UBA1774
GTGACACCGGGAATCATCAGGCCTACATTGTGCTTTGCCCGGTCCAGATAGTACAGTCTGGTTTTCTCCTCAAACTTACCGTTAAAGCCCACCGGACTGGTACCGCCCATTGCGGTGAGAATAATTCTGTTTTTCAGTTCTACCCC
>DCGQ01000047.1:2292-2481 GCA_002314635.1 Clostridiales bacterium UBA1774
CCGATTTTCAGAGGTGTAAACAGTGCGTCATATTTTCCCATGAATATGCCTCCGTTTCTAACTTTATCGATAGTTGCAGAATAATTGTTTTGCCCTTTCTTGTCAATTGTTTCTTACGATTTTATTTCGAACTGCATGACAAAATACACGCATCGTGATATACTGCAGAAAATACCATCTGAGGAGGCT
>DCGQ01000047.1:2510-2671 GCA_002314635.1 Clostridiales bacterium UBA1774
CTATATGTCAAACGGAAAACATTTGGATACATTGATGCAGAAATTTCTGGATCGGGGACTGCCCGGTGCTTCTCTCTCCGTCACCCACAAGGGGAATACCATCTATGAAGGATATTTCGGTACGCAGGATCTGGCCGGCACGAAACCGCTGACCGGGGACA
>DCGQ01000047.1:2704-3376 GCA_002314635.1 Clostridiales bacterium UBA1774
CTTGTTCCGGCTGTATTCCATGACCAAACCCATCTCTGCTGTCTGCGGTATGCTGCAGCATGAGCGGGGCGTTTTCCTGATGGATGACCCCGTTTATGAGTATTTGCCCGAGTATCGGCATATGCAGCTGAGCGTCAAGAACGCGGACGGAAGCTGGCACACGGAGGAAGCAAAGCAGCCGATTCTGATGCGGCATCTGTTCAATATGAATGTGGGATTCTACGCTTTTGACGGCAGCCCCACCCAGTTCGGTCTGCAGGAGATGCAGAAGCGTCTGGGCGGCAGCAAGTTTCAGGCAAACTATGACCATGTAACGGAAATCCGTGCGCTTGCGGAGGTTCCCATGCAGTTTGAAGCGGGAACCCATTGGCAGTACGGCTATGGTCTGGACATCATGGCCGCTGTTGTGGAGGTCACAAGCGGGATGAGTCTGGGGCAGTTCATGCAGCAGAATCTGTTTGATCCGCTGGGCATGACCGAGACCGGATATCGCTTCCGTCCCGGCTGGCAGGAGCGAATGGTGGAGTGCATCCAGCGCCAGAAGGACGGCAGCATCGGTCTCTGCACCGAATGTCTGGGCGATCCGCTGGACTCCTGTCACAGACCCGATGCTGTATATGAAAGTGCTTCCTCCGGTCTGATCTCCACCTTGAGCGATTATCAGAAATTCTG
>DCGQ01000047.1:3437-3589 GCA_002314635.1 Clostridiales bacterium UBA1774
GGCAGAAAGACCATTGATCTGATGCGGCAGAATCTTCTGACGGAGAGCATGATGAAGGAGTTCACCAACCCCAGTACCAACGGCTATGGTTACGGATACGGTGTTCGCACGCTGGTGAATCCCACTGCCGCGCATTGCGGCGGTTCCGTGGG
>DCGQ01000029.1 GCA_002314635.1 Clostridiales bacterium UBA1774
GAGCTGCGCAAGGGCAAGATGAGCCCCGAGGACTGCAAGGCCAATCTGATGAAGGGCAACTATTTCGGCACCATGCTGGTGAAGATGGGCTATGCCGATTCCCTGCTGGGCGGCGCCACCTATTCCACTGCCGATACCGTCCGTCCCGCACTCCAGCTTGTGAAGACCCGTCCCGGCGCTCACCTTGTTTCTTCCTGCTTCATTCTCGTCCGTGAAAAAGACGGCGTGCAGGAAAAGCTCTGCATGGGCGACTGCGCTATCAACATCAGCTATGAGGATTCCGTTGATAAGGAAGGCAATGTGACCGTTTCCGCTGCCCAGAAGCTGGCAGAGGTCGCTATCGAGACCGCCAAGACCGCAAAGGTATTCGGCATCGAGCCGAAGGTCGCCATGCTGAGCTTCTCCACCAAGGGCTCCGGCAAGGGCGCTACCGTTGGTCTCAGCCAGCAGGCTACCGCCGTTGCCAAGGAAATGGCTCCCGAGCTGGATCTGGATGGCGAAATGCAGTTCGACGCTGCCGTTTCTCCCGTTGTCGGCCAGCTTAAGTTCCCCGGCTCCAAGGTGGCAGGCTATGCCAACACCTTCATCTTCCCCTGCATCGAGGCTGGCAACATCGGCTACAAGATCGCACAGAGACTGGGCGGCTATGAGGCTTATGGCCCCATCCTGCAGGGTCTGAATGCTCCTATCAACGACCTGAGCCGCGGCTGCAACGCCGATGAGGTCTATAAGATGGCCATCATCACCGCAGCACTTGCCTGATTGCATTCATAAAAGAAGAGAGCGGCACGCTGGCTGCGCCGCTCTCTTCTTTGCAGAACGAAAAAGGGAGAAGCCGGTCGGCTTCTCCCATTCTTTCGGAAAGTGTTTACAGGATATTCAGAACCAGAGTCAGAACGACAAACAAGCCGGCAACCCACTTGGTGGCCTTGGCAAGCTTGGCATCCACGGTCTTGGCCTTGTTCTTCGTCAGGAAAGAATCGGCAGCACCGGCGATGGCACCGGAGAGACCGGAACGCTTACCGGACTGGAACAGAACGACGAGCGTGAGGAACAGGCAGGAAAGAAGCTGTATGATGGTGATGATGAGAGTGAGGGTGTTATTCATGAGATCAATCCTTTCAGATATTTGAAGGCACGGCGCATGATGCCGGTTTTTGTTCAGTGTACTGCATATGCTACCATAGATTACGGGGTAATGCAAGAACTTTTTCGGATTTTTGCGAAAAAAAAGAGAAAAATCGGCGGCTTTGTACTGCTTCAAAGGGAATGAGGCTTTGAGACGGTACAAAACTGCCGCAGAGAGGAGGAACTGCTTTGTTTTTTGAATCCCATGCCCACTATGATGCCTCGGCCTTCGATGAGGATCGGGAGGCGGTGCTTTCTTCCCTCCCGCAAAGGGGCGTATCCTTTGCGGTGAATCCCGGCGCGGATCTTCGCTCCTCCCGCATGGCCTGTGAGCTCAGTGAGAGATTCCCGTTTTTGTATGCGGCGGTGGGTATCCACCCTGAGGCCGCCGGGGAATACGGTCAGTACGGCCTCGGGGAGCTGGAAAGGCTTGCCGATTCTTATCAGAAGGTACGCGCCATTGGGGAGATCGGACTGGACTACCATTATGAGGACGGTGCGGACAGAAGCACACAGATCGAATGTCTGGAGGCACAGCTTGACCTTGCCAGACGGAAAAAGCTGCCAGTCATCATCCACGAGCGGGATGCCTGCGCCGACTGTCTGGATATTCTCAGAACCTGCGGTGACCTGCGGGGCGTTGTCCACTGCTTTTCCGGAAGCTGGGAGACGGCCAGGCAAATTTTGGACTTAGGCTGGTACCTGTCCTTTACGGGGGTGATCACCTTCAAAAATGCCAGGAGAGCGCTGGAGGTTCTGCCCAGGGTGCCCGCTGACCGGCTGATGATCGAGACAGACAGCCCCTATATGGCGCCGGTACCGGTTCGGGGGACGCGGAACGATTCTTCCAATCTGCGCTTCATCGCCGAAAAAGCGGCGGAGCTGCGGGGCATTTCCGTGGAGGAGCTTGCGGCGCTTACGCTGGAAAACGGCAGGAGATTTTTTGCGATCTGAGAAAAATTCTCGGATTTTTTACAATTTTCGCAGATATTTTACAGAATGTTCTTGTTTCTTGAAGGACTTTTTACTATAATTTCATCAGCGGTTTCTGCCGAAGCACGGCAGTACCCAAAGGAGGAAAAGCCATTGATCGAAGTACGCGATCTTGTGAAACGGTACGGGGACAATCTTGCCGTGGATCACATCAGCTTTACCATTGAAAATGGAAAGGTTTACGGATTTTTGGGACCAAACGGCGCCGGAAAGTCCACAACGATGAACATGATGACCGGCTATTTGGGGCCGACAGAGGGCTCCGTGATCATTGACGGTCACGATATTTTGGACGAGCCGGAGGAAGCCAAGAAGGTCATCGGCTATCTGCCGGAGCATCCGCCCCTTTATCTGGACATGACAGCGGAGGAGTATCTGAAGTTTGTGGCCGAGGCCAAGGGCGTAAAGCGCAACGATATGAAAAAGCAGATCGAGTACGCCGTTGAGGTCACAAAGCTGAATGAGATGTATAAGCGCCAGACCAAGTTCCTGTCCAAGGGCTACCGTCAGCGCGTGGGCATTGCCCAGTCCATTCTGGGCAACCCGCAGGTCATCATTCTGGACGAGCCTACCGTGGGTCTGGATCCGAAGCAGATCGTGGAGATCCGGGAACTGATCCAGCGGCTGGGGCAGCAGCATACGGTGATCCTGTCCAGCCATATCCTCAGCGAGGTGCAGGCGGTCTGCACCACGATCCTGATTCTTTCCCACGGCAGGCTGGCGGCCTGCGATACGCCGGAGAACCTGACGCGGCTTTTCGCATCCGCAGTGGTGGAAGTGCTGGCAGAAGCAGGGGAGACGGAAGTACGTGCCCTGCTGGATTCCATCCCGGATTTGCCGCCGGCGGAGCTGTCCGAAGAAGGCGAAAACCGCTGCTGCATCCGGTTTTCCACGGAGGAAGAACGGGCAGACGAGCTGTGCCGCAGCCTGTTTCAGGCGTTCAGCCGGGGGGGAACGACACTGCTGCGGATGAATGTGGAGCGGGCAAGCCTGGAGGATGTATTTCTGGAACTGACTGAGCGGGAGGTGGAGGAAGCATGAACGCGGTTTTTCGCCATGAGCTGCGCACTTATCGGAATGGTGTGACCGGCTATGTATTCGGCGCGTTTCTGCTGCTGTTTGCCGGGATCTATACCATGGTCTATAACCTGAAATCCGCGCTGGCTACATTTGAATTTGTTCCCAGCGGAATGTGCTTTGTGTTTTTGATTGCCGTTCCCATTCTGACCATGCGAGTGCTGGCAGAGGAAAAGCGGCAACGCACGGATCAGCTTCTGTATTCCCTGCCGCTGAGCATGACACAGGTGGTACTGGGGAAATACTGCGCCATGCTGGTGGTTCTGCTGATTCCGATTCTGATTATGAGCCTGTTTCCGCTGCTGCTCTGCCGTTTCGGAGCCGTGAATCTGGCGGGCGCATACGGTTCCCTTTGCGGCTTTCTGTTTCTGGGCGCCGCACTGCTGGCCATCGGCACCTTTGTTTCCTCTGTGACGGAGAATCAGGCCACCGCAGCGGGTCTCTGCTTCGTGGTGATGCTGCTGAACTACTTTCTCAGCAGCCTGTGCTCTGTGGTATCCTCTACGGCAGGTGCATCTCTGGCTGCTTTTACGGTCTGCGTGATTCTGCTGGCGGTGGTCGTCCGCCTGATGACCCGCAGCGGCTTTGCGGCGGTGGTGCTGGCACTGGTACTGGAGGCGGCACTGGTTGCCCTGTATCTCTGCTTCGGCAGCAGCTTTGAGGGTCTGTTTCCGGAGATCGTCCGGCAGCTGAGCCTGTATGAACGCTTCTACACCTTCGTGGACGGCGTGTTTGACATTACCGGTCTTGTCTATTTCCTGACGGTGATCGGCGTATTCCTGTTTCTGAGCGTACAGAGCATGGAGAAACGGCGGTGGAGCGAATGAAAAAAAGCTTAAAGCGGCTGGAACAGACCATCGGCTCCCGCAGCTTCCGCATCGGCGGCTACAGTCTTCTGGCGGCACTGCTGGTGATCGCCATTGCGGTGGCCGTCAATCTGGCGGTTGACGCGGTGCCTGCCCGGCTGACCAAGCTGGATACCAGCGAAAATCGCCTTTTTACCATATCCCGGCAGACAGAGGATCTGCTGGCGGCACTGCCGGAGGATGTAACGATCTATTGGGTGGTCCGGGCCGGTCAGGAAGATGATACGGTCTCCCTGCTGCTGGACGCTTATCAAAGCCGGTGCGGCAGATTGTCTGTGGTGAAGAAGGATCCGGATGCCTTTCCGGGGTTTGTGCAGCAGTACACCGATACGGTTACGGATAACAGCCTGATCGTGGAATCCTCACTCCGCAGCCGCTATGTGGACTACACGGAAATATACCTTTACGAATACGGGGACGATTACTGGTATACCGGTTCTTACTCCGTCAGCTTTAACGGAGAGAGCGCCATAACCACGGCAATTGACTATGTATGTGCCGGTTCGATTCCGAAGCTTTACCTGCTCAGCGGACATGGGGAGGCTACTGTCAGCGATACGGTGAAGGCTGCGATTCAGAAGGAGAATATGCAGCTGGAGACACTGGAACTGATGACGGCACTGCAGGTTCCGGAGGATGCAGACGCGCTGCTGCTGATGGCACCGAAAACCGACCTGAGTGAGCGGGAGACGAAATGTATTCTGGAATATCTGGATGCAGGCGGCTGCCTGTTCCTGATGAGCCAGCCTGCCGAGGATGATGTTCTGCCGAATCTGCAGAATCTGACGGAGCATTACGGAGTTTCAGCAGTGCCGGGCATCGTAGTGGAAAGCGGCGGACAGTATTACGCATGGGACACACCTTATTATCTGCTGCCAAGTCTGCTGAGTCACAGCATCACCGAACCGCTGCTTGCAGAGGGTTATCGGGTGCTGCTGCCGATTGCACAGGGAATCCGAGTTGCCGATTCCCTGCCGGAGAATGTGAGCGTTCAGCGGCTGCTGCTTACCTCCTCGGGCGCCTATTCCAAGCAGGCAGGCTACCACATGGAAACCTATGAGCGGGAAGAAGGAGATCTGGACGGCTCATTTGCGTTGGGCGTGGCAATCGAAAAAACGCTGGATGGCGGACAGAACAGCCGGATTGTGTGGGTGTCCTCTGCCTATCTGCTGGAGGAATCTACGGATGAATCGGTTTCCGGTGCCAATATGGATTTCTTCCTGAACAGCCTGAACTGGCTCTGTGAACAGGAAGAAAGCAGCATTACGATCCGGGCAAAGGATCTGAGCTACAGCTATCTGACCATCTCCAGCGCCTTGGCCTCGCTGCTGTCGATCCTGTTGGTGGGCGTTCTGCCGCTGTGCTATCTGGCCATCGGGATCGTGCGCCGTATTCGGAGGAATCGCCAATGAAACGGGGAAAGAAACTACTGGTTCTATGCATCGTCTGCGCTGCGTTGCTGGCGGCAGCGATCCTGCTGCCCAAGCTTCCAACTGACAGCAAGGTAAGCGCAGCGGAGACGGAACCTACGGCAGTTCCTGCGGTGCTGACAGCGGACGGCGATGCCGTCCGAGCGATGAGCTGGAGCAGCGGTGAGGTCACGCTGTCCTTTGACCGGGAGAACGGCTGGCAATATCCTGCGGAACCGGATTTCCCGGTGGACGCAGAGAAACTGGATGCGCTGTTAAGCGCCGTAACAGCCGTTGCGGTGAGCAAAACGATCCCGGAACCGGAGGAACTCTCCGCCTATGGACTGGCGGAACCGGCGCTGACCGTGGTGCTGACCATGGAGCAGGGAAGCTATACCCTGTGTTTCGGAAATGCCAGCGGCACCGGAGAGGCCAGCTACCTGAGCTGCGGAGACGGTGCGGTATATCTGGCGGATCCGGAGGTGCAGGAGCTGTTTACACGGGATCTGATTGATTATGCCCGGTGGGAGACCCTGCCGGAGCTGACGGAAATGAACAGCCTGACGGTAGAAACCCGATATGGAACCCTTTGTCTGCAGCGCAGTGGGGATGTGTGGCAGGAAAACGGGACTGTGTTGGACGAGGAACGCACGGAGAGCTTTCTGGATACGGTGCAGCAGCTGGAGTGGCTGGGCTGCGTCTGCTGGAATGCGGATGCGCTGGATTTACAGGTATACGGTCTGGATGAACCGGACGGAACCCTGACCATTACCGGGACAGACGGAACCTTGATGCAGCTTGAATTCACGGAGGACGGATATGCCCGCCTGAGCGGTTCCGGTATGCTTTACAAGTTGGTGTCTGCGGACTGTGATACGCTTCTCTATACCACTGCAGCGGAACTGATGCCGGATGAAGTCCTTCAGACGGATTGGGAGACTGTGAAAAGTGCAGTTTTTACACTGGACGGGGAAACCCATACAGCGGTGCGTCTGGAATCCGCAGAGGACGGCAGACAGAACTGGAACATCGCCGGATTGGAAACCGACCTTGCTGCGCTGCGGGAGCTGCTGGACGGAATGAACGGCAGCGGTTATGCACTGGGAGCACAGCCGCAGCGCAGTATGCAGCTGCGGATCGAGCTTACAGCGGACACCGGTGAAATGCAGATGGTGGAGTTTTATCCCTATGACAGTGTATCCTGTCTGGTGCAGCGGGAAGGAAAAAGCACGGTTTTTATCACGCGCAGTCAGATGGAAGAACTGATGTCCGCAATTCGGATTCTTGTAGACTAAAACAACTTCCCTGTTTCCAAATACGGAAACAGGGAAGCGCGATTCAAAATCGGATATCCAATAAAATGAAAAAAGAATCGCCTCTGCATAACAGAGGCGATTCTTTTGGTGCGCGAGGGGGGACTTGAACCCCCACGTCCGAAATGAACACTAGAACCTGAATCTAGCGAGTCTACCAATTCCACCACTCGCGCATATTGTGGGAGCCTTCATAGGAGGCTCCCGTTTGGTGCGGAAGATGGGACTCGAACCCACACGCCTGTCGGCATACGCACCTCAAACGTACCAGTCTACCTATTCCAGCACTTCCGCGTATCTCTCACTTTCGTTCCCGTCCGTGAAAGCTTTTACAGTATAGCAAAGATTTTCAAATTGTCAATGGCTTTTACAAATAATTCGGCCGAAATTTTCGGTAATCCAGCACGTCAGACAGACCTGCCAGAATGTCGCGCATTCCGCTTCCATATTCCCGGTGATGAGAATGCAGGGAATCCGTTCCGCGAAACGGGATGGAAACGACTGCTGAGGTGCCGTCATCGGGGCGAGAGGTGAGAACCAATGTTCCGCCGTGCGCCTTTGCAATGGCTTCCGCCACGCTGAGCCCCAGGCCGGCACCCTGTTCCGCATCCGGTACCAGCGGCTGGCGCAGATAATCCCGGAATACCGTATCGACCCGCTCCTGCGAAATCCCCGCTCCCGTATCCCGGATGGTGATACTGAGCTGTGTATCGGTACGGCTCAGCTGCAGCTCTACCCGGTCACCGGGGACACAATGAAGCAGACTGTTGGACAGAAGGTTCAGAAGCATGGTACGCAGACGCGCTTCATCGCACACGGCCAGACAGGGACGGGGAGAAGGGAGAAAGCACAGCTCTGCACCGTCTGTCAGAGTGCGGACAGTATCTATCAAAGCGGCACAGAAATCGTTCAGATCCACGGCGGAAAGACTGAGCGGTTCCTCCAGCGTGAGCCGGGACAGCTCCAGCATATTCTGTGCCGTTCGCAGAACCTGGAACTGATTATGCCGAAGCGCTGCAATCTGATCGGTCAGCTCATTGTCCTCCCCACGTGCATCCAGTCGGGCGGCCAGCCGGTCAGAAACTGCGATGGCGGTATTGAGAGAGTTCAGCATATGGCTGCTGATCTGCCCTAACAACAGGGCACTGTCCCGTTCCATCTGCCAAACACCCCCAAAAAATATTTTTCTTACTATACCATGATTCGACAGATACAGCAAGATTATGCACGTAAAATAATGGGAAAAAGGCGAAGGAAAAAACTCTTTTCATGCAGGGAAAAATGTGCTATAATCAAAAGAAAGAAGGGGGGTATGCCTGTGGCTTCTGTGGAAAAAAAGCCGGTTGCCAGCAATCGGAAAGCGTTCCATGAGTATTTTGTAGAAGATAAATACGAGGCAGGCATCTCCTTGGCAGGAACGGAGGTTAAATCCATTCGTCAAGGCGGCGTGAATCTGAAGGATGCATTCTGCACGGTGACGAACGGAGAACTGATCGTCCGCGGTCTGCGGATTAGCCCTTATGAAAAAGGCAACATTTTCAATAAGGATCCGCTGCGTCCCCGCACATTGCTGATGCACAAGCGGGAAATCCGAAAACTGGCGGCAAAGGTCGCGCAGGACGGATATGCGTTGGTGCCGCTGTCCATGTACTTCCTCGGCCCCTATGTCAAAGTGGAAGTGGGACTTTGTAAAGGAAAAAAACTGCATGATAAGCGCGATGCGGAAGCGGAACGCAGCGCAAAGCGTGAAATCGACAGAGCAATAAAGGAGAGATACTGACATGGCGAAAAATCCGGTTGTCACCATTGAAATGGAAAACGGTGATCTGATCACCGCAGAGCTTTATCCCGAAATCGCGCCCCAGTCCGTTTACAATTTCGTGCATCTGATTCAGGATGGCTTTTATGACGGGCTGACCTTCCACCGCATTATTCCCGGATTCATGATTCAGGGCGGCTGTCCCTTCGGTGAGGGAACCGGCGGCCCCGGCTACAGCATCAAGGGCGAGTTTGCCATCAACGGTTTCCAGAACGATCTGAAGCATACCCGTGGTGTGCTGAGTATGGCACGCTCTGCCAGACCGGATTCCGCCGGCAGCCAGTTTTTCATTATGCACGATGACGCGCCGCATCTGGACGGCAGCTATGCTGCATTCGGCAAGGTGCTGACCGGCATGGACGCGGTGGATCGCATCGCGGAAACCAAGACGAATATCTACAATAACAAGCCGCTGAAAAAGCAGATCATGAAAAAAGTGACGGTCGATACCTTCGGTGAAACCTATCCGCTGCCGGAGCAGTATTAAGCCGCTCTTTTCTGACCATACAACCCTTTTTACCGCCCCATCGGGGCGGCAATATGGGGGCGTATTGGTTTCGACGGGGGCGCAGAGGTTGGAATAGCGTGCGGATGTGCCTGCCATCCTTAAAACGGGCACTTATAAATCAAACAACAACGATTCTTACGAACTCGTAGCCGCTTAAGGCTGCGCGTCCGCTCCGGGAGGGCCACGGCCCGGATGTCGGGCGTTACGAAGTGGCGTCCGTGCGTGCGCTAAGCTTTGCGCGCACCACGCATCATGAAGCTACCTGACTCGCAGGCGTGACGGCCTGCCTGCGCGAAGGGGAATGGGGCTCTGGCCCGCAATGACCGTCTGCGCACGGAGAAGTTCCTTCTGAAACGCTTTCGGACGGGGGTTCGACTCCCCCCGCCTCCACCAAACAGGCATTGGGCGAACACTTTCTTTTACAGCGGCGGTTTCGCCGTGAAGTGTTCCCTCTGATGCTTATGACAAAGACACCATCTTGGAGAAATCCAGGATGGTGTCTTTGTTTGTGCCGGACAACATATTTTACCAAACATACCATTGCGGCTCCCTGTTGAGACCGGTATAGGTTCATATCCGTTCGCCGGCATCCTTTTTGATCCAGTCATCCAAAAATGCCATTTGTTCCTCCGTGTGGAACCAATGCTCCCCGTTTTCCATAACGGTGACACTGGCGCCGAAGGTATCGGCAAAGGCGGTGATCGTGTCCGGACTTTGCAGGTTGTCCTTCCCGCCGTACAGGATCGCGGTGGGTATTTTCCAACGAATCGGATGTGTTCTCACCCATTGCAGGTATTCCCACGAGAGCGTATCGCCGAACACCGTGGATATTTCGCGTTTCTCTTCCAGTTCGCCCTCTGTGACATTTGCCCACATCATCATATCGCAAATGAGCCGTTCCATATCGACAATGGGAGAAATGAAGTAAGCCTTTGCGATTCTCTTTTCTGCAAGGGAACAAAGCGAAAAATACGCACCGATGCTGTTGGCAATCAGATAGATTCTTTCGAAACCGCCCGAAATCAGGTTGAAGTATTCCGAAAACTCCGTCTGTGCTTCCCACGGTGAGTCGGACTGATAATCGAACCCGATAACCGTGTCATTCGGGAATAGGTATTGATAATGCTCAGCTTCTGCGGCATTACCGCCTTTCCCATGTATGTATATCACCAAATTCATAATGTACCTCGCAAATCATTCGCAAAGAGATTGTCCGATGGCTCATACATTATAGTAACCAACCGACTCCTTGTAAAGGCCTGTCCCGGCCTCCTTGCTGCAAGGGTGGAAATATCCCGGATATGATGTTTCAAAATTGAAATTGTAAAGCCGTCAGGACTGTGATACAATGTTACAAAATGGTCGGGTGTATCCTGAACATTTGTGCCTCTGCATTCGGAAGGGAGGGCTGAGCTTGAAGGGAATCGTTCTTGCAGGCGGCTCCGGCACAAGACTTTATCCATTAACAATGGCTGCCAGTAAGCAGCTGCTGCCGGTATATGATAAACCCATGCTCTATTATCCGCTCAGCACTCTGATGTTGTCCGGAATCCGTGAAATCCTGATTATCTCCACAACGGAAGATACACCGAAGATGAAGGCCCTTCTGGGAGACGGTTCCCAGTTCGGAATCAGCCTTTGCTATCAGGTGCAGCCTTCACCGGATGGTCTGGCGCAGGCATTCACACTGGGAGAGGTCTTCCTGAACGGGGAAGCCGGCGCAATGGTGTTGGGGGACAATCTCTTCTACGGAAACGGGTTTGGAGCAATTCTGCGGACTGCGGTTCAGAACGCAGAGCAGAACCACAGAGCAACGATATTTGGCTATTATGTACCTGACCCGGAACGGTTTGGCGTGGCTGCGTTTGATGAAGCCGGGAGAGTGACTTCAATCGAAGAAAAACCGGAAAAACCGAAAAGCAATTACGCGGTCACAGGCCTTTATTTCTATCCTGCGGGCGTCAGCGCAAAAGCGAAAAGCATTACCCCGTCCGCAAGAAACGAGCTGGAAATCACAAGTCTGAACGAAATGTACCTGCATGATGACTTGCTGGATGTGCAGCTGCTTGGACGAGGATTTACGTGGATGGATATGGGCACCGTTGACAGTCTGATGGAAGCGGCTGATTTTGTCCGAATGATTGAAAAACGTCAGGGAGTTCAGATTTCCGCGCCGGAAGAAATCGCATTTCGATATGGGTGGATCGACAAGGAGCAGCTTTTGCAATCTGCTGAGCGTTATGGGAAAAGCCCCTACGGAAAGCATTTGCAGGCGGTAGCCGAAGGGAAGGTACGCGGGTAAATGAGGAAAATTATGACCGGGATTCCCGATGTTCTCATCATCGAAACAGATGTGTTTGGAGATCATCGGGGTTTCTTTACCGAAACATACCATAGGGCAAAATACGAGGCACTGGGAATCACCACGGAGTTTGTGCAGGATAACATGAGTTTTTCCGCACAGAAAGGCACGCTTCGCGGACTTCACTGGCAGAATCCGCCTTATGCACAGGCAAAGCTGGTTTCCTGTTCCCGGGGAGCTGTGATGGATATAGCAGTTGATATCCGCAAGGGGTCGCCGACCTTTGCACAGTGGGTATCCGTGGAATTGAGTGCGGAGAATCACAGACAGTTGTATATCCCCCGCGGATTTGCACATGGATTTCTGACACTGACAGACGATGTGGAATTTCGCTACAAATGTGACAATGTCTATCAGAAAGCAGCCGAGGGCGGAATGCGGTTTGATGCACCGGAGGTGCAGGTGGACTGGGGCAGTCTGCTGCATGGTCTGACCCCGGTTTTATCGGAAAAAGATCGGAACGGTCCCAATCTGTCGGAATCGGATAATCAGTTTGTCTATCTGGAGAACTGCTGATGAAAAAAGTACCCGATTTCCGGTGGCAACAGGTTCATTGATATATGATTTGCTGAAAAACAAATGTATCAGGCAAAGGAAAGAAATCCATGAGAATACTGGTTACCGGTGCCGGCGGGCAGCTTGGCTATGATGTCATGCGGGAACTGCGAATAAGGGGACATGAAGGAATCGGCACGGGTGCGGCAGAATTCTGGTCCGGCAGCTCCAACCACGGCGGAATAGCCGGTATGCGCTATGCCTGTCTGGATATTACCGATAAAGCGGCAGTGGAAAAAGTGTTTTCAGCGGCAGAACCGGATGCTGTGATCCATTGTGCGGCATGGACGGCCGTGGATCTGGCTGAGGTTCCGGAGAACAGAGCCGAAGTCCGCAGGATCAATGCCGACGGCACGAGAAACATTGCAGAAGCCTGCAGACAATATGACTGTAAAATGCTCTATCTGTCCACCGACTATGTGTTTGACGGGCAGGGGGAGGAACCGTGGAAGCCGGATTGTACGGCGTGCAGTCCTTTGAATGTATACGGACAGACAAAGCTGGAAGGCGAAATGGCCGTTGCTCGCACGCTGGAAAAATACTATATCGTCCGCACATCCTGGGCGTTTGGAATGAACGGAAAAAACTTTGTGAATACCATGATTCATGCCGGGAAAAACCGCAGCGAGGTGAGGGTGGTAAACGATCAGATCGGCACACCGACCTATTGCGTGGATTTGGCAAGACTGCTGACTGACCTGTGCGAAACGGAGAAATACGGGTACTATCATGCGGCCAACGAGGGCGGTTATATTTCCTGGTATGACTTTTGCGTGGAGATTTATCGCCAGTGTGGTCTGAAAACCAGCGTAATACCGGTCAGCACAGCTGAATATGGGTTGAACAAAGCGGCAAGGCCGTTTAACAGCCGATTGGATACGAGCAAGCTGTCGGAGAATGGTTTTGCATTGCTGCCGGATTGGAAAAACGCACTGTGCAGATATCTTTCGGAACAACTGCGGTAAAGCCCTGCCGTGGCGCAGCGAATGCATGGCAGGGCTCCGATGATCGAAATGGATTTGGGAGAAGCAAAGATATGTGGAAAAAAACACAGGATACCATGCTGAACGGGTATCGCAAACCGGTTCGTATTGCGGTGCTGGTCATGCTGGTGCTGCTGTATGGCTTTGTTTTCGGGATGTCCGCCCGCAGCGCAGCTGCAACCGACGTCACATCCTCCGCGGTTTCCGCTCCGGCAGTCAGCGCCATATACGGGGACATCTCAGAACTGCCGGAATCGGAGCAGTATGCAATTACCTCCAAATACGCGGAGCTGGCCCGAGACGCAGCTCACTTTCTGGAGTATACGGCGCTGGCCGCACTGTGGTTTTTTGCGCTGCTTCGAAAGAAGCAGAAAAAAGTATGGCGTTATCTTCTGCCGGTGCTTCTGGCAATGGGCACAGCTCTTCTGGATGAAAGTTTTCAGCTTGTGCTGGGGCGGGGGCGTACCTTTCAACTGCATGATCTGGTTCTGGATGCGTTGGGAGCGGCCTTCGGTGTGGGCTGCGCTGCGGTATTGACCGTGTTGTTCCGCTGGGCCTTGTGTGAGCACTGGCGTGTTCAGAAAACACGACGGATTCTTTCCGGCGTCTTCTTTGGACTGTTCTGGGGTTTTCTGCTGTTCAGCCTGTTTTTCAAGGTTCCCGCTGTCTGGCTGATGGAGAAGAAGGGCATTACCGGATATAACCATCAGTATATGTATTTTATTTCCCTGTTTTTCTTCCTGCTGTACCTCTGCAATCACCTGCGTTTCCATTTCCACCGTGGCTCTTATGATCTGGACATTGCGCTTCTGGCGTTCTCTGTGCTGTTTTTCGGCATGACGGGCCTTCGCTTTGTAGAAGGAGAGACGGATCTGGAAGCTGTGGCGGGAACAGTGGCATGGTATATGCCGCTGTTTTGCGGGATCGCGCTTTATTTCCGGAATGGAGAGCTTCGGGTGAAACCGGCAGCGGTTGCGCTGTGCTGCGTGGCGCTTCTGAATGCCGTTTGCGTTTTTGCCGAGTATCGTGCAGGGAAAGACTTCTTCGGAATGGCTCTTTACAGCAGAAGCGGGAATTATTACGGAAAACAGTACCCGGGATTTCAGACAACCGCTTTGGACAGCGGCATTCTGGGCTGCTGGCTGCTGGGGTGGAGCCTCTGGATGCTCATTCAGAAAAAGGCGCATCCGGTGATGCGGGGTATATACTTCCTCCTTGCGGCTTCGGCAGTGTTCACCATTTACTATAGTAAGACCAGAAATGTTTTTGTCCTGACGCTCTGCCTGATTGCCATGATGATTCTGTATCGTCCGCTTCGGGGGAAGATGGCAGGCAGGATTCTGGCCTTTGCGGTGCCGATCTGCGCTGCGCTGTGTTACGGCGGCTTTTCACTGTATGTATTCCGGCATGATCTGGAGGAGATCAAAGTTCAGATTCCGATCCTGCAAAAGAATATCCTGAGTCTGGTCTCTACGATTGACCGCGTGGAACTCTGGGTGAACTGTCGTGATCTCATACTGGACAGCGGACTGGGGCATATTCTGTTCGGCTTCGGTATGTGTCAAGCCTCGGAGACAAGATACAGCATGGTTTACAGCGACAGCATCTATATTGATATAATTTGGATCTGCGGTGTGATCGGACTTGTCCTGTTCCTGTATATCCTTGCCCGATTCCTGTGGCAGCTGCTCAGCCGGGAAAGGGAAAAACGAAACGCCTTTCCGCTTTTCCTGATGGCGGCGTCCTGCGTGTGCGCCGGCTGCTTCAACATCCTGACGCACGGTCAGGCCATATGCCTGACGCTGGCCTTTGGAATTCTGGGGCAGCTCACGGACAAACAAAGCGCAGAGAGAAAAGCGGCAGTTCGGAAAAAGGACTGAGACTCTTGGATTTTGGGTTTTATGCATGAAAACGCTTGTGTTTTGCAAACGATTCCTGTAAAATGAGCCATATACATTCATCCGAAAGGAGCTTATACCATGCAGGAAAAATACGAGAAGCTATTTTATGAATTTGTACCCGAGGAAACCCATTGGGGCGACTGGATTCTCAGCCCTCAGGCCTATTTCCGCGGCGTTCGCAATATGCCCGATGCGGGTATCAACTTCGGCTATCAGGTGTTTTTGAAGCCTGTCCGTCTGGAGACCGAGCCGCACTTCCATCGTGAAGATGAATATCTGGTATTTCTGGGCGCAAAGCTGCCCGATGTGTTCTCTTCCTGGGATGCAGAAGTCCATTTCTATATGGGACCCACGCTGCAGACCATGGAAAAGGTCGTCATCACCGAACCCACCATCATCCATCTGCCCAAGGGCTGGTGGCACAGTCCGCTGGACTTCGTCCGTGTGGATAAGCCGCTGATGTTCCAGGCCATCATGCAGTCCGGCAGAACCGGTCTGGTGAAGTATATCCAGTACCCCAACGGCAGAAAATCCTATCAGTATATCGGCGATGAATGCGAGCACGAGTGCATTCTTCATCCGGGAAAGCCCTGCACCTACTGCGGCGAATGCTTCTCCCTGCGGGATAAGAACGCCGAACCTCTCTACACGTATGTGCCGTGGACGGTGGTGAACGAGGACGGTGTCACCTCCTATACCGATACCGGCGCTTACGATCCGGAAAAGGCACCCGATTCCAGCGAATGCGTTGTTACTCCCACCAACAAGTCCAAACCCTATTCCGATGCAACCGTGTTGAAGGCTCCCAAGCCCGCTCTCAGTCCCGAGGTTGCCAAGAATATTCTGGCCTGCCCTAAGGAGAAGACCAACTGGGGTCCCTGGTGTCCCTCTCCTCAGTTCTATTTCCGCGGCGAGACCTACATGGAAGGCGCTACCTTCCACTGCGGCTGGCAGACCTTTGCCGGCATGAACGATACGGAAGCCTGCCATTTCCATCAGGGTGTTGAAGAGTACATCTTCTTTATGGGTGCCGACCCGATGAACATCTTCGATTTCGATGCGGAAATCACCATGACCATCGGCGACGATCCGGATCATATGGAATCCAAGGTGATCACCAAGCCTACGGTTGTCCGCATTCCGGCCAACACGTGGCACTGCCCGATCCTCTTCCGCAAGGTAAACAAGCCGGTGACGTTCCAGGCCGCCTTTATGGCCGGCACATGGGGAACCATCACCCGTTCCCCCGCAGAGGAAGGCAAACAGAAGGGCTTCTTCGCCAGCAAGTATAACTACAACTATATGGGAGACGATGTGCGTTTCTGCCGCTACGATCCTAAAAAACGCTGCAATATCTGCGGAAAGTGCTTCAGCTCCATGAGACCCAAGAAGGATGCGGAGTAAACATCCTGTGAAATAACCATACACCCCGCTGATTTCCGGAACCGAACCGGAATCAGCGGGGTGGTTTTAATATGCATCGGTTTTGGCGGCAAGATACAGAAAATAAATGCTGATCATCAGAATAAAATGCGTGGTGCCGTTTTCATCAAAATCCCAGATCAGGTGAAAGCATCCAATTTTGAAAAACTCCACCAGCAGCGCAAGCGCGGCGAAAAACAGTGCGGTAGCCATCAACTGCCCGACCCTGTGCCGCCGCAGCGCCAGAAGAACAAAGCGGGTCACAGCAATGACTGCAATCACGGCTGCATAGATCAGATACCAGTACAGCGTGTCTGCGTCTGTCAGCAGATAAATCAGCGTGGCAGGAAGGTACAGCACAATGGAAAAAAGCAGCCATGGTTTCCCTGAGCGCAGTATGGAAATCCTTTCCGGGCAATGAAACGCAGAAAGGGGAAGAAGCATCCATGTGGTGCGGAATAACGCGGCGTAAAGGAATATCCAAAGGATTCGTCGGGACAGAGAATGCTCCGGCAGCAATCCGTGATTTACAAAGCCCAGCAGACAGGAAACGGTCAGCCAGCTGAAAAACCGGATCCATGTCTGCTTCCGGATGCTGCTGCCGGGGGTCCGTCGGAGCAGAAGCGTGAGAACGAATACTTCGATTGCCATGATGAGATCGGTCAGGGAGGTGGTGATTTCGGCCTGTGACATGGGAACTCCTTTCTGATCCAACCGGGTTTTCCGGATTCGTTAAGGGTGCGAAAAGCAGACGGATATGGAGAAAACTGGAGCACTTTGCGCTGGAAATCCGGGCATGAAAGCCGGATTCCGGGCAATACTACCTTTTGCGGAGACCATCCGCCGGAGGTAAGAACATGCTGGGTAAGGTGGAAATCTGCGGGGTCAACACGGCTTCTCTGCCGACGCTGACACAGGAGGAAACCGAAACGCTGCTCCGGAGAGCGAAGGCGGGCGACCGGGAGGCCCGCAGCCGCCTGATCGAAGGAAATCTGCGTCTGGTTCTTTCGGTCATTCAGCGTTTTGCAGCCAGACGCAGTCAGAAGGGCGAAAATGCCGATGACCTGTTTCAGGTGGGCTGCGTGGGTTTGATCAAGGCCATTGACAACTTTGATATCACACAGAATGTGCGGTTCAGCACCTATGGCGTTCCGATGATTATCGGATAGTGAAAACACAGAAGGAGAGGTTTTCACTATGACACGCAAACAGGCAATATCCCTTGCAATTCAGGCGCTTTCCGAGGTCGGAGAGAACGAAGAGGCCATCGCG
>DCGQ01000046.1 GCA_002314635.1 Clostridiales bacterium UBA1774
CACTGGCTCCCAACGATATGGACGACCTGTGCAAGCTGTATGAAAAGGCCGGCGGCATCAACGAGATGGAGCAGGAGAAGATCATCACCGCGCCCCGTGGTCAGGCCTTTGCCATCATGTCCGCGTCGGATCGTTCCACCTTTACCATGGAGGTGCCGGAGAACACCGTCACCATGTTCGAGCAGGATGGTTATGAGACGCAGTATTTCAGCAGCGAATCCGGCAGGGAATACTGGGAAGGCTTTATCGGGGACGGCAGAGAGAAATACGCTGCCGCTTATGAGGAGCGGCATCCGTTGAAGGCACCTGAGGAGTCGGAGCAGCATCTGCCCAAGCGGGTCATGCTGGTTGAAATGTCTGAGGAGGAGCTGCTGCGGGAGCAGGAGGCCTTCGCCGCCCGGAAGCAGGTGGAAGCGAAACGTGCCGCGGAAGGAGCTGCCGTCAGCTTTGACAGCATGGAGGCGGACGAGCCGGAAGAACCGGTTTCGGACTACAGCCTTACCCTCGCGAATACCGGCGTGCAGTCGGTTCCGGTTCAGCAGCCGTTCCCGGTTCCGCAGACGGTGATCATGCAGCAGGACAACGGGAACATGGAGCAGATCATGAAGGATATGCTCGGCGTCATGCAGAGCATCCGGGATTTCAACAGCGATACCATGATGAGCCGGGTGCAGGATATCGTGAAGCAGCAGGTTTCTGCCGCACTGTCGATGGCACAGCCTGCGGGAGCACAGCCGACCCACTTTGCTTCTGAGGCGGACGATGAGCTCTATGAACGCACTGCCCGCGAAACTCCGCAGGAAGCAACGGAATATCAGAAATCGGATGTGGATCTGATCCGCAGTCTGTTCTCCGATCTGGATGAGGAGAACACGGACGAAGCCGGGGAATACACAGAGCAGGACGAGGAAGAATCGGTGTATTCCAGCAGTGATGAACTGATCCGGCATCTGTTTGAAAATGGCAGGAAAGAAGCAAAATCTGAGGATGACGAAGCGGACAGCAGCGAAGATTATGACGATGAGGATTACGAGGAGGACGAGATTGCAGAGGAAGATGACGAATCGGAGATGTCCGACTACGAATTTATGAATCTGCTGAGCGAGTCTCTTTCCGAATACGAAAACGAGAGGGACGCCCTCGCGGATATGGAGATAAAGGGCGAGACGAGGCGAGTCATCAATCTGGCAGAACTGACGGCATTGCTGCAGAAGGGCCTCCTGTCAAAGCGTTCCTGACCGTGAAACAGAACAGGGAAACGGGGAGCCGCAGGTGCGCCGTTTCCGGAAGGATTTATCCGTGCCACCCTTCACTGGGACTACATCCCGGCGAAGGGTGACTTTTTTTCAATAAATCTCTAGATTAATCGAAAAAAGGTATTGTAATTTTCGCAAGAAAAAGGTATAATGCAGGCAAATAAAGTACGGTAGGCATATCTGGGTTTCATCCGGGATTTTTGTGAGGGATACGCCATGAAACAGTTTACATTTGAATATACAACGCAGTCCAAGCTGGTCGTTGATCTGGGCCGTGTGGCCGACTGGGCAGCCGGAAAGGGCATCCGGAATATCTGGGTGCAGGTCTACGTGGCGGACGAGCAGGGGGAATGCTTCCTGCCTATCCGGGACACCATCGCCCTCTGCCTGCCGAGCGCAAAATATGTGGTGACGCACGCCGGTCTGGCGTTCTCCGCCAATGAGATTTCCCAAAGTCCGGCTATGGTGGTCTGCAATCTGTTTGAGGATCCGGATACCCGTCTGGAGATGAAGCAGTTTCTCTTTGACCCGGCAAATTATGAAAAGACCGTGGACGAGGCCATCGCATATGTGAATGCCAACCCGTGGATCCGGCTCATCAGCTTCAATGCCGGCGCCGATCTGACGGGGGTGCAGAATATGAACCGGCTGGCGGAAAGCATCGACCCGGATATCGTGATGACCGGCGGCGCCGCTGCCACCATCACCATGAGCGTTCCCGCCATGGTGTTCTCCTCCGAAGGGGAAATGTCCACCACCGCGCTGGTGATGACCTTCATCGGCGGTGAGAATTTCCACGCCCGGGCAGATGTGATCGTTGGCTGGAAGGGCATCGGCAAGGATTTCACCGCCACCAAGTCCGAAGGGTCGGTTCTGTATGAGGTGGACGGTGCGCCCGCCTTTGATCTGTATCGGAAATACCTGAAAATTGAGGCACAGCCGGGCATGGTGGTGGCGCAGACCATCGAATTTCCCCTGTGCTATGAGGCGGACGGGATGCTGTTCCTTCGCTGCCCCTTCATTCTGAACGAGGACGGCAGCATTACCATGATGATGAACGATCTGCGTCCCGGGCAGAAGATCCGCCTGTCCTTCGGCTCGCCCGATGTGATTCTGGACGGGATCGCCGCCAAGCTGAACGAGATCGCCACATTTGAACCTCAGGTCATCAACGTCAACTCCTGTCTGGGCCGTTCCTTCTTCTGGGGCGAAAATCTATCCAATGAACTGGTGGTGTTCCGGAAGGTGGCCGCCTGCAGCGGATTCCTCACCGGCGGTGAGCTGCTGCGCCGGGGAAACCGGATGCTGATCTTCAATGAGACCATGGTGACTACCTCCATGCGGGAAGGGAACAAGAGTCCCGACGGCTCCGGCATCCGCAGGGTGGAACGCAGCGAGAAGAACTATTCGCTGACCCAGCGGCTGGCTACCTTTATTGATACCGTCACCTCCGATCTGGAGGCGTATAATGAGATCGTCCGGCGTATGGCCACCACGGATGCGCTGACTGAGCTGTACAACCGGCGCGAGCTGGAAAACATCATCGAAAAAACCGCCGGGGAGGGGAAGGCCTTCTCCCTGCTGATGCTGGACGCGGACAATTTCAAGCAGATCAACGACAGCTTCGGCCACCGGGAGGGCGACCGGGTGCTTCGTCTGCTGGCGGACAGCATCCGCGGCGCCATCGAGGAAACCGGATTGGATGTCTGCGCGGGCCGCTGGGGCGGCGATGAGTTCCTGATGATCTGCGTATCGGCAGACGCGGGGGACGCGCTGCGTCTGGCTCAGGTGCTGCAGCGCCGCTACCATTCCCGGGATGCTTACCCGGACTTCGCACGAACCATCAGCATCGGCATTGCCGCTGCGGACGGGGAGCTGGACGCTGCCTTCCAGCGGGTGGATGAGAAGCTCTATGAGGCCAAGGCCAACGGAAAGGGCTGCATCGTAAGCTGACACAATCTGACAAAATGACCCTGCGGGACAGGTTCCCGCAGGGTTTTCTTTGTGGTGCTTACTGCCGGAAGCCCTGCCGCAGCACATACCAGCGGCCGATGGTGGTTCCGGTCAGCTCCCGGGAATGCTCGAAATAGAGACGGCTCTCCCGGTTGCAGATATAGATGGTGTAGCAGTCGCTGAGACTGCCGGTTTTGCAGTCCTCCATGAGGCGTACCCGCCCCACCCGGTCAATGCGGTAAACCTGCCCGTCCTCCCATGTGAGAGCCAGCGGGATCATTCTGCCGCTGGGCAGCATCAGAACCCGCACCGAGATATAGACCCTTGCCGTTTCCATAAAAGCTTCCTCCTTTTCCGGATAAACACAGTCTAGCGAAAAATGAGGGCAATAAAACTGCCCGTTCCGATTTTTCTTCATTTCAATTTTGTGTTGCATATTCGCAAAGAACGGTGTAGAATTACAATGCAAAGCTGTGCGAAGGGGGCGCTTTGCGGGAAAAAGTATCACGACCTTTACGAAAAAGGCAAATATTATTAAGATAGCAGGAGGATTCAACATGAAGAAAAAAATGCTGTGCATTCTGCTCACACTCACCGTTCTGTTCTCGCTTATCACGGCGATGGGCATCACGGCGAGCGCGGCAATGCAGGACGATGTTGCGTACATCGACGCCATCGGCGCGGAGCAGACGAAGAACGGCTGCACCGTCGTGACCACCATGATGACCGGCACATGGACCGAGGGCTGGTATGTGGTCAACAGTGATGTGACGCTGAACGACGCGAATGTGACGGTCAGCGGCGAAGTACATCTGATCCTGATGGACGGCTGTACCCTGATCATTACGGCCACGGATATGAATGCCGGTATCAGTATTTCCGAAGAGAGCATGCTTACCATATACGGCCAGACCGAAGGCACCGGCACCCTGATCGCCACCGGCGGCAACTTTGGCGCGGGCATCGGCGGCGGCAAACAAAGCAGCGGCAGAGACATCATCATCAACGGCGGCACGGTGATCGCTACCGGCGGCAACTATGGCGCGGGCATCGGCGGCGGCAGCCAAGGCGGCGGCAGCAACATCACCATCAACGGC
>DCGQ01000014.1:0-1780 GCA_002314635.1 Clostridiales bacterium UBA1774
GGTCTACAAGATGGCCATTATCACCGCCGCTCTGATTTGATTTTAAAAATGTGCCGCACAGAACCTGTGCGGCACTTCTATACCCGATAACCGGAATGGAGGCTTTTCATGTACTACATTGGAATTGATCTGGGCACTTCCGCCGTCAAGTTGCTGCTGATGGACGCGGAGGGCCGGATAAAGAAGATCGTCAGCCGCAGTTATCCGCTCTCCATGCCCCACCCCGGCTGGTCGGAGCAGGACCCCGCGCTCTGGAAAAACGCCGTGTGGGACGGGATCCCCGAGCTGATTCAGGGCATTGACGGGGCGCAGGTCTCCGGCATTGCCGTTGCGGGTCAGATGCACGGTCTGGTAGCGCTGGATCGGGACGGCAATGTGCTGCGTCCCGCGATTCTGTGGAATGACGGGCGCACCGCCGCGGAAACCGACTGGCTGAACCGTGAAATCGGCACGGAGAAGCTGGCCGCCTATACCGGCAACATCGCCTTTGCCGGGTTCACCGCACCCAAGCTGCTCTGGATGCAGAAGCAGGAACCGGAGCTGTTCGACAAAATCGCCCATATTCTGCTGCCCAAGGATTATCTGACCTATCTGCTCACCGGCGAATTTGCCACGGACTGCAGCGACGCGGCCGGAATGCTGCTTCTGGATGTGGAGCATCGTCAGTGGAGCGGGGAGATGCTGGAGATCTGCGGACTCAGCCGCAGCCAGCTGCCAAAGCTTTATGAAAGCTACGAAACCGTAGGCACCCTGACCCGGGAGGCCGCCGATGCGCTGGGCCTCACCGACCGGGTTCGCGTGGCCGCCGGTGCAGGTGACAATGCCGCCGCCGCCATCGGCACCGGCACCGTGGGAGCCGGGCGCTGTAACGTGTCTCTGGGTACCTCGGGGACGCTGTTCCTCTCTGACAGCAGCTATATCCGTACCCCAAACAATGCGATACACTCCTTCTGCCACGCAGACGGCGGCTGGCATCTGCTGGGCTGCGAGCTGAGCGCGGCAAGCTGTCTCAGCTGGTGGGCCGGGATCCTGAAATCCACCGATTTAGCCGGGGAACAGGCCGGTATTACCCGGGAAATGCTGGGCAAAAACGGGGTGTATTTCCTCCCCTATCTGATGGGTGAGCGCACGCCTCACAATGACCCGGCTGCCAGAGGCGTTTTCCTCGGGATGCACATGGATACTGCCCGTGCGGATCTGACGCAGGCCGTGCTGGAAGGCGTTGCCTTCGGTCTCCGGGACGGGCTGGAGGCCGCCCGGGATGCGGGTCTCAGCGTCTCCCGTTCCACCGTCTGCGGCGGCGGCGCACAGAGTCCCCTGTGGCGAGAAATCCTTGCCAATGTGCTGGGACTGACGCTGGAGCTGCCAGAAACGGAGCAGGGGCCCGGTCTGGGCGCTGCTTTGCTCAGCGCCGTCAGCTGCGGCAGCTTCCGCAGCGTTGCGGAGGCCGCGCAGGCCGTTCACAGGGTTTCTGCCGTTACGGAGCCGGATCCGGAGCTGACCCGGCTTTACGCGGAGCGGTATGCCGCCTATCGGCAGCTGTACCCCGCCCTGCGTTCCGTCTTTCCCCTTTGCTGAGCAGCATGATCTGCCGGTTTTCAAATAACCGGCAGATTTTTTTGATTTTCTCCTTGACAAACCGGCAGTTCCGTGGTATTATCCCAACTGTTCGTTAGGAACGCAAAAAGTCCCGGGGGTTTAGCTCAGCTGGGAGCCCGATGGCAACGGCAACGCACCCCACTCTTAATTGAATACGCTATCGAATTACCAGTATGGGGGT
>DCGQ01000014.1:1895-4378 GCA_002314635.1 Clostridiales bacterium UBA1774
CGGAAAGCTCTGTTTTGGAAACAAAACAGAGCTTTTTCGTTGGGGTGCCACTCACCCGCCGGAAAGGTTTTTGGGATTTTCCGGCGAATGAGCGTGGCACCCCCATTTTTTCAAAAAGAAAAATCCAGTCCGTAAAAGAACTGGCGCAGGTCGAAATTAAAATCAATGTTCAGCTTATAATCGCGGCCCACTTCCACACGCTTGATCAGACAGCAGACGATCATCTTTTTCGTTTCAATCGAGGCATTCCTGTAAAGAACTGCCCAAGAAACCATTTCGTCATACTGCCCGGAAAGTTTCTTCTGCAAAGCCTCCGTATCGGCAAGCTCCGTTTCCGCCTGAGCAAGCGCCTTTTGAAGGGCACCTTCTTCCGCTTCGGCCTGCGTAATCAGTTCCGATAGCATATCTCTCGAAAATGAGCTTTCGCCCTGAATACAGCGAATGACCTCGCCTTTCAGCAGCGCAGTCTTTTCTGCGGCCTTCTTGTGGTCGGCTTTGATCGTTTCAGCATGCACTCTGAGATCCGTCAGTTCTTTCTGAAAACGAGCGGAAACCAGTTCGGTTTTGGAAACGCCCTTCATTTTTGCGAACAGATCTCGGATGATCTGATCAATGATCGCGTCAAGCTTCCGCATCGTATAGCCGGTCGGCCCATCGCATTCGCTCTGCTTTCGGGTCTTGCCGTAACAGACATAGCGGATGCGTGATGTGGTATCCATGCTCCCATCAGCTTTACGGCGATACTTACCGCTTGTGGTCAGGGTAAGTCTCGAACCGCAATGTGCACAGAACACGTTGCCGGACAGGAGAGACTTCCCTTTCGTATTCAGCGGTACGGTGCGGTTTCCTTCCCGTTCTTCACGGCGGGCAGTGCGGATACTTTGCGCAGTTTGAAACTGCTCATCGGAAATGATTTGAAGTTCTTTCAGTGCTTCGGAACGGCTGTCTCCGCTGCGCAGAACGCCGGTATAGGTCAGATTCGTAAGGATGCCGCGAATGGAGGCAGGATGCCACGGCTTTCCGCTGCGGGCACGGTACCCGTTCTCGTTGAGGTAGGTAGAAATCCGCTGAGTGCCGCAGCCCTCTCTGGTGTACTTGTCGAAAATGATGCGCACCGCGGCAGCTTCGGCTTCGTTGACCCGGAGATCATACAGCTCATGTTTCTTCTTGTTGACCCGACCGCTTTTGACCAGATCGTAGCCGTAAGCGGCAAAGCCGCCCTTGAAATGTCCGTCCTCCACCATCTGACCGAGGCTGGTACGGGTTCGGACGGAGGTCTTTTCGCTTTCGCCGTCAGCCTGCCAGAAGCGGATGTAGTTCAGCAGCTTGTCAATGTGGTTGTCGAAGCGCTGTTCGCCTTCCTGCGTACTCCATACCTGAATGCCGTTCTTGACGAACCATTCCACCACAAACGGGGTTTCATCGGCGATACGCCCGATGCGGTCGAACATAAAAACAAGCAGGATGTCGAACTTGTTTTCCTTCGCCAGTGCCTTGATCGCCTGAATCTTGTCCCGGTTTTCTGCCCGGATTTTGTGGCCGGAAACACCGTCCTCCTGCTCTTCATGTACGATCGTCCAGCCCATCTTTTCGGCAAAGCGGTGGCACTCCTTCCGCTGCATCGGGATATCTGCCTCATGATTGCTGTCGTAATCCACCTGCTTGTCCGTTGAAACACGGTATAAGCAGCAAACTCTGTTATTTGTCATATCATTTGTTCCTTTCTCTGTTTCGGGGGAACAAACGATTGAGATTCTGAAGTTGTCAAGGTGCACACCTCCATATTACCCGTTGGAGCGCTTCCCTGTCGAATCTGCGGAATTTCTGCGTTTCCGAGAAGAATCCGGCGGACGTGCTGAAAGGTTTCCGGGCTGCCTTTCGATTGGAAGGAGGCAGCGACCAGATGTCCGTCAACCGTGAAATACTGCTTGCTGTGATCCAGTACCTTCATATCCATAGGTATCCCCTTCTTACCGCTCATAATCCCGACTGCGGCGCTGACGCCGATGTTCTTCCTCCAGCAGCCGCAGAATCGTGTTCTGCATTTCCTTTGTGGTAGAATCCTCGGGAAAGAATTTCCGCAGCTCCTTCATCGGAAAACTGACCTTTTCCCGCTGATTGGCCTTTTCCTCGCCCATGATTCTGTAAATACGCTCCCGGGTGAGAATGCAAAACTGTTCTCCGCAATCCTTCCGCATACGAACAGCCTGTGCGTAAGACGGGGTGCAGTCGTAATAATCGCAGGCTTCGGCAACAGCCTGCTGCAAATCCTCTCGGAGATACGAAAGCTCCACGCCGACAGAGAGTGCCATTTTGCCTTCGTCCATGAGCGTCAGCAGCTTGGGAATCAGGTTCGTCAGACGGATGTAGCGCTGAACGGTTTTGTAGCTTTCGCCATTGGGTTCTCCGATGATTGCCGTAGTTCGGGCATCGTCCGACTTCGGGACAACTTGTCCCGAAGTTCGTCCCTGATGCTTCATGGC
>DCGQ01000021.1:0-21974 GCA_002314635.1 Clostridiales bacterium UBA1774
GCAGCGTTTTGCTGCTGTGACCATTCCGGCTGTTGGTGGTGTCTTTGTTCTTGTAGTCATACTTGCTGTATCCAAGTTCGTCGTCCAGCTCTGCATCGAGACCGTTCTCCATAAACTCAGCAATGGTTTCCTTGAACAGGTTCTGGATGTCGTCCATGCTGCTGATGCCACCCATCTGCAGCAGTTCGCGGATCTTGGCTCTGCGTTCATTTTCTTCCGGGGTACGATTCTTTCTTGACATAGTAAAACCTCCATGACGGTGCTTCTATTCTACACCATCATTGAGGTTTACACAAACTTTGGGATGGACTCCCATAAACTGAGAAAATTCCCTACACTTGAAAAACGATATTTTGGAAGCGTTCATCAGAAATGGTGAACGCTTTTGCTATATCTTTTTTAGAGGTACTAATTGAATCTGGACAGTATACTTAACATGATGACAATTTAACCCCGGCTGGCGAAATGATTTTTCATCGGTCTGTTTTGTTGTACTCATTTTCGGTTCCGCAGGTTTTGCGGAGCTTTTTTCATTTTTGGGCTTGACTTTTATTTGCAGGACTCCTTTCAAAGTGAAAGCCCGGATGAGTAGCTCCGGGCATATAAAAGCCGCAGAGGTTTTCTCTACGGCTCAGTTAGATATTCGGTTATAGTTTTTGCTGGCCCTTTGTAAGGTTGAAAATTACAAACACATTGTCATGTAACAAGGTATGCAAACAATGTTATCTTTCACGCTTAGATTTTTAGTGTGAATTATATATGCCTTTCCTATTCTGTTACCGAAAACATCAATAAATCTTTCAAGTGATGTTGTGGTATATCTTTTTCCCGATTTCACTTCTATCGGGAAAATTTTCGGCTTCGTCTTACTTCCGTTAGAAATAAGAAAATCTATTTCAATATCATTTCGGTGCTTTTCTTCGTTATATTTTGTATAAAAGAACAGCTTGTAGCCGTTTGCCGCAAGGCTCTGAGCGATAGCGTTCTCAAAAATCATTCCTTCGTTGATTGAAAGATTATCGTGCAGAATCTGCTTATAAAGTTCGCCGTCCGCTATCTCGGATGGAGTAAACGCATGACTGATGAGAAGCCCTGTATCTCCCATATAACATTTGATATATGTTCTGTCTTCATTAAGCGACAGTCCTACATTCGGGTCGTTACAATTAAAGCACTCGTTTACCATCATGGATTCTTTCAGCCAACCAAAGGTGTCCTCGTAAGCCGGAAAAGAGGATTTTTCTTCAATGTTTGAAAGTCTGACACGTTTTTCATGCTGAGACAAAAATGCCGGTATTTGCTCGAAAATCGAAGCAATCTTTGAACGGTATTTTGTATCCGCTTTTCCAATATCATTCCGGTACAGTTCAAGAATATCCCGTTTTTCCGCATCCGGTGCGGTAAATGTCCGATTGTTTTCAAGGTATTTGGAAACACTTTTCGGCATTCCGCCGACAAGTATATACTGTTTGAACAAAAGCATTGCCTTATGATGAAGATCATCCTCAAGCGGTATTAGTTTGTCAAAGCAGCTTCGGATGTATTCGAGCATCTTTGTTTCACCGAGAGCGATACAAAATTCTTCAAAATCCATCGGATACATCTTGATAGTCCGTTCTTCAGAAGGAATCGAAATATCCTTGACATTCTCTTTAATGGAAATCAGCGAACCTGTTTCGATATAGTCGTATCTTCCGTCTTTGACTAACTTTTTTATTGACTGTCTTGCTTTCGGAAAACGCTGAACCTCATCAAATATCACAAGGGATTCACCGGGAAAGAGGGTTACATTATATTCGATTTGCAAAATCATAAAAAAGGTGTCAAGGTCATTCAAATACTTTTCAAAAGCATTTGTTACGACTTCACTTGCATCGTTGAAGTCAACCAACAGATAACTTTTATACTCGTTTTTTCCGAACTCTTCGACTATTGTTGATTTTCCGATTCGTCTTGCACCCTCAATGAGTAAGGCTTTTTCCTTTGAACTGTTTGCCTTCCAGTCAAGCAGCTTGTCGTATATTTTTCTTTGGAACAACATAGCAACATCCTCGCTTTCGATAGTGGTATATCACATTTTCGGATAAAACGCAATATAATATCAGCAAGATTTCAGATATTACGCAGTTTAATTTTCAGTAAAAATCAGGCAATACGCAGTTTAGCTATTTTTTTCAGAAATGGTGAACGCTTTTGCTATCTTTTTTAGTGCTAATTGAATCTGGACAGTATGCTATCTCCGAAATTCGGGAACTCGTATTTTTCCGGCTAAAATTGGTCAGGAGTTCCCGGCATCTGGTGTTTCTGAACTCCCAGCCCGAACACGCAGGAGTGGAAACACACTGTTGCTATACTCTTAAAATCTCTCGAAGTTTTTGTCACTATCATTCAGCGATATATCAAATGATTATTGGCAATTCGCTGGAAGTAATTGACGTTTCGCCGAAGCTTGGATATAATTCCGTCGAAGTATTTTAAGGAGAGCGGAACTATGCTTGATACTATTTCCGTAAAAGAAGCGGCTATTCGTTGGAATCTGGCGGTCAGAACAGTGACCGGACTGTGTAGGAACGGTAAAATTCCCGGGGCAGTCAAAAACGGTCGGGATTGGAGAATACCTTCCGATGCTGTAAAACCGGCTGATCACAGAATCAAAACAGGAGCTTATGTTCAGCCGAACAGTCCGAAGCATCTGCCCCTCCCTGTCGGCGTGTCTGATTATTGCCTGGCTTCAACGGAATATTACTATATCGACAAGACCATGATGCTCAAGGATTTCATCGACGAGCGTCCGATGGTTACTCTTTTCATGCGCCCACGCCGTTTTGGCAAAACGCTCAATATGGATATGATTCGTACTTTCTTTGAAAAGACGGATGAGGACACTTCCAAATACTTCACAAACAAAAAGATATGGACTCAAGGTGAGAAATACAGAACGTATCAAGGCAAATATCCCGTCATCTTCATCACTTTGAAGGATGTAAAGCATAGCTCATGGAAAGACACAAAAGAAAGCATCGGTTCCATTATTTCGGAAGAATACAGAAGACATTCGGCGCTTTTGACAAGTCATAATCTTGATAGAAAGCAAATTGAATACTATGAGAAAATGGTTTCCAAGCAGTATTCGGATGTTGAACTGGAAAAATCTCTGATGTTCTTGTCGGATATGCTTCATCAGCATTACGGCGAAGGTGCGGTAATTATCCTTGATGAATACGACACGCCGATTCAAAGCGGTCATACAAACGGCTTCTACGATGATGTCATTTCCTTTATGCGCAACCTTCTTTCGGGATGCTTCAAGGACAACAAGCACCTTGCCTTCGGATTCCTTACCGGTATTCTCCGTGTGGCAAAGGAAAGCATTTTCAGCGGACTTAACAATCTGACAATCAACTCTGTTCTCGATAACAAATACAGCGAATATTTCGGCTTTACTGCCGCCGAAGTCCGTGAAATGGCATCGTACTACGGCGCTCCCGAAAAGTTTGACGAGGTATGCGAATGGTACGACAGCTACCGCTTCGGCAAGACCGACATTTTCAATCCATGGTCGGTTATCAACTATTTCAGCAATGACTGTGAGCCGAGAGCATTTTGGCTTTCCACCGGTAGCAATGATATTATCAGTGAAATTATAAAGGAAGCCGACGAGGAAATCTATCAGAAACTGACCTCTCTTGTCAACGGCGGCTCATTCACCACTTATATCGACACAAGCGTTATCTATCCGCAGATCAAGAATAACCCGTCCTCTATATACAGCTTCCTGCTGGTGGCAGGTTATTTGAAGGTTGTGAAATCCGCCGTTTCCATCAGTGGAGACTTTATGTGCGAGGTTGCCTTGCCGAACAAGGAAATCTCCCTCGTTTACCGCAAAGAGATTTTGCAGAGGCTCAATAAAATGATTCCGCAATCTATGGCGATTGCCGTAGAAGAAGCAATGTTTTCGGGCGACGGCGAAAAGCTTCGTGACATCATCGGTAAGCTTCTCATTCAGTCGGTAAGCTCCTTTGATACCGCCGGAGAGAATTTCTATCACGGTTTTATGCTCGGCATTTGCGCTTTGTTCGGAAACTCCTATGTTACTTCCAACCGTGAATCGGGAGACGGCAGATATGACATTCAGCTTGCCCCGAAAACGGATACACTTCCCGGCATTATGATTGAGCTGAAAGCAGAGAAGGACTGCACTGAAAAAGAACTGAAAGCGCTTGCCGTAACCGCACTAAAACAGATTAACGACAAGAAATACGACACCGAGCTGAAGACGAAAGGCGTTAAGACAATTTATAAGTTTGGCGTTGCTTTCAGCGGCAAAAAGATTGAAGTTGAGGCAGAATAAACGAGAAAAGAACTAACGATATGGATAAAAAGCAAATGACCGAGGAGCGAAAAGCGTATCTTCAAGAGATGGAAGAACACGGTACCGATAACGGCTGGGTTGCTCCTTTGACAGAGGAAGACAGGGCTTTTTTCGCCTACTTCCGCAGCGTCTTTAAGAGATACAATATCACGCCATCCAAAGCAACGAGACTGGAGTATGATTTTGTTACAAAGGTTGCAGAAAGCGAATTCTATCTCCAGAAAGCAAACGCATAGTTTTCAATACGATACAGGCATTCGTTGAAAAAACTGGGTTTCCAGAGAGGAATTCCGCAGGTTTTTTCGATCAGGGAATGGTGGGGCAGGCTGTTACGGGGATAATGAATTTTCATACAATTCATTATCTTTCACTTTGCAACATGAAAATTTCGTGCATAATAGAGTCAGAACAGCTTGGGAGGAATGGAGTATGCCCTTTGAAACGGAGAATATGGAGTTCAAAGCGCAGTTCACGGAAGAAATCTATAAAGAGGTCATAGCCTTTGCCAATACTGACGGCGGATTTGTCTATGTCGGCATAAAAGACAACGGCGAAGCCATCGGCCTTTCCCATGTGGATGAGGAATATACCCGGATTACCAACGGCATTCGGGATGCGATTCTGCCGGATGTCACCATGTTTGTTCACTATACCGTTCAGGACGACAATGTGATCCGTATTGCGGTCAACGAAGGGACGAACAAACCGTATTATCTGAAAGGAAAGGGACTCAAGCCCAGTGGCGTATTTGAAAGCGACGGGGATAACTATGAGGACACCCGGTCGCTGGAACAGAACCTGACCTTTAACGCAGCAAAGGCGGCGTTTCAATGCTACAATGTTGAGTTTTCCGAAGAAAAATACCGGGTTCTCGGTATGACCCGGAACGGGTTCTATACGAATCTGGCGTTGCTGCTCTCCGACCAGTGTCAGCATACTATTAAAATAGCGGTATTCCGGGATGTTACCTGTACGGAGTTCCGGGACAGCAGGGAATTCGGCGGCTCGATCTTCCGCCAGTTTGAGGATGCTGTCAGTTATCTGGCGCTCTGCAATAAAACGGCCTCCACCATCAAGGGCGTTATCCGCACGGATAAGAAGGACTACCCGGAGGAGGCCATTCGGGAAGCGCTGCTTAATGCGCTGGTTCACCGGGATTACGGCTTCAGTGGAAGCGTCATTATCAATGTGAATGAGGAAAAAATGGAGTTTATCTCTCTGGGCGGACTGCTGCCGGGACTGTCTGCCGAGGATATCCGCATCGGTATTTCCCAGCCTCGAAACAAGAATCTGGCCGAGGTATTTCATCGGCTGCGGCTGATCGAAAGCTACGGCACCGGCATCCGCAGAATCTACAAGTCCTATGAAGGCTGCTCTGCCCAGCCGGTCATTGAGGTGACGGCAAATGCCTTCAAAATCGTCCTGCCAAACCAGAATGAAGCGTCGGCAGCGGTATCGGAAAAGCCGCTCAGCGGACAGCAGCAACAGATACTCGACTATCTTGCCGAACACGGACAGGCAGCGGAAACGGAATTGGAAAACCTGCTCGGCATCAAAAAGACCCGGCTCTACCTGATTACCCGGGAGATGAGCGAATCCGGTTTGCTTCGGGTCGAAGGTCGGGGACAGAAAAAACGGTTCGTGAGGGTTTGGTGCTGCGATAAGAGAAAGGAGTGATACGATTGGTGCTAATTCAGGAAAACGTCACGCTTAGTGCAGCGGAACAGGAATTGGATGATCGTATGGTCAGAATGGTTCACAATGCCGTGGAACGCTCCAAAATCAAAGGTGCGCCGGTGGCACGATATGACCCGATTCGGAAAGCGGCATATCTTGAGTATCCGGACGGCAAGAAGCGATATTCCAAATGATTGAAAAGAAGCCGGAAAACGCCGTGCAGAACATTGAAGAATCTGCAAACATATTGCAGACCGGGAGCTATTTTGATATACTGTGAAGGAAGGCAATGACAACTATGGCTGCCCTCATTCTATATGTTTGGAATACAGACATAGGGCGCTATGACCCATATCGGCTTGTCATCTGGGAAGATGAGGCACAGACGATTATTTCTGATTATGAGGAACTGACATGACCGAGGAGCGAAAAGCGTATCTTCAAGAGATGGAAGAACACGGTGCTGATAACGGCTGGGTTGCTCCTTTGACAGAGGAGGACAGGGCTTTTTTCGCCTACTTCCGCAGCGTCTTTAAGAGATACAATATCACGCCATCCAAAGCAACGAGACTGGAGTATGATTTTGTTACAAAGGTTGCAGAAAGCGAATTCTATCTCCAGAAAGCAAACGCATAGTTTTCAATACGATAGGGAAAGGTAGAAAGTGAGATTGCCGTGCGGTTCAATTTATGAGTAAACGGTAAATTCGGGGGATTCTGCTTTTCATCTTGCCGGTTTGGTGCTATGATAAGAGAAAGGAGTGATACGATTGGTACAGATTCAGGAAAATGTCACGCTTAGTGCAGCGGATCGGGAATTGGATGATCGTATGGTTAGAATGGTTCACAATGCCGTGGAACGCTCCAAAATCAAAGGTGCGCCGGTGGCACGATATGACCCGATTCGGAAAGAGGCATATCTTGAGTATCCCGACGGTAAGAAGCGGTATTCCAAATGATTGAAAAGAAGCCGGAAATCATTGTTTTTGCGGGTCCAAACGGAAGCGGGAAAAGTACAGTCACAGAAGCGGCAAGTGTAATAGAACCCTATATCAATGCAGATGATATCAAAAAAGCACTGGGTTGCTCTGACCTTGAGGCAGCGGAAATCGCTGATCGCAGAAGATCGGAGTGTGTCCGGCACAGGAAAAGTTTCACCTTTGAGACAGTGCTTTCTACCTCACGAAAATTAGATTTCCTGAGAGCAGCAAAAGATGAAGGCTATTTTATACGAGGTTATTTCATTCTGACCTGTAGTGCGGACATCAATGTACTGCGCGTCCATGCCCGTGCAGTAAGCGGTGGTCACAGCGTGCCGGAAGAAAAAATCCGGGGAAGATATGACCGTTCCCTTGCGAATTTGCCGGAGTTTCTGAATCTCTGCGATATTTGCCATGTCTATGACAATACCGAAGCTGTTTTTCGGATTTTCAAAAAGCGCAAAACGGAATATTTCTTGTGGGAAAGTGAATATTGGAACAAAAATCAGATTTTGGAGCTGACAGGTTTTTTGCAGGACACTTCATTATAAGCTGGAATTACAGATGTCCGGCTTATCAATCCCCCCGATTGCGGGGCTTCGCACGCCGCCGCACAGGCCGCAATCAAAGAGGCACAGTAATCAAAGTAATCGCAAATAAATCGCCGTACCTCTCTTTTCGGGAGGTACGGTTTCTTTGTCGGCACTGCATGTACGCAGCTCTTTACAGACGCATGAAGATTATGTATACTATGGAAAAGCAAAATAATCTCATACAGAAAGGTTGATACAGAATGACCGGAATCGAACGCTATCCCAATCTGCTGAAACCGCTGCGGCTGGGCGGAGTCACCTTCCGCAACCGGATGTTCTCCGCGCCCACCGGACTGCTGGACCTCAGCTCCGAATCCATCCCCGCACAGGATTGGATGGACTACTTTGAGCGGAAGGCCAAGGGCGGTGCTGCCAGCGTGAACATCGGCGAATGCCATGTGGACGACATCGACAACGCTGAGACCTACCGGGTGTTCCAGTTGAAGGATCATGTGGTGAACTTTAATTCTCTTGGCAAGATCGCCAACAACATCACCCGCTACGGTGCAGTGGCTACCATTGAGCTGATGAAAACCGGCACCGTCCGCTCCAAGGACAGCAAGTATCTGCTTGGTCCCAGCGACGGTGTACCCTACAAGACCCGGGGCGAGATGCGCGCCATGACCGAGGAGGAGATCCTTGCCACCATCGAGGACTATGCCAATGCGGCAGCCTACGCGAAAAGCCGCGGCTTCGGCATGGTGACGATCCACGCCGGGCACGGCTGGTTCCTGCACCAGTTCTTCTCCCCCGCCTTCAACCGCCGTACCGACCGCTGGGGCGGCTCGGTGGAAAACCGCGCCCGTCTCACCGTCTCCGTCATCGACGCGATCCATAAGCGCTGCGGCAGGGATTTCCCGGTGGAGGTGCGGATCAGCGGCTCCGAAATCTTCGAGGGCGGCTACGATGTGCAGGGCGGCATCGACTTTGCCAAGCAGCTGGACGGTCACGCCGACCTGATCCATGTGTCCGTAGGCAACCTGTTCGTACCCGCCACGGAGGCGGAGACTCATCCGGGCATTTTCCGGGACAGCGCCTGCAATGTGAAATACGCGGCGGAGATTAAAAAGCACGTCAGTACCCCGGTGGCCACCATCGGCGGCCTGTCCGACCCGGATGAGATGGAGGAGATCATTGCCTCCGGCCGGGCGGATGTGTGCGAGATGGCCCGTGGTCTGATCTGCGACCCGGATATGCCCACCAAGCTCCGCGCAGGACGGGAAAAGGAAGTGCGGCACTGTCTGCGCTGCTTCCGCTGCGTGAACGAGATGTACCAGCACGGCAGACTGTTCTGCGCCATCAACCCGGAATCCGGCAAGGATCGGGAGGTGCGGGAGCCGGTGCCTGCCGAAAACCGTAAGAAGGTTCTGGTGGCAGGCGGCGGTATCGCCGGTATGGAAGCTGCCATCACCGCCGCGAAGCAGGGCCACAAGGTCACGCTGGCGGAGAAGTCCGACCGGCTGGGCGGCATTCTGCTGTGTGAGACGGAGGTGCCCTTCAAGAAGCGGGTGGGTGAATACATCGAGCGGCAGAAGTACATGATCGGCAAGGCCGGTATCGAGGTTCTGCTGAATACCGAGGTCACGCCGGCGCTGGTACAGAAGCTGCAGCCGGACACCGTTCTCTGCGCCATCGGAGCCAAACCCGCTCTGCCTGCTATCCCGGGCATCGACGGCAAGCATGTGCTGACCGTGGACAAAGCCTTTGCCGAACCGGAGGCCCTCAAGGGCAGAATCGTGGTTCTGGGCGCGGGTCTCTCCGGTCTGGAGCTGGCGATCTACGCCCGGATGCTGGGCAAGGACGTGGAAGTGGTGGAGCAGGCCGGGTCGGAGCTGGGCATGAAGAACGGCACCCAGACCGGGCGGCTGAAGGAGCTGGGCCGGGAGCCGCATTTCGGTTGCACCGTAAAGGCCATCACAGACAAGGCTGTCCTCTGCGACACTGCCTCCGGTGAAGTGACTTTTGAGGCGGACACCGTGGTTGTGGCGCTGGGCATGAAGCCTCAGTGGGACGAGAGCGACGCGCTGGCCGTCACCGCCGGTGAGTTCTACCAGATCGGCGACTGCCGCAAGCCTCGGGACATCCTCGCCGCCACCGGCGAAGCATGGACCGCCGCAGTCAATCTGGGCAGATTCTGAGTATAAAATCGGCTCCCGCAAAATGCGGGAGCCGTTTGTATTGCTTATTCTTCTTATCTTGCCAGAGAATAGCCGCCGTCCACGGTGATGACGGTACCGGTGGTGAAGTCGCTGGCGGAGGAGGCCAGATACACGGCGGTAGCGCCGATCTCCAGAGCCTTGCCGTAGCGGCCCAGCGGAATGGTCTTTTTCACCATCTCATAGGCATCGGGGGGCATGACGTCCAGCAGGTTGGACTCGGTGTAGCCGGGGGCGATGGCGTTCACATTGATGTTGTACTGGGCCCACTCGTGAGCCAGACACTTGGTCAGGCGGTTCAGACCGGCCTTGGCCACGTTGTAGGGGGTGAAAGAGGGGATGTTGCACATCTCGCCGCTGTTGGAGGTGATGTTGATGACCTTGCCGCCCTTGCCGTCCTCGCGCATCCGCTTGCCCACCAGATAGCACATCCGGAACGCACCGTTCAGGTCCACATCGATGCAGGTGAACCACTCTTTCAGTTCTTCGGAGTAGTCCAGAATGCCGCCCATGGCGCTGACGCCGCTGTTGTTCACCAGAATGTCCACATGGCCGAAGTCCTTCCAAGTTGCATCCACGGCTGTTTTCAGACCTTCGAAATCGGTAATGTCGGCCTTGTACCACTTATAGATGCCGCCGTTGACGCTGAGCTTCTCGATGGCAGCCTCGGCACGGGCCTGATTGCGGCAGTAGATGGCAATGTTGCAGCCTTCGGCGGCCAGCGCGGTGGAGATGCCGAAGCCGATTCCGGTGTCGCCGCCGGTGATGATGGCGGTCTTGCCCTTCAGGCAGAACGCTTTTTCCATATTTTCAAGCATGGTTTCATAACTCCCTTCGATTTTAGGTATTTATGATTCTATCCTATCAGAGTTTTTGCAAAAACGCAACCAAATCCGCAAAAACAGTGGAAATGTGCAGCAGGATACGCTATAATCATATATCAGGAAAATAGGCGCAGAGGCTCTGCCGTTCTGCGCATGAATACATGATGGGAGGATCACCGATATGCCGGATTATGCAGGTGTAAACGGACTGCGTGAGAATTTCAAGATTGTCGGAAAACCAAATGTGCCGGGCGTACTCAGCTATGCGTGCGCTTCCGGTGTGGCTAAATATTGCGGAGACTTCACCGCGCCGGACATGCTGTTTGCCAAGTTCCTGCACAGCCCCTATGCCAACGCGAAGATCGTCAAGCTGGATACCACTCGCGCCCGCGCCCTGCCCGGCGTGGTGGACATTATCACATGGGACGACCCGGATCTGGACGGTATCCGCAGCTACGGTGAGCTTTGGGGTACGCCCCGGCCGTGGCTGGACAACATCGCCGATCAGGAAGGCGCCGAGGTCGGCTGCATCGTGGTCTGCGAAAGCGAGGATATCTGCGATGAAGCTCTGCGCCGTCTGGACATTCAGTGGGAGGTCCTGCCCTTCGTGGTAGACATTCTGGAGGGTGCCAAGGAGGACGCGTTCACCATCCGTCCCGATGTGGCCACCGCCACCACCTTCGGTATGCGCCAGCAGAAGAACGACAAGTTCCCCCCGAAGCGGGGCAACGTGTCCTTCACCGGCAACGATGAGGGCGACGCGCCTGCCGCCATGAAGGAAGCGGAGAACATCATCGAGTTCGACATGAATATGCCGGCCTTTGGCTCCGTGATCCCCAACCCGCCCGGCTCCATCGCCTGGTGGTTTGACGATCCCTACCACGGCCCCGGCAAGAGCCTGCACATCGAAGGCGCTGTCCGCAACCGGGAAGCCATCATGCAGATGTACAATCTGCCCTCCGAGCAGGTCATTCAGGAAGGCCTGTTCATGGGCGGCAAATACTGCGACTGGGGTCTGCGCCGCAGTCAGGAGATCACGCCGCTGCTGGCCCGCCGTGTGGGCCGTCCCGTGCGCTGCGTGAACACCCGCGAGGAGACCTTCGACTTCCTGATGAATCAGCGCTTCTGCCACATCAAGGTCGGCTTCGACAAGGACGGTCTGATCACCGCCATTGAGGATCACTCCATTGCGGACGCAGGCGTGCGCGGCAGTTCTTCCTTCGGTACTGCCGGTGATCTGACGCAGGGCCCCTACAACTCCATCAAATGCACCAACATTCAGCAGCGGATGGACATTGTGGATTCCAACCGCGGTCTGATGTTCGTTTCCGGTCAGCACTGCCCGTTCAACTGGGATATCATCTCCATTGCCGAGTATCTGATCGCGGAAAAGCTGGGCAAAGACCCCATCGACATTGCCCGTCTGAACCTGCACGGCCCCAGTGAGAAGGACGACCGGAACCCGGTTCCCTCCTTCGACGCCTGTATCGACGAGGGCCGCAAGTTCATGAAGTGGGACTGGCACAAGGACGGCATGAAGCGTCTGCCGGACGGGCGGCTTCACGGTGCCTCCTTCCGCTACCAGATGTGCCCCCGCCACGCCATGAAGGATTACGACTGCACGCTGGAGCTGCGGAAGGGCGTTGTCCACTTCCCGACGCAGGGCCCCCACGTGGGTATCTACGGCGTGGAATGCAACGTGATGGTTGCCGCCGAAGAACTGGGCATCCCCTATGAAGATATCGCGGTGGATTTCGACTACCGCGCCGCGCATACGCCCATGGGCGGCGGCTCCGACGGCGTCACCGCTTCCGCGTGGGTGGTGAAGGAATGCGCCAACGATCTGAAGCGTCAGATTCTGAAAGCCGCCGCTGCGGATGCTGCCAAGCCCAAGGCCATCGAGACTAAGTGGGGCGGCCCCCGCGCCTTCAACGGCCCCAGTCCCCTTTCCGGTCACGGCTGGGAAGAGCTGGACATGGAGGACGGGTATATCTTCGTCAAGGGTGAGCCGGAAAAGCGCATTCTGATGAAGGACGCAGTGGTGGACAATCTGTTTGCCACCTACCACGGCAAGCCGCCGCTGTCTGTCTGGTCCACCGGTCACGGCGGCCGCCAGTTGGACACCATGAACACCGCCTACTGCGAGGTGGCCGTGGACGAGGAGACCGGCGAGGTGGAGATCCTCCGCTTCGGCGTAGTGGCTGACCCGGGCAAGGTCATCCGTCTCACCTCTCTGGAGAGTCAGGTGGATCAGGTCATGTACTTCTCTCAGGGCTGCCAGCTGCTGGAGGATTTCATTTACGATGACCACACCGGCGTGAAGCTGAACACCAACATGATTGACTACATGAAGCCCACCATGCTGGACGTGCCCCAGGTAGACAAGGAATTTCTGGAAACCCGCGCCGGCAACGCCGCCTACGGTGCCAACGGCATCTCCCACAGCCTTGCCAACACCCATCTGGTCATCATGGCCATCCACAACGCCACCGGCGTCTGGGTCGATCCCCCCGCGACCCCGGACAAGGTGCTGAAAGCACTTGGAAAAGCGTAAGATATATTTTCATCGCCCGGAGCGAAACGCTCCGGGCGATGTGTTGTTTATGGTTTTCCTTCCGCTTCCTCTCCGTACCGTCCCAGCACAAAGCGGTTGCTCAGATCCTGCTGGCCTGCCTGTTCCAGCATCCGCAGGTTGCTTTGAAAATTCTCAAACTTTTTCATAAATCACGATGCCCTCCCGCGAAATGCTGTCCCGCATCGGCTGCGACAGCGTACCGTCCAGATTCACAAAGTCAAAGGTCAGCAGCGTATGGGTTTCCTCCTCCGCATCCAACCGGAACATGGTCTGATTGCCGCCGGACAGGGCAAGGTCAATGTCGCTGGCACGGGAGCAGTCCCCTCTTGCGCGGGAGCCAAACAAAATGACCCGCTGCAGACCATGCCGCTGACCCAACGCCCGCAGCTCCTCCAGCACCCGTTCCGATATGCCCATTGTACCCGCCCCCTTTTTCGTTATGCTATCACACCGGCCGGTTCCCTGCAAGCACCTTCTGTCACCCTCATATTGCAAAAACCGGGCCGCCCCTTGCGGAGCGACCCGGAATGATTGTGCTTACATGGCCAGCAGAGTACGCTTGATCAGCGTCTTTGCGATCTGGATCTTGAACTTGTTGGCCTCGAAGGGCTCGGCGTCCGCGACAGCGGCTTCACCGGCGGCCTCGGCCAGCTCAGGGGTGATGTCCTTGCCGTTCAGCAGAGCCTCGGCAGCGTAGCAGCGATGAGGCACGGGAGCCACGGCATTCAGTACCACGCGGTACTGCTTGTCGGGGGTCACGCTGATGGCCAGGTTCACCACGGGGAAGTCGATGGACTTACGGAAGGCAAAGCGGCGATAAGTGCTCTTGGAGCCTTCGGCGGGCACGGGGATCTGGATCTCGGTGATGATCTCGTCCTTGGCCAGCTTGGTGTTGGACAGAACATTCACGGCGAAGAACTCTTCCGCGTCATACACCTTCTTGGTGGTGACGACCTTGGCGCCCAGAGCGATGAGGGCGGGAGCGGAGTCGCTGGGGTTGACTGCGTAGCAGGCGCAGTTCATGCAGCGATGGATCTCGCGGTTCAGCTCTTCGGCGCTGTAGGAGGAAGCGTCCTCGTCGGCCAGCGTGCGGGTGCCCATGGGGCGCTCGGGCTGGGGAGTGAGCTTATGCTCGTCGATGCCATTGGTATCGCAATGCACGAAGTCCTTGGTCATGATCTGGCTGGGGATCTCCACACCCAGTTCCTTGGACATATTCTGAGCAGCGATACGGGCACCGTTGATGGCGCGGATGGCGATGTTGGGGCCGGTGGCAGCGTCGCCGGCGGCGTACATGCCCTTGCGGCTGGTCTTGTAGGTCTCGCGGTCGATGTCGATGAGGCCGCGGGCGGACTTCAGCTGGCCCAGGAAGTTCTCGCCCAGGAAGCTGATGTCAACAGCCTGACCGGTGGCCAGCAGGACATAGTCGCAGTCGATATGCCAGCGCTCAGCCTCGTCATACTGAGGATTGAAGCGGCCGGAAGCATCACGGACGGACAGGCAGCGCTTGGCGTCGAAGCCGTTGACCTTGCCGTTTTCATCGGTGAGGACAGCGCCCAGACCCCATGCGTTCTGAATGACCACGCCCTCTTCTTCGGCGCGGGTGATCTCTTCCTTGGAGGCGGGCATCTCATGACGCTTCTCCAGGCAGATCAGAGTGACCTTGTCAGCACCCAGACGCTTGGCAGTCAGAGCCACGTCCATGGCCACGTTGCCGCCGCCGCAGACCAGCACGTTCTTGCCGATGGTCTTTTCCAGATAGGTGTTGACCTCGGTGAGGAAGTTCAGGCCGAAGAGGGCCAGCTTCTCATCGCCGATGCCCAGAATGGGCTGCTTCCAAGCGCCGGTGCCGAAGAACACGCCGTCGAACTTCTCGTCGATCTCTTCCACGGTGATGTCCTTGCCCACGTTGACATTGCACTTGAACTCAATGCCCATCTTCTCCATGGCGGTGACAACGTCATCCACCACGGTCTTGGGCAGACGGTAATGGGGCACGCCGTAACGCATGACGCCGCCGATCTTCTCATGAGCGTCAAACACGGTGACGGTGTGGCCGGCCTTGCGGAGATAGTAAGCAGCAGTCATGCCGCCGGGGCCGCCGCCGATGATGGCGACCTTCTTGCCGGTCTCGGTGGCAGGAGCGGGGAAGAACTTATCGGTGTTCTTCATGATATAGTCAGCCACGCTGCGCTCGACGCAATGGATGTTCACATTGTCGCCGTACTCGCACTGGTTGCACTTATCCTGGCAGGGATGGGGGCAGATGCGGGAGGTGAACATGGGCAGGGGGTTGGCCTTCATCAGGATGGTGGCAGCCTCGTCCCAGTTGCCCTTACGCAGCTCTGCCATGTAGGCGGGGATATCGGTGCCGGCGGGGCACTCACGGGTGCAGGGGCTGGCGTGAGGCTTCATACCGCCGAAGATGGAGTGGTAACGGTTGTCGCCCTGAATGGCGAAGCAGCGGTCGCCGCCCTTACGGTCGCAGTTGAAGCGGTTCTCCAGCTTGCGGAAGTACCAGCAGCGGGGCAGCTGGGCGATGTTGCCGGCCAGAGTGGCCATCTCGCGGATGTTGGGGCTGCCGGCTACCTGAGTGACTTCCTTCAGAGCGGGAACCTTATCGGCCAGAGGATTGCGGCCCAGATCAGCCACGCGAGCAGTGGCGCCGATCTTGATCATGCCGTCCTCTTCCTTCACGTAATCCAGACCGGGGATGGACTTCAGGTTCACCACGGTCTTGGGATACTCGGGAGTGATGTTGTCTTTCAGCGTGCCCAGCAGGTCCACGCCGCCGGCGATGACATTGGCATCGCCCTTCTGGAGGGCAGCAATGGCCTCATCCAGAGATTTCGCATTCAGATGGTTAAACGGTCTCATGTGTTCCCTCCTCAGATTTTGCCAAGAGCCTTCAGGACCTTGTCAGGCGTTGCAGGGGGATCCACCCACTTGCCGATGGCGTTGTAGATGGCGATGATGACAAGGTGCGTGTTCGCAAGGCTGTGGCTGATGCCGCTGGCGCCGTAGGCTGCGTTACCGCTGCGGGTTTCCATGAACTTACGGTACACAGGAGGCACATCCAGAGCGGTGGGCTTCTTATAGTCGATCATGTTGGCGTTCAGACGCACGCCGGTATGCTGGTCGAAAACATACTCCTCCAGCAGCTGGCAGCCCTGGGAGAAGTACATAACCTGGTCGATCTGGCTCTCCAGAGAGGTGATACGCATGACCTTGCCGGGGTCGGCAACGACGGTGAACTTCAGAATTTCGACTTCACCGGTCTCTTCGTCAACCGCGACTTCGCAGTAAGCGGTGTTCATGGTATCCAGCATCTTGCCCATGCCAAGGCTCCAGATTGCTGCTGGGGGCCGGCCGGAATAGGTGGCAAACAGGTTCTCGGTGGTGGCAGACTTGAAGGGAACGCCCTGAGCAGGATCGTCCTTCAGGCAGACCATACCGTTGATGATGTCCAGCTCCTCGGGCTTGTGACCCTTGAGGGGGTTGGGCTTCTGGGGACCGCGGGGTCCGAACATGCCCGGAGGAGGCGGGTTATCCGCGTTGCGGATAGCAGCTTCCAGAATGCGGGTCTTCATGATGTTGGCGCATTCCTTCATGGCCCAGGAGGAAGCGGTGGTACCGTCGGAGCCGCCGCCCACGGGGGTGAAGGTCTCACGATAGTCGAAATCGACCGCGATATCCTCGTAGTTCAGGCCCAGCTCTTCGGCGACGACCATGGCGTTGGCTTCCACGGCGTAGATACCGGTGCAGGGGCCCTGAGTGGGCATATGGATGACACCGTTGCGCAGCTCCAGCTTGCAGTCATAGCCGCTGAAGGCGTGACGGGGGCAGATCTGGTAACGGAAGGAGGAACCGTGAAGCCGTCCGTCAGGCAGACGCTTGGTTCCGGCGGGATGCCAGTTCCACTGAGAGAACTTGCGGCCTTCCTCGATACAGGCCTCGAAGGAGGGAACCTTGTCGGTGTCCTTCTGGCTGGTGGGGCCGTGCAGGTTCAGCTGAGCGATGTCGATGGGGTCCTTGCCCAGCTTCTCGGCGATGATGGCGATGCCCATGGTCAGCGTATCCCAGTTGAACGGGCAGTGCTGGCCGGACAGGTACATCTTGCCGGTGTTGGTATCCACGATCTTGTAGCGCTGAGAGATGTTCTCGCACTTCAGCGTGTAGTAGGGGCCGTAGCCCTGGTCGTTGGCAACGCCGAAGGAGGAGGAGCCGGGACGGCCGTTGTCGGCGATGGACTGGTCATCCACGAAGGTGATGAGACCGTCCTTGGTGAAGCCAAGACGGATGTGGCACAGACGCTGGTTCATCAGGAAGTCGAAGGTCTCCTCGCGGGTGTTGACGCAGCGCACGGGACGACCGGTGCGCTTGGCCAGCAGGGGGGTGATCTCCTGAGACATACGCATACCCCAGTCGCAGTACTTGCCGCCCTGGAACAGGCCTTCCTGCACGCACTTCTCCTTGGGAACCTTGTACATGCTGGCGATATTGTCACGACGCTGGACAGCGCCCTCGATGTGGAGGGACTTGCCGGGGCCGTGGTAGGGATCATCGAACCACCATGCGATAGAGCCTACCGCATTGGGGATATGGGAAGCGAAGATGGGCAGGTTGGTGTCATACTCGATGACATAGTCGGCAGCGGCTTCGCCGGCGGCCATGTCGCCCTCGATCTTGTCGGCCCAGCTCCAGTTGCCCTCTTTGGGCTTGGCTGCCTTGGGGCTGAACATATCGGGGCCGCCCTCGTCTTCCTTGGTACGGATGGCGGGCAGGTCGGGGTTGGAGCCGCCTTCACGCAGGTTCACGATGAAGGGCAGAACTTCCCAGTCCACTTCCAGAGCGCGAAGACCGGCTTCCACCGCATCCTCGGTCTCGGCCACCACGATGGCGCCCACTTCCTGATTTTCCTGATGGGCAACATTGCCCAGATAGCTCTTCTGGGGGCCGAAGGGCATTCCGCCCAGACCCATCAGATCGGGATCGTCCCACAGCACGATGTCCACAACGCCGGGCACCTTCCAGGCCTTCTCGGTCTTGATGCTGTTGATGCGGGCATGGGCGAAGGGGCTGCGGAGGAACTTGGCGTGCAGCATGTTGGGAGCGGTGTAGTCCGCGCCGAACTTGGCAACGCCGGAGGCCAGCGCATAGGAGAGGATACCGGGCAGGTTGGGTTTGCCAACCACGCGGAACTCTTGTCTGTCGCCGTTTACGCCGATTTTATCAGCCATGGATCAGTTCTCTCCTTTCGCAATGATCTCCGCGGCCTCCAGGATGGCCTGAGAGTGACGGGGGTAAGTGCCGCAGATGCAGATGTTGCCTGCCAGAGCGTTCTTGATTTCCTGCTCGGTGGGATGGGGGTTGCGGTCCAGCAGAGCCTTGGCGGTGACGAGGAAGCCGGGGGTGCAGTAGCCGCACTGCATGGCGTCCCACTTGCAGTAGGCGTCGATCAGGGGCTTCCACTTGGGATCGGCAGCGATGCCTTCCACGGTCTGGATGCAGGTGCCCTCGCACTCAGCGGCCAGCATCTGGCAGCTCAGAACGGGACGGCCATCCATAATGACGGTGCAGGAACCGCAGGCGCCGCGGTCGCACATATGCTTGGCGCCGGTAAGACCCAGCTTGTACTGCAGGGCCTGCTTCAGGGTCCAATGGGGCTCGAGCAGCATTTCGCAGCTCTTTCCGTTGATGCTCAGGGTAACGGTGATCGGCACTACGCTTTCGGGATGCTCCGCGTTATAATGGTCCACCAGATCGGCATAGCTGGCGTACATCTTGCCGCACAGAGGGCAGCGGAACAGGTTCAGCGCAGCGGGCATGGCGTTGATGGCAGCAGCGGCCTGACCGGCGGCGGCCTCCTGCGTAACCCTCATTCCCACGCTGGCTTTCTTTTCTTCCATGAGTAGACCTCCATAAAATGTGGGTATTATACTATGGCTATATTGTATAACCTGATAAGAGGAATGTCAACAACAGAAAATCAGGAAATATGGAGACCGGCACTTCCCCTGCCGGACACACGACACATTTTTCATGTGTCCCTATTGTTATTTTCATGTTGCCATGTTATAGTAACATGACTATTTGTCGACGCAGGAGGTGATGCGGGTGATCAACAGCGAGAGAAGTATCTATCTGCAGGAAACGGAGATACGCCCGAACCATTACGCCATGATCGTGCTGCTGCTGACCGTGCTCTGCATGGCCTTCTGCTGGGTTCTGACCGAGCTGGGCATCTTCCGGGTGGATGTCACCGTCATGCGGATTGGCGCTTCCATCCCCATTTTTACCGCACTGATCCCGCTGGTTATTCTGAAATTACGGCCGGAGATGAAGGCCGATCCCCGTGTGAAATATCTGATCGTCAGCGCCGCCATTCTGGTCTCTCTGGCCCTCAATGTGCTGCTGAACTTTCATGCCACGATGATGCTGCTGTACCCCATTTTCTTCGCCATGCTGTACCGCTCCAAAAGGCTGGGCATTCTGGCCACCATCGGCTCCATGGTCAGCACCGCCGTTTCGCCGGTTCTGGGTTACGTGCTGGGCACATGGGACATTCCCCTGCTGCAGGAGCTGATCCTGATCGGAACCGGTCAGGAGGTGGTGCTGGATCCGGTCTATGCGCCGGTGTCCCTGATTCCCGTCATCAAGATCCTGCTGTATCTGGTGCTGCCGCGTATCCTTCTGGTGGGCTGCTGCTCCTCTCTGCTGTTCTACGTGATCCGCGTGGGCGTTGCCCATGTCAATAACATGATCCTGCTGCACAAAATGAGCCATCAGGACAATCTGACCGGCCTTTACAACCAGAACTATTTTAAAGAGCTGCTTGCCTCCCCGGATTCGGACCGGCAGGTGGGCATCATCTTCTTCGATGTCAACGGATTGAAGACCGCCAACGACAGCCGCGGCCACGAATACGGCGACCTGCTGCTTCGCCGCTGCGCCCGCAGTCTGCTGGACGTATGCGAGGAGGATCGGGTTCACGCCTTCCGCATCGGCGGCGATGAATTTCTGCTGCTGCTGGAGGACGCGGACGATGCGCGGATCCGCGCGAAGCTGGACCAGTGGGAACAGGTTCTGGCACGGATCAACCGGGAAAATCAGGAGGATCCGGTGGACTATCAGGGCATCACCTGCTCCATGGCCTCCGGCTATGTGATCGGCTCCTTCCGGGAGCTGGAACAGCTTGTGCGTCAGGCTGACGCGAAGATGTACCGAAACAAGATCGCGATGAAGGCTCAGCGGGCCGCAGAAACAACCTGAAAAAAATATCCCGGGATCGTCTCCTGTCTGAGACGGTCCCGGGTTTTTTGTCAGAAAAACTTTTCGATGGCCTTTTTAAATTCCTCCACCGACTGTGTGTCCCCGTCCTCAATGGCATGGGTCAGACAGTGGGCAATATGCTCATTCATGATCTCCTTGCCCAGACCGGTGATGGCGCTGCGGGTGGCGGAAAGCTGAGTCAGCACGTCGGCGCAGTCCTCATCCGCCTCGATCATCCGCCCTACGTGCTGCAGGTGGCCGATGACCCGGTTCAACCGGTTCAGCTGGCGCTTTTTTTCCTCCGGGGAATGGTAGTGTCCGTGCCCCTCCGCATGGTCGTGGCTGTGTTCCAGACCCAGCTCATGGGCGCGCTGATGCTCCTGCTCCGTCATGCTTCCGTTTCCCCCTTCCCCTCTATGTACCGTTTCAGTGCTTCAAAGGTCTCATCGCTGATCACATGCTCGATGCGGCAGGCGTCCTCCGCAGCGGCGGAACGCTCCACGCCCAGACTGATCAGGCAGCGGGTCAGGATCGTATGCCGTTCATAGATCTTTTCCGCCAGCTCCGCGCCCTCCGGCGTCAGCGTCAGATAGCCGCTGTCATCCACATTCAGATAGCCGCCGGAACGGAGAAGTCCCACGGCGCGGCTAACGCTGGGTTTGGAGAATCCCATTTCCTCCGCCACATCAATGCTGCGGACGCTCTGCCGGTTTCTGCTCAGCAGCAGAATGGTTTCCAGATACATTTCGCCGGATTCCTGAATTGCCAAGGACCTCACCCCCTTCGGTTTTCTGTCCGTATTTTACCACATTTTTTCAAAAATGGCAAGCATTCCCGGTTACAGTGCGATGCCGTCGCCCCGGATCAGGTCTGCCAGCTCATCCGCCAGCGCTTCATAGGGCGCGGTCTTGACCCGGACGCCCTGCTTGAACAGGATGCCCCAGCCCTTGCCTCCCGCCACACCGTAATCCGCATGGCTGGCCTCGCCGGGCCCGTTGACCACGCAGCCCATCACTGCGACCTTGATGGGGGCGCGGCAGCTCCGCAGCTTCGCCTGCACCGTTTCATACAGGGAAACAAGGTCGATCTGGGTCCTGCCGCAGGTGGGGCAGGCGATGAACTCCGGCCCGTCCCGCCGAAGGCCCACGGCACGCAGGATCTCCAGCGCCACCTCCGCCTCCCGCACCGGGTCGCCGGTGAAGCTGACCCGCATGGTGTCGCCGATGCCCTCCAGCAGCAGCGCCCCGATCCCGGCAGCGGACTTGACCACCGACTGCTCCCCGCCGCCTACCTCGGTGATGCCGATGTGCAGCGGATAATCGGTCTTTTCATGGGCCAGCCGATAGGCCTCCACGGTGGTTCGCACTTCAGAGCATTTCATGCTGAGGCAGATATCGTGAAAATCAAACTGCTCCAGCAGCCGGGCGTGACCCAGCGCGGATTCCAGCATGGCCTCCGGGGTGGGGCCGCCGTATTTGGCCACGATGCCCTTTTCCAGACTGCCGCCGTTGATGCCGATGCGGATG
>DCGQ01000021.1:22131-40814 GCA_002314635.1 Clostridiales bacterium UBA1774
CGGTAGTCAAAATGGATGTCCGCCACCAGCGGCACCGGACTGTCCTTCCGGATGGCCTTCAGAGCCTGCGCTGCCTCCGGCCCCGGCACTGCCAGCCGCACGATCTGACAGCCTGCCGCCGCCAGTGCCCGGATCTGCCCCAGTGTGGCCTCCACATCCTCGGTCTTCGTATTGCACATGGACTGCACCGTGATCGGCGCACCGCCGCCGATGGGAAGGCCGCCCACTTTGATCTGATGGGTCATAACCATGCCTCCGTTCCGGAATGAGTCATTCCGTTCTTCCTCATTTCCTGTTTCATATCAGAACAGCTTTCGGATATCATTGAACATCACAAACGCCATCAGGCCCAGCAGGAGGATCAGGCCCGCGGCATGGATATAGGTGTCGATCTTGGGACTGGGTTTGCGGCGGATGAGCTTTTCGATGCACCACAGCACCAGCATGGTGAAAATGTGGCCGCCGTCCAGCGCGGGAATGGGCAGCATATTCATCACCGCCAGATTCACCGCAATGAAGCCGATCATGCCGAACACGTTGGCAAGACCCTCGCCTACGCTCTCCGCTTCCGCGCCTGCATCGCCGATGGCCTTCACCATGCCCACCGGCCCGGTCAGGTCATTCACACCGGCCTTGCCGCTGAACAGGTATTCCAGACTGACCCACACCACCCGGATATAATAGGAGCAGTCGTTGACCGCCTCCCGCACCGCCACCGGCAGGGTCAGATCCTGCTGTTCGAAATAGAGGCCGTATTTCCACACCGTACCGCCCGCTCCGTCGGAAAACTCCCGCAGCTTCAAAGGAAAATCCTCCAGCCGGAGCTTCTTCCCGTCCCGCCGGATCACCAGATCCACCGTTTCCCCGTCGCCCAGCGACATGAACAGGCTGAAATCCCGGGTGCCGTTCACCTTCCAGCCGTTGACGGACACGATGGTATCCCCGGCCAGCAGTCCATCGCTGCCTTCCAGCGGGAAACCGTCCATGAACCCGGCCAGCTTGGGCGTGGCGACCATATAGTCCCCGGAGGAGGCATAGCAGAAATAGAGGATCAGGGCGATGAGGAAGCCGATCAGCAGGTTCGCTGCCGAGCCTGCCGCCAGTACGCAGATGCGCTGCCAGATGGGTTTTCTCGTAAAGGCCCGGGGATCCTCCGACTCGCCGTCCTCCCCTTCGATGGCGCAGTAGCCGCCTACGGGGAAGGCGCGGAGGGAATACTGAGTCTCCCCCTTCTGCTTCTTCCAGATGGCGGGGCCCATGCCGATGGCATACTCATTGACCTTGATGCGAAACAGCTTGGCGATGCCGAAATGCCCCGCTTCGTGGGCAGCGATCAGCACACCGAACATCAGAATACCGATTATGATAGAGACGACAGACACTGTTTACATAGCCTCCTTGCTTCTTCGTCCGCAGCCAGCACCGCGTCCAGCGTATCCGCGCTGCGGCCGCTGAGCTTTTCCGTCACTCGCTCCGTCAGGGCATAGATATTGGGGAATTTCACCCGTCCCTCCAGAAATCCGTGTACCGCCACCTCGTTGGCCGCGTTCATCACCGCACAGTCCGCCGTATCCGTATGCTCCGCACAGCGCATGGCCAGCGCCAGCGCGGGGAACCGGGTCAGATCCGGGTCGGCAAAGGTAAGACCGCTGAAAGCGGTCAGCTCCAGCGCCGGGGCGGGACAGGGCTTCCGTTCCGGCCACGTAAGCGCCAGCTGAATGGGCAGGCGCATATCCGGACTGCCCATCTGGGCGATCACCGCGCCGTCCTCAAATTCCACTGCCGAATGCACCACGCTCTGGGGATGCACCAGCACCCGGATCTGCGCCGGGGTAACGGAGAACAGCCACATGGCCTCAATGAATTCCAGCCCCTTGTTCATCAGCGTGGCGCTGTCCACCGTGATCTTGGGACCCATGCTCCAGTTGGGGTGCTTCAGCGCGTCCGCCGGGGTGACGGCGGCCATCTGCTCCCGGCTCCACTCCCGGAAGGGGCCGCCGGAGGCGGTGAGCAGGATCCGCCGGGGCGGGTTCTTTCCCTGCAGGCACTGGAAAATGGCGCTGTGCTCCGAATCCACCGGCAGCAGCGTGCCGCCGCAGCGCTGCACCGCCGCCGTCACCAGATTTCCGGCGCAGACCAGTGTTTCCTTGTTGGCCAGCGCCAGCTTCTTTCCCGCTTCGATGCTCCGCAGCGCGGGACGCAGCCCCACCGCGCCGGACATGGCGCCCAGCACCGTGTCCGTCTCCTGTGCCGACACGATCTCCAGCAGACCCTCCATGCCGGAAAGCACCTTCGTTTCCGTGTCCGCCAGCCGAACCCGCAGCGTCTCCGCCGCGTCCCGGTCGTACAGCACGGCGTATTTCGGCCGGAACTGCCGCGCCTGCGCCTCCAGCAGCTCTGCATTCCGCTGCGCGGCCAGCGCCGTCACCGCCGTGCCCAGATGCTGTGCCACATCCAGCGTCTGCCGCCCGATGGAGCCGGTGGAACCCAGTATTGTCAGACCCATTTCAGAATACCTCCAGAAAAGCCAGCAGCACCATCACCACCGGGGCGGCAAAGGATGTGCTGTCAAAGCGGTCGTAAGCGCCGCCGTGCCCCGGCAGCAGATTGCCATAGTCCTTGGCGCCGGTATGGCGCTTGATGAGGGAAAAGCTCAGGTCGCCCAGCTGGGCGCAGGCGCCGCCGATCAGACCCACCAGCGCCAGCTTCCACAAGCTGCCGTACACATGGAAGCAGCGCAGGATCAGTCCGTAGAGAAGCATACCCAGTGCGGCCGCGATCAAACCACCGATCAGACCCGCGATGGTCTTATTGGGACTGGTGCGGGGGGACATTTTCCGTTTGCCCAGCGCCCGGCCTGCGAAGTAGCAGCCGCTGTCGCCCACAAAGGTGGCCATCAGCGGGCAAAGCACCAGCAGACTGCCATACTCCCCCAGCCGCAGGCAGGTCATCGCCCCCAGACCCAGCGGCACCAGAATGCCGCTGAACAGAGAGGCCGCCAGTCCCTCCAGACCGAAGGACTGGTCTTTTTCATAATATGCCACCCAGCAGAGAAACAGAAGAATGCCGAAGGGCAGGAACACCGGCGTCACCTTGGAATAACCCCACAGCAGAATGACGAACTGCACCGCGGCGGAGGAGGCCATGGTCAGCGCCATTGCGCCGATGCGCCCCTCGATATGCAGAATATGATAGAGTTCCCACGTACCCAGCACGGTCACGGCGGCAAACAGCACCGTTGTCGCTGCCGGCGGCAGCACGCAGAGCACAAGCAGAATCAGCGGCACACCGATGGCCGCCACGATCAGACGAGCTTTCATAGTACCCTCCCGCAGATGATTTGAAGTCAGGCGTTAGTCCGTTCCCTCGTTCCTTGCAGTATAACGAATAAATGTGAATTTGTCATGTACTGACGCACTTTATTTTCCGAAAATGCAAAAGGGGCCGCTTTCGCGGCCCCTAACCTATTTCACTTACGCTTCGATCTTTTCCATCACGAAGGCCTCCAGAATGTCGCCTTCCTTGATGTCGTTGAACTTTTCGATGCTGCAGCCGAACTCGTAACCCTCGGCCACTTCCTTCACATCGTCCTTGAAGCGGCGGAGCGAGGCCAGCTCGCCTTCGTGCACCACGATACCGTCGCGCACCACGCGGATGCCGGAGCCGCGGCCGATCTTGCCGTCCTGCATATAGCAGCCGGCAATGGTGCCCACCTTGGACACATGGTAGGTCTGGCGGACCTCCGCGTGGCCGGTGAGGACTTCCTTGAACTGAGGTGCCAGCATACCCTTCATGGCGGCGCTGATCTCCTCGATGCAGTCGTAGATCACGCGGTACATCCGCATATCCACGCCGTTGCGGGCGGCAGAGTCCCGGGCCGCCGCATCGGGACGCACATTGAAGCCCACGATGATGGCATTGGAGGTGGTGGCCAGCATGATATCGCTTTCGTTGATGGCGCCCACCGCACCGTGGATCACGCGGACGCGCACCTCGTCATTGGACAGCTTCTCCAGAGAGGACTTGACCGCTTCCACGCTGCCCATCACGTCGGCCTTGACGATCAGGGTCAGCTCCTTCAGCTCGCCCTCCTTGATTTGAGCGAACAGATCGTTCAGGCTGACCTTGCGCTCTGCGCCGGTGGTGGCCTGCTTGTTTTCTTCCTTGCGCTGCTCCACCAGCTCACGGGCCATGCGCTCGTCCTCGACCACGTTGAACACGTCGCCTGCGTTGGGCGCTTCGCTGAGGCCGGTGATCTCCACGGGCACGCTGGGGCCTGCTTCGGTGATGCGCTGTCCCTTATCGTTCATCATGGTACGGACGCGGCCCACGGTCATACCGGCGATCAGGATATCGCCGGAACGGAGGGTGCCGTTCTGCACCAGCACGGTGGCGATGGGGCCGCGGCCCTTGTCCAGACGTGCCTCGATGACCGTGCCCTTGGCGCGGCGGTTGGGGTTGGCGCGCAGCTCCCGCATTTCGGCGGTGAGGGCCACCATCTCCAGCAGGTTGTCGATGCCCTCGCCGGTCTTGGCGGAGACCTCGCAGCAGATCGTATCGCCGCCCCATTCCTCCGTGACCAGCTCGTACTTGGTCAGCTGCTGCTTGACGTTCATGGGGTTGGCACCGGGTTTATCCATCTTATTGATGGCGACCACGATGGGGATCTCGGCAGCGCGGGCATGGTTGATGGCTTCGATGGTCTGAGGCATGATGCCGTCATCGGCGGCGACTACCAGGATTGCCACGTCCGTGACCATGGCGCCGCGGGCACGCATACTGGTAAAGGCCTCATGACCCGGGGTATCCAGGAAGGTGATAGGCTTGTCGCCGATCTTCACCTGATAAGCGCCGATGTGCTGGGTGATGCCGCCGGCCTCGCCCTCCGCCACATGGGCGTTGCGGATCTTATCCAGAAGGCTGGTCTTGCCGTGGTCAACATGGCCCATGACGACTACAACGGGACTGCGGGCCTCCAGATCCTCTTCCGCGTCCACATGATCGTCGATCAGCTTCTCCTCGATGGTGACGACCACCTCATGCTCCACCTTGCAGCCCATTTCCATGGCGATCAGTGCGGCGGTATCAAAGTCGATCACATCGCTGACGGAGGCCATGATCTTGTTGCGGATCAGGGCGCGTACCACCTCTGCGCCGGTCTTTTTCATGCGGGAGGCCAGTTCGCCTACGCTGATCTCGTCCGGGATCTCCACCTTGGTGGGAGCCTTCTTGGCGATCTCCAGCTGCAGCTTCTGCATCTGAGCCCGCTGCTCCTGACGGCGCTTGGCACCGGAGGCGGCGGTCTGCGGCTGACGCTTATCCTTGCGGCTGGCGATCTTTTCCTTGCCCTGACGGGCATTCTGCAGCTTATCGGGAACGAACTTATCCAGCCGTTCATCGTACTTTGCGGTATTGAGCGTGGTGCCGCGGGTATCGATCACCCGCTTCTGAGGCACCTTCTTGGAGTCGGCCACCACGGAGGGCGCGGCCTGCACCACAGGGATCTCCGCCTGCGCGGCGGGAGCCTTATGCTCCTGCGGCTTTGGCTGCTGCGGCTGCTGGGGTTTATTCTGCTGCGGCTTCGGCTGCTCCTGCTTCGGTTTCTGAGCCGGCTGCTGCTTCTTCTGATCTTTCTGTTCCTTAATATCCTTCGTATCCCTCGGCTCCTTCTGTTCCGGCTTCGGTTTCTGTTCCGCAGCAGGCTCCTGCTTCGGCGGCTCCTGCTGCTGTTTTGCAGCGGGGGCAGGCGCGGCCTGAGGCACATTCCGTCTGCTTCCCGCAAAGACCTCATCCAGAGAGCCGATCTGGTTATGGAAGGTCATATAATCAAAAACGATGTTCAGTTCCGCATCCGTCAGCACCTGCATGGTGCTTTTGGGTGCCTCCGCATACTTGGTCAGGATCTCCGTGACCGTTTTGGACGGAACATCAAAATCCTTGGCCACTTCCCGAACGCGATATTTACTCATGAGCCTTCCTCCCTTTCCTGGACGGTTTCTGGTTCAGCAGCGCCGCGCTTTCCGCGTATTCCGGCCACTGTGCGGCAAGCTTCTCCAGAAAAGCCGCAGCCAGCCCCTCGTCCGTCACTGCCAGGATCGCGCAGACCCGTTTGTCCAGCAGCTCACCCAGCGTATCCTTATCCCACGGCAGCCGAACATGGGGCACTCCGCCCCACTCACTCAGGTTCAGCGCCTTCTTGCTTGTATTGGAAGCGGTATCCGACGCGGTCAGGATCAGGCGGGCCTCGCCGCCTCTTGCGGCACCGGCCACCCCGTCCTCGCCGGTGAGCAGCTTGCCCGCCCGCTTGCACATACCCAGAAAATTCAATGCCTTATCCATCGGTTTTCGCCTCGCTTTCCAGCCGGGACAGCAGCGCGTCCCACAGCTCCGGCGGCATGGCGGTATCCAATGCCCGCTCCAGCGCTCTGGACTTCTGCGCTTTTCGGAAGCAGTCGGCATTGGGGCACAGATACGCACCCCGCCCGGAGCTTTTACCCCGTGCGTCCAGCGATATGACGCCTTCCGGAGAGCGAACCACCCGGATCAGCTCTTTTTTCGGTTTCATCTCCCTGCACCCGGTACACTGGCGCATGGGAAGCTTTTTTTGTACCAATTCACATACCCCGGATTTTATGATGAATTAGGAATGATAAATGATAAATGAGCAATTCGGGGCCGATATCATTCCTCGTTTCTCATTTATCCTCTATGTCTGCGCTCATTCCTCGGACGCACGGTTCTCCTCCAGATCCAGCTTGGAAGCATCGATCCGGATGGCGCTCTTCTGCATGACCTCGCTGGCGGGCTTGATGTCGATCTTGCAGCCGGTCAGCTTGGCGGCCAGACGGGCGTTCTTTCCTTCCTTGCCGATGGCAAGGCTCAGCTGGTTATCCGGCACCACGCAGCGGCAGCTGCGTCCGTCCTCCAGCAGGGTGGAGCTGTAGACCTCGGCGGGAGCCAGCGCGGCAGCGGCAAACTTGTCAGGCTGGTCGCTCCACGGGATAATGTCGATCTTCTCGCCCTTCAGCTCCTCTACCACTGCGCCCACGCGGCCGCCCTTGGGACCGATGCAGGCGCCGATGGCGTCCACCGCCGGATCCTTGGAATAGACGGCGATCTTGGTGCGGATGCCCGCATCACGGGCGATGGAACGGATCTCCACCACGCCGTCATGGATCTCCGGCACTTCCAGCTCGAACAGGCGCTTGACCAGACCGGGATGGGTGCGGGACACCATGATCTGGGGGCCCTTGGCAGGGCGGCGAACCTCCACCACATACACCCGGATGTGGTCGCCCTCGCGGATAACCTCGCCGGGAACCCGCTCCTCGGGCAGCATCATGGCCTCGGTGCCGCCGGTGCCGCCGGAAAGCTTGATGTGCACGGCGCCGTTGCGGGGTTCCACCCGGCTGACCACGCCGGTCAGCACTTCATGCTCCTTGGAGTTATACTCCTCGTAGACCTTGCCCCGTTCCGCCTCGCGGATGCCCTGAATGATGACCTGCTTGCCGGCCTGTGCGGCAATGCGGCCGAACTTTTTGATATCCAGATCCACGGAGATCCGGTCGCCCAGCTTGGCGTCCGGCTGGATTTCCCGGGCCTCCGCCACGGTCAGATCCAGCGCCGGGTTGTCGATCTCCTCCACCACGTTCTTTTCCAGACAGATGCGGACCTTGCGGTGCTTCTCATCAATATGGACTACCACGCCCTCTGCTGCGGCGGGATCATCCTTCTTCACGGCTGCAACCAGCGCGTTGCGGATGCGCTCCAGCATGTATTCTTTCGGAATGCCCTTTTCTTCCTCCAGCATCTCCAGAGCAAGGAAAAATTCGCTGTCCATGGTCTCTTTCTCCTTATAATGTCACACGCAGACGAACCTGCGCGATCTCGTTTTTCTGAAACTCGGCTCCGTCCTCCAGCGTGACGGCTCCGTCCTGATAGCTTTTCAGGATGCCCACATATTCCTTGCGGCCGTTTTTCGCGCTGTACAGCTTCACCGCCACCTGAGAGCCAAGAAACCGCTGAAAATCCTCCGGGCGTTTCAGCTCCCGCTCGCAGCCTGCGGAGCAGACCTCGAAAATATAGCTCTCCTGAATGGGATCCAGCTCATCCAGCTTCGCATCCACCGCACGGGAAACCGCCTCGCACTGCTCGATGTTCACGCTGGCTTCCTCGTTGTCGATATACAGGCGGAGATAGCGCTGTCCCGCTTCCTTGACAAATTCCACATCCCAGATAAAGCAGCCCTGCTCCGCGGCAGGCTGTTCTGCAATCTGACGCACCAGATCGGTCACTTTCATCCGATAACACCTCAAAAAAGACTAACAAAAAGAGTGGGACGAAACCCACTCTCCTACTACTACCATATCATCCTTGAAAGGATACCACATCCGGCAGGAAAATGCAAGAGTCCATTTGCAGAAATCTGGAAAATTTCATTCTGCCGGTCAGGATCCTGCGGTATGCTGCCCGCTTCGCAGCACCGCGTCCAGCGCTTCCGCTGCCCGGACTGCGGCGGCCTTGGCTTCCTCCAGCGTGTCCGCGTCGGTGCCCACCTCCAGCAGCAGGGAACCGGGGCAGAGATGCTGGTTGTAGCGGGCGGAGGAGAGGTACAGCTCCCGGGCAAGGCCGGGGCAGAGCCGCTCCATGCTCTGCTGCAATTCCAGACCCAGCTTCAGGTTTTCCCGGTAATTGGGGTGGTACAGTCCGTCCGCCCCGGTGGTGAGCAGCAGCATCACCTGCGCGGTGGAAACCCCGTCCAGCGAAACCGCCGTTGCCGCGCCGCCCAGCGCGTCCCGGTGCAGGTCGATGACCACCCGGATGCCCGGGTATTCCTCCAGCAGCTCCCGCACCCGCAGGGCGCTGCGATCGTAGGCTCCGGCGTACTGAGGACTGTCAAACACCCCGGTCTCATGGTATACGCCCCAGCCCAAGGCGGTCAGCGCCTCCGCCATGGCCGCTCCCACCGCGGTCACATTCTCCGTCGGGTCGCTGCTGCGCCCGTCCTTTCCTGACCCTGCATCCCGGTAGCATTCGCTGGTGTGGCTGTGGAGGATCAGGATCTCCACGCCCTCCCCGGTCAGCGCATAGCTCCACCCCTCCGCCAGCAGCGAACCGAGATCGGCGGAGACCCCGCCGCTGTTCCGCACCCGGGGCGTGTCCGACGGGACGGGGGATGCCGTGGACGCGGGGGACGCTGTGACCCGGTTCAGCACCGGCAGGTCCGGCTTCCGCAAAGCGGGCCGGGGCGTTTCCTCCGCCTGATACGCGGATTCCAGCAGCGCTGCCAGTTCCGCACAGACCCCGGTGCGGCTCAGCACCAGCGCCAGCAGGGCGATCAGCACTGCCGCCGCCCATTCACGCCGAAAGCGTTTCATTGGTTCACCCCCTCTTTTTGTCAGCATATTCACCGGCAGGTCTTGAAAGAACCGTGTTTTCCGTGGTATGATATCCGGTATCAGATCATACAAAGGAGATAATCACGATGCAGTACGCATATAACACCAAGGGAGTCTGCTCCCAGCGCATTCTGGTGGATGTAGAGGACAATAAAATCACCCATGTGGAGTTCATCGGCGGCTGCTCCGGCAATACGCAGGGCGTGGCCCGTCTGGCGGAAGGCCGCAGCATTGACGAGGTAATTCCCCTGATCTCCGGCATCCGCTGCGGTGCCAAGCCTACCTCCTGCCCCGACCAGCTGGCGCAGGCCCTGAAGCTGATTCAGGAGAAGGAAAAGGAAGCATAATTCACGGGAGGCCGGGCTTTGTCCCCGCCTCCCGCAATTCTTTCTTTTTTCTGGAAATTCTGCTTGACCTGCAAAAAAGATTATGGTATAGTACCTCTACCTGTCAGCAGACGGGTTTATTTTGCTGCGCCCAAAGGGCCGTCTGCACAGGGAGGCAACTGGATGTTTACATCCAAATCTACAAGGAGGTGCCGCAACTATGGCGAAAAACGGGGCTCGCGTTCGTGTAACGCTTCGCTGCAACGAATGCAAGCAGAGAAACTACAACACCGTGAAGAACAAGAAAAACACCACGGAACGTCTTGAGCTGAACAAGTACTGCCGTTTCTGCCGGAAGCACACTGTGCATACGGAAACGAAGTAAGGCAGGAGGGAAACTACAGTGGCGAAAGAGAAGAACGAATCCAACTGGTTTATGCGTGCATGGTCCGGCCTGAAGCGCTGGTTCCGTGAAATGAAGAGCGAGCTGAAAAAGGTTGTGTGGCCCAGCCGCAAGACCACGACGAAGAATGTTCTGGTAGCCGTCACCGTGATGGTGGGCTCCGGCATTGTGATCTGGGCCTTTGACCAGATCGCCATGCTGATCGTGCAGACGCTGATTTCCATCGGCGGCTGATGAGGGACTGACAATGGCTGATAACGCGCAATGGTATGTCCTGCACACCTACTCCGGCTACGAGAATACCGTTTCCGCCTCCATCATGAAGGCCAGAGAGAACCGTCATATGGAGGATCTGATCCTGGCCGTGAACATTCCTCTGGAAACCGTAACGGAGATCGAGGACGGCAAGACCGTGGAGCGGGAGCGGAAAACCTTCCCCGGCTATGTGCTGGTGAAGATGATCATGACCAACGAAAGCTGGCAGGTGGTCCGCAATGTTCGCGGCGTCACCGGCTTTGTCGGCTCAGACGGCAAGGCAATTCCTCTGACCGAGGATGAAATCCTGGCTCTGGGCGTGGAGAAGCGGGAAATTTCCATCGGATTCGCGGTGGGAGACAGCGTCAAGGTTCTGGATGGCCCCCTGGAGGGCTATATCGGCACCGTGGAAGAGCTGGAGCCTGAGCGCAACCGTGTCCGTGTGGCCTTGAGCATGTTCGGCCGTGAAACGCCCGTTGACCTGGAGCTTGATCAGGTCGAAGCAATCACCGAATTTTAAGCAATCCAATCCGCCGCAGCACGGTTCCGAATTTCCTTCGGGGCCGGCAAGTGGGAGGAAGGGCAAGGCTCCTTCCGCCAAAAGCCGCCGGAAATTTTGGCCGGTTGGCACCACATTAATATTGGAGGTAACAAGACAGTGGCACCTAAGGCAAAGGTACAGAAAGTAACCGGTATCGTCAAACTGCAGATTCCCGCAGGTAAGGCTACTCCGGCTCCCCCCGTGGGCCCCGCTCTGGGCCAGCACGGCGTGAACATCGCTGCTTTCACCAAGGAATTTAACGAGCGCACCAAGGCCGACATGGGCCTGACCATCCCCGTCGTCATCACCGTTTACGCAGACCGCAGCTTCAGCTTCATCTGCAAGACTCCCCCCGCAGCTGTCCTTCTGAAGAAGGCTGCCGGCATTGAGACCGCCTCCGGCGTGCCTCAGCGCGATAAGGTCGCTACCATCTCCGCCGATGTCTGCCGCAAGATCGCCGAGCAGAAGATGCCCGATCTGAACGCAGCCAGTGTTGATGCCGCTTACCGCATGATCAAGGGCACCGCCCGCAGCATGGGCATCGTCGTAGAGGAGGGCTAAGGAAATGTTCAGAGGCAAGAATTATCGCGAAAGCGTAAAGAATATCGACCGCGCCACCCTGTATGATGCACAGGATGCTTTTGAGCTGGTCGTAAAGGGCTCCAAGGCCAAGTTCGACGAGACCGTCGAGCTGCACATCAAGCTGGGTGTTGACTCCCGTCACGCTGACCAGCAGGTTCGCGGCGCCGTCGTTCTGCCCCACGGCACCGGCAAGACCAAGCGCGTTCTGGTTTTCTGCAAGCCCGAGCGTGAAGAAGAAGCCAAGGCTGCCGGCGCTGACTTTGTCGGCGGTCAGGAGCTGGTTCAGAAGATCCAGTCCGAGAACTGGTTCGACTACGATGTGGTCGTCGCCACGCCCGACATGATGGGTGTTGTGGGCCGCCTCGGTAAGATTCTGGGCCCCAAGGGCCTGATGCCCAGCCCCAAGGCCGGTACCGTCAGTGCTGACCTGAACAAGGCCATCTCTGAGATCAAGGCCGGTAAGGTCGAGTACCGTCTGGACAAGACCAACATCATCCACTGCCCCATCGGCAAGGTTTCCTTCGGCTCCGAGAAGCTGATGGAGAACTACCTGACCCTGATCGGCGCCGTCATCAAGGCCAAGCCCGCCGCCGCCAAGGGCCAGTATATCCGTTCCTGCGTCACCGCCAGCACCATGGGCCCCGGCGTGAAGATCAACGCCGCCAAGCAGATGGCGTAAGGCCGCAGCGCGGTTCCATATTGTACGAAGAAAGCTGTCCGCTTCGGCGGGCAGCTTTTTTGATTCAAAAACCGTGTTTTCTGATTTTCCGGAATTTTCCGTAATCGTCCCGTGCATTCGGCGCATACTATCCGCGATACACTAGGGAAAGGATGTTTCGTATGAAGCGTTTTTCGATGCTTTTTGCGGCGCTGGCGGTTCTGGCGGGACTGCTGTGCGGCTGCACAAACCGGGATAACACGGCAAGGCATACGCCGACCCCCACCGCCAAAGTGACCGCCACGCCGCGGCCCACAGTCGCGCCCACACCCACGGTGCTGCCCAGCATGGAACCTACGGTGGAACCCAGCACGATTCCGGATTCCATTCCCACTGAGGTACCCACCTCCGTCCCCACCTCCGTGCCTTCCATGGCGCCGAAAAGGCGATAATAAAGGCGGAGCCGTCTCGAAATAGAGCGGCTCCGCCTTTTTTATGTGTGCCTCCGTTCCGCAGCGCGGACGGTTTCATGATCTCCGTTTCTGCTGGGTTTTTGCGAAAAACAGCTTTTCCAGGCGCTTGTAGAGCAGGAAGGTCAGCAGACTGTCGCACACGCCTTTCAGCAGATTGAAGGGCACCACCGCATACAGCGCCAGCGTGGGAACGGAGACGATGCGTTTGTTCACCGCCGTACCCATGGCCACGATGGCGTCAATGGGCATATGATACAGCTCGCTGAACTTTGGGATCAGATACAGCGCATTGAAGATGCTGCCCACCACGGTCATGCACACAACGCCCACCGCCATGCCGATCAGACTGGTTTTCCGGGACTTCTTCGCATGGTAGATGGCGGAAGCGGGCAGGATGAAGGTGCAGCCGATGACGAAGTTGGCAAAATCGCCTACGAAGGCGGAGCTGGTGCCCTTCAGCAGCAGCTTGATCAGCACCTTCAAAAACTCAGCCACCACACCGGCCACCGGCCCCAGATAAAAGGAGCAGAGCAGTACCGGCAGCTCGCTCAGATCCATTTTATAAAATCCGGGCGCAAAGAACAGCGGGATCTCCAGCAGCATCAGCACACCGCCGATGGCAGAGAACATGGCCACGAAGGCAATGTACCGTGCGCCCCACGCCTTGCGCGTTTCGCGCTTCATGATCGCCCGCTCCAGCAGCACGGCCAGCAGGAAGATCACCGCGAACACACCCAGACACACCCCGATAAAGGACAGACTTCCCTTTGCGCTTTCCCAAAGTGACATCACAAACCCCCCAGACATAAAAAACTGCACCCATGAAGACACTTCACGGGCGCAGCAGCAGACAAAAACAGCATATTGCCGCCTTCTCTCATCCGGACTATACCGTCGGTATCGGAATTGCACCGATTCGGCTCCCAAAAGGGAGTTCGCAGACTTTACTGCCGGTGGGGAATCGCACCCCGCCCTGAAGACGCTTTTATTATAGCAAAGCTTTACAAAATGTCAAGTCAGCCGACGGACATTCTCACTTCATGTGGAATTTTCCGTTGAAGTGGATAAAGTAGTCCGCGCCGGACCAGACGGTGACGGCCAGAATCAGCAGCCAGCCCAGCGTATCCACGGTCATCACGCCGGGAATCACGAACCTGTCATGCAGCGGGGTCATCATAAGGCAGAACAGCACCAGCGTGGCTGCGGTCTTGACCTTGCCGGAGATCCCGGCTGCGATCACGGTCCCCTCGCCTACCGCAACCAGCCGCAGCGCCGTGACGGCAAATTCCCGGGCCACCACGATAAAGGCCGCCCACGCAGGAATCTGTCCCCACTGGACGAAGATCAGCAGTGCCGCCGTCACCAGCAGCTTGTCCGCCAACGGATCGGCAAACTTGCCGAAATTGGTGATCTGGTTGCAGCGGCGGGCAATGATACCGTCCAGCGTATCGGTCAGACTGGCGAAAATGAACACAATGAGAGAGGCCACCATATGCCCCCGGAAGGGCAGCAGCATCAGCAGGATAAACACCGGAATCAGAATGACCCGCAGCACTGTCAGCTTATTTGCGGTGTTCATTCCGCAGCTTCCTCCAGCTCACCCACCAGATCGCCCTCCAGCGTCTCCGTGATATGCACCATCACAAAGTCGCCGGGTTTCACGCCCTTGCCGGTGAAGAATACCTTGCCGTCCACATCCGGACTGTCAGCATAGCTGCGGCCGTACCAGCATTCCGCCAGCCGGTCAAAGTCCTCCACCAGCACTTCAATGGTGGTATCCAGACGGCCTTCGTTAAACTCGTCCATGATATCCGACTGGATATCCACAGCCAGCTCCGCCCGATGGGCAGCCACCTCACTGTCGGGGCGCTCCATTTTGAAGGCGGGAGTGCCTTCCTCCGGAGAGTAGGCAAAAACGCCCGCCCGCTCCAGCTTCATGCGGCGCAGAAAATCGCAAAGCTGCTCGAACTCCGCCTCGCCCTCGCCGGGCAGGCCGGTGATCAGGCTGGTACGCAGCACCAGACCGGGGATCCGCTCCCGCAGCCTGAGCAGCAACGCCTCGATCTCCGCACCGGTACCCCGGCGGTTCATGCGTTTCAGAATGGTATCGTTGATGTGCTGGATCGGAATGTCCAGATACTTCACCACCTTGGGTTCCCGGGCGATGGTGTCGATCAGCTCCTCGTCGATCATATCTGGATACAGATAGTGCAGGCGGATCCAGTGCAGACCCTCGATTTCGCACAGCCGCCGGATCAGCTCACTGAGCATGGGCTTGCCGCAGAGATCGGTACCGTAACGGGTGATGTCCTGCGCGACCACGATCAGCTCCTTCACGCCCAGCTCCGCCAGCTCCCGCGCTTCCTTCAGCACGTTCTCCATGGGACGGGAACGGTAGCGCCCCCGGATGGAGGGGATGACGCAGTAGCTGCAGCGGTTGTCGCAGCCTTCGGCGATCTTGATGTATGCCCAGCCCGGGCCGGTGGTGACGATACGATCCGCCTCGCTGACCGGGGCGCTGATATCGCCGAACAGCTGCGGCTGCTCGTCCCGCAGGACAGCCGCCACCGCCTCCGCGATCTCATCATAGCTGCCGGTGCCCAGAATGCCGTCCACCTCCGGCAGCTCCTGAAGCAGCTCCTGCCGGTAGCGCTGGCTGAGGCAGCCGGTGACCAGCAGCTTTTTCAGGCGGCCCTCCTGTTTCAGCTGGGCGTATTCCAGAATGGTGTCGATGGCCTCCTGCTTGGCGCTGTCGATGAAGGCGCAGGTATTGACGATCAGTACATCGGTCTCCTCCAGATCTGCCGAGATCTGATAACCGGCGTCCTGCAGTATTTTAAGCATCTGTTCTCCGTTGACCAGATTCTTGGCACAGCCGAGAGATACCATGCTGACAGTTTCGGGCATATTGGTTTTCCTCCGTAAATTCCAAACGATTCCGCTATTGTAAACCGGGAACGGGAATGCGTCAAGTATCCTCGTCCTTCTCCGGCAGAGAATATTCCTGTGCGTAACGATGCAGCGCCTCCCGCACCTGCTGCCAGCCGTAACCCCTGCGGCACAGGGCAGCGGAAAGCTTCCGCAGCGTGTCCCCATCGGCGGCTTCGCCGTGCAGCTTCCGGTGGATCAGCGTCATCAGCGCCGCATCCGGATCCGGCATGGTGTCCAGCGCTGCCTCCCATGTGTCCCGGGGCAGCCTGTGCCGGTAAAGCTCCTGCCGGATCCGCATTTTCCCGTAACCCTTTGCGGCATAGTGGCGCACCACCATGGCAGCGTAGGCCTCCTCATCGATGGCGTGCAGCTCCAGCAGCCGGTTCACCGCGATCTCCGCGTCCCCCGGGTCGGCGCCCTTGTCCAGCAGCTTCTGCCGCAGCTCCCCGGCGGACATGGCACGCTGGCTCAGAAGCTGCGCCGCCTTCTGCTTCACCGCAAACAGGCGGCAGTCGGCGCACAGGGTCTCATATGCCTCCGCCGTCAGCTCCAGTCCGGCTCGGAGCCGGTACTCCAGAAGCTCCCGGTCGCTGCAGCGGAGACGGCTGCCGTCCTCGAAATGCAGCGCGTAAGTGCCGCTGTCCCCCAGCGTTTCAATGCCGGTCAGGCGCACGGCTTAATCCTCAAAATCCTCCGCGTCAATGCGGACAGGCTTGCTGGCAGCTTCGGTTTCCGGCTGTGCTTCGGATTCACTCTCCACAGGCAGGAAGCTGCTGCCCCGGTTCATCAGCTTTTCCTTGACCTGCGCTTCCAGCTCATCGGCGATGTCCGGGTTCTCTTTCAGGTAGTTCTTCACGCTGTCCTTGCCCTGCATCCGCTGGCCGCGGAAGGTGAACCAGCTGCCGGACTTCTCGATCAGCTCCAGCTTGATGGCAGCGTCCACCAGTTCGCTGCCGCGGGAGATGCCCTCACCGTAGATGATGTCAAATTCCGCTTCCCGGAAGGGAGGCGCGACCTTGTTCTTTGTGACCTTGACGCGGGTGTGGTTGCCCACCTTCTCGCCGCCCACGCTGAGAGTCTCCACCCGGCGCACATCCAGCCGGACGCTGGCATAGAATTTCAGCGCACGTCCGCCGGTGGTGGTCTCCGGGTTGCCGTACATCACGCCGATCTTCTCACGAAGCTGGTTGATGAAGATGACCACGCAGCCGGTCTTGGAGATGGAACCGGTGAGCTTACGCAGCGCCTGCGACATGAGACGGGCATGGAGACCCACCACGCTGTCGCCCATTTCCGCTTCGATCTCGCTGCGGGGCACCAGCGCGGCCACCGAGTCCACCACGATGGCGTCCACCGCGCCGGAGCGCACCAGCGCGTCCGTGATCTCCAGCGCCTGCTCGCCGGTATCCGGCTGGGAGATCAGCAGGTTATCCGTGTCCACGCCCAGCGCGTGGGCATAGCCGGGATCCAATGCGTGCTCCGCATCGATAAACGCGGCGATACCGCCCGCCTTCTGAGCGGAGGCCAGAATGTGCAGAGCCAGCGTGGTCTTGCCGGAGGATTCCGGCCCGTAGATCTCGATCACGCGGCCCCGGGGCACGCCGCCGATGCCCAGCGCCAGATCCAGCGACAGGGAGCCGGTGGAGATGGCCTCGATGGCGGTGTTGGCCGCATCGCCCAGACGCATGATGCTTCCGGCGCCGAAGCTGCGCTCGATCTGCGCCATGGTGGTTTCCAGTGCTTTCTTTTTATCTGCCGCAGGAGCCGCAGTCTCCTTGGCCGGTGCTTTCTTTGCCATATGTCATAACCTCACAATTCTCAGGAATGTTCCTTTTCGGGTCATCGCCTGCTTCATTGCCTTCATCCTAGCATATTTTGAGGGCAATATATTGGACTGAACGGAACGGAAACGGGATTTCTGCCCCCGATTCCGTCATTTTTTCATTTCACAAAGGTGACGGCGCGCAGATAGCCTGCGGTATCTTCATGGGTGGCAGCGTTCCGCAGTCCGGCGGCTTTGCCCAGACGAAGCAGCGCTGCCGCCTGCGTTTCGCCGCATTCCAGCGCCAGCAGTCCGCCGGTTTTCAGCGTGGGAAGCCAGCGGTCAAAAATGCTGCGGTAGAAGTCCAGACCGTCCTCGCCGCCATCCAGTGCCAGCCACGGCTCGAAGTCCCGGACGGAAGCGTCCAGCGTTTCGATCTCGGGGGTGGGAATATAGGGCGGGTTGGAGATCAGCACATCCAGTCCGGTCAGCTGGGGCGGCGGGTCGCGCAGCGCATCCAGCTGAATGCCCAGCGCCCGGTCGTTCAGCTCCAGCCGCGCCGCGTTCCGCTTTGCCACATTCAGTGCGCGGCGATCCACATCGCCCAGCAGCACCCGGCAATCCGGAATGATACCGGCAATACAGAGACCGATACAGCCGGAGCCGGTGCAGAGATCCAGTACCCGGGCATTGGGGCAGGTACGCAAATAGCTGACGGCAGCATCCACCACCACCTCGGTGTCGAAGCGGGGGATCAGCACACTGGGGTCTATCTCCAGCTCCAGACCGTGAAACTCCCACGTTCTGGCGATATAGGCACTTGGCTCCCCGTCCAGTCGGCGTTTGATCCACTTTCCCGCCCGCTCCGTATACGCCTCATTGGGGTACAGCCGCAGGTCCCGCAGAAACTCCGCCTCGCTTTTTTCGGCAGCGGTGGAAAGCAGGCGGCGGGCCTCCGCCCCTGCATCCTCGACTCCGGCGGCGGCCAGCGCCTTCCGGGCCTCGATGTAAATGTCGTTGTAGCTCTTTACCACCGGTCCGCTCCTTCCTGTTCCGGAATCACCAGCGTCAGTGCACGGGCGGCCACCTCGATCATACTGTCGTCCGGCTCAAACACGGTGAGCTTCTGGAGGGCGCGTCCGGGAGCGGAAAGGGCGCGGCTCAGACCGTTGTCATGGCGGCCCACCCAGCGGTTAAACTCATAGCTGATGGCCACGNNAAGAAGCACAAAATACCGGCAGCAGCACCAGCCGCAGCAGGAAGGCAACCAGCTTATTATCCCACGAAACCACGCTGAACACCAGAAAACTGACGATCATCACCACAAAGAGAAAGCTGGTACCGCAGCGGGGAT
>DCGQ01000021.1:40914-41376 GCA_002314635.1 Clostridiales bacterium UBA1774
GGACTTATGCTCCGCGCCGTGGTACTCAAACACCCGGCGGATATCCTTGGAGCGGGTGACCAGCTTCAGATACACCAGAAAGATGATGATACGCAGAACGCCGTCGATCAGGTTCTTCGCAAAGTTGGAGGTGACGAACCCGGAAAACAGGCTGGTGATCAGGTAGGGCAGCACCATGAACACACCCACCGCCAGCAGCACGCCCAGCACCACGGAAACGCTGATGATCAGCTTCTGGGCCTGTTCGCCGGAAAAATGCTTGTTGATCCACCGGTCGATCTTATCCTCCTGAGCGGCCTGTTCGTCCTCGGGCAGACAGTCGGCGGAATACATCAGCGCTTTCACACCGTTTATCATGCTGCTGAAAAAGTTCACCACGCCCCGGATCAGCGGCCAGCCGCAGATGGGGTATTTGTCCTTGATGAGCTTCAGCTCCTCCACCTTTTCCTGCAGGGTCCCGTC
>DCGQ01000021.1:41423-49279 GCA_002314635.1 Clostridiales bacterium UBA1774
CTCGATCAGCGCCTGTCCGCCGATGGTTGTACGAAAGTTTGACATATGTGCCTGTATACCTCGATTTCGGAAATTTCTTACTGCTTCGACACCGGCAGCCGGATGCTCACCACGCAGCCGGTATCGGCGGCGTTTTCAATGTCCAGAATGCCGCCGTGGAGACGGATGATCTCATCGCAGACGCTGAGGCCGATGCCGCTGCCCCGGGCCTTGCTGCTGCCCCGGTAGAACTTCTGCTTCACATAGCCGATCTCATCCGGGGGAATGCCGGGGCCGAAGTCCCGCACCCGGACGGAGACGAAATCCCGACCGGAATCCTGATAGTTTTCCTGCAGGGAGATGGAGACCACTACCCGCTTGCCTGCGCCGCCATGCTTGGCCGCATTGTCCAGAATATTCAGAAATACCTGTTTCAGCCGCTCCGGATCGCCGGGGATAATGGGCATCGGATCATCCGGCGGGGAGTATTCCAGCTGAATGCCCTCCTGCTTCAGCAGCTCGCCGTAGGTGAAAATGGCTTCCTCCAGCTCGGCCTCGATATCCAGCTTCTCGATATTCACGGTGAAGCGCCCACCCTCGATGCGGGTGAACACCAGCAGCTCCTCCACCATATTGCTCAGCCGCCGTGCCTCCTCCAGAATGGTGCTGAGACCTTTTCGGTGCATATCCGGGGACAGGCTGCTGTCGTCGCACAGGGTCTCCGCCCAGCCTGCAATGGCGGTCAGCGGAGTACGCAGCTCATGGGAAACGGAGGAGATAAACTCGGTCTTGACCTTTTCGGAGCGGCCGATCTGGATGGACATATCGTTGATGGCCGTGACCATCTCGCCGATCTCGTCCTGATACCGGTTCTCGATCTGGCCGCCGTAGCCGCCGTCGGCGATCTGGCGGGTCATGCCCGTCACCTCCCGGATGGGAGCCACGATGCTGCGGATGAAAAACTGGTTGGTCAGGAAGGTCACCAGCAGCAGCGCAAGGCTGATGCCCGCTGCCAGCAGCAGGTTATAGGCCACCTGCCGATCCACCAGCTTCAGACTGGTCACATAGCGGATCACGCCCACGGTGCGGGTGCCCGCATAGATCAGCGGACTGGAAACGGCAGCGATCCGCTCCCCGGTGGCGGGGTCCTTTCCCAGCCATGTGCAGATCTTTCCGGTCTCCAGCGCCTGGGCAATATCCTCCGTGCCGGGCATGATACCGGCAGTCAGACCATAGGTGGAGACCTCGATGCGCCCGGTGGTACTGATGAACTGCAGCTCCAGCCGATCCCGCTCGTCAAACAGGCTGGTGTATTTATAGGCGCTCTGGTAATACTCCGCATAGGTGCGGGTCACATAATTGGCGAAGAAATCCGCGCTGGAGGAAGCCTTGGCCTCCAGCGTATTGCGGACGCCGTTGTAGTAATAGCCGCTGATGGCCACCGTACAGGCTCCCAGCGCTACCAGCACCAGCACCAGCATCACCGCCATGCTCTTCACCATCCAGCGAGCCTGCAGACCGTGGGGCAGAAGGTCCGGCAGATGGGGCAGGCGGAGCTGCATCTTCCGCTTCTTCCGGTGTTTCAGACGGTTCAGAAGCCCCATTTATAACCGTAGCCCCACACGGTACTGATGCAGCTGGGATCCTGCGGGTCGTCCTCCACCTTCAGGCGCAGGCGGCGGATGTTCACATCCACGATCTTCAAATCCCCGTTGTAGTCCGAACCCCAAACCGCATTCAGGATTTCTTCCCGGCTCAGCGCCTTGCCCGGATTCTCCATGAACAGCTTGACAATGGCATACTCCACCTGCGTCAGCTTAATGCGCTCGCCGTTCTTTTCCAGCGACCGGTTCCGGTCGTTGAGGCGGAACGCGCCCCGCACCAGAATGCCCGGATTCGGCGCTGCGGCGGCTTCGTCCCCGCCCACGCGGCGGTACAGCGCGTCCACCCTCGCGGTCAGCTCCGCAATGGAGGCCAGCGGCTTGGTCACATAGTCGTCGGCCCCGGTCATCAGGCCGGTGACCTTGTCCATCTCCTGCGTCCGTGCAGTGAGCATGATAATGCCCATCTTATTGCCGGAGGCGCGGATCTTCCGGCAGACCTCAAACCCGTCGGTATCCGGCAGCATCACGTCCAGCAGCGCCACCTTGATATCCGGATTCTCCCGGATCTGCTCAAAGGCCTCCGCTCCGGAGCCTGCTTCCAGCGGCTCATACCCGGAGCGTTTCAGATTGATCACAAGGAAGCTGCGAATGGCAACTTCGTCCTCTAATACCAGAACTTTTTTCATATGGAGAACTCCCTGCGTTTGATATTCATATCGGAGTGCTTCCGAATAACTGCATTTTCCTGATTACATTATGCCCCTTTTTTCCTTTTCCGTCAAGCAAGGTTTTCCTTTACAAGCGCCGGAATTACAGATATAATATTCCTGCTTCAAATCACGCGCCGCACCCGCCGAAGCGGGGCGACAGCAGGAGGTAATGTATCATGTCCAATCGCCGCAAAGCGTCCCAGGAAACGCAGAAGCTCACCGGGACAGCGATCCTCGCAGCCATCATCGTGGTTCTCACCGTTTTCTGCACCTTCATCAAGTTCGGCCCCTTCTCCATCACGCTGGCACTGGCCCCCATCATCATCGGCGGCGCGGTGTACGGCGCGGCTACCGGCGCGCTGCTGGGCGGCGTGTTCGGTCTCATTGTGCTGCTCACCGGCATTCTTGGCTGGGACGGCGGCACCGTCATGTATCTGATGAGCATGAGCGCCATCGGAACCGTGCTGATCTGTCTGGTCAAGGGCGCTGCCGCAGGCTGGCTGGCCTCGCTGGTCTGCCGAGCCATCGGCAAAAAGAGTACCCTGGCCGGGGTGATTTGCGGCGGCATCGTCTGCCCCGTGGTGAACACCGGTCTGTTCGTACTGGGCATGATGGTCTTTTTCATGGACACCCTCAGCGGCTGGGCAGGCGGTCAGAATCTGCTGGCCTATGTGGTCCTCGGCCTCTGCGGTGTGAACTTCCTTGTGGAGCTGGCCGTGAACCTGCTCCTTTCCGCCGCCATCACGCGGATTTTAAAGGTTGTCAAAAAGTAAATACACAAATCATGATGAATGGGAGGCGCTGCGGCGCTCTCCATTCATCATTTGCAATTCGGAGGTATACCATGGTACTGGCATTTGATATCGGCAACACCAACATCGTACTGGGCGGCTTCGAGGGAGAAAAGACGGTTTTTCTCACCCGGATCTCCACCAGTCTGGACAAAACGGAAGCGGAATACGCGGTTCTGGTGAAGAATCTGCTGGAGATCTACAAAATCGACCTCCGGAGCATCGAAGGGGGCATCATCTCCTCCGTGGTGCCGCCGCTGAACAACATCATGAGTCAGGTGATGGAGCTGATCACCGGCATCCGTCCGCTGGTGGTAGGCCCCGGCATCCGAACCGGCCTGAACATCGCCCACGGCGACCCCCGGGAGCTGGGCGCCGATCTGGTCGTGGCTGCGGTGGCTGCGCTGCAGAAGTATCCCAAGCCGCAGATCATTCTGGACATGGGCACCGCCACCACCTTCTCCGTTATAGACCGCAGCGGCGTGTTTCAGGGCGTGATCATTTACCCGGGCGTGAAGGTGTCCTTCGATTCCCTTTCCAGCCGCACCGCCCAGCTTCCCCGCATCTCCTTTGACGATCCGGGCAAGGTCATCGGCTCCACCAGCGTGGACAGTATGCAGTCCGGCCTGATCTACGGCAACGCCGCCATGGTGGACGGACTGGTGGACCGCATCGAAGCCGAGCTGGGCGACACCTGCACCGTCATCGCCACCGGCGGCCTCAGCACCAAGATCGTCCCCCACTGCAAAAAGCAGGTGATTTTGGACGAAGACCTGCTGCTGGACGGTCTGCGGATTCTGTACGAAAAGAACCGGAAGCCGAAGAGAATGTGATTTTGAAAGGAACGGCAGGCATTCTGCCGTTCCTTTTTTGAGTGGAGGAATCCGATGAGCTACTGCACCTGTCTTGCATCGGACCGGGAGCTGCCGGAAAAACCGCATCCGGAGTTTCGCCGCGTGAAAATCGTGAACGACTGAAATACGCCGTATAATTCCGGAATTTCTGTCCATACTTCCCTCAGTAACCGAAATACGGGGGTGTATAGTATGGATAAGAACTCAAGGGACGGATTTCTGCGTCGGGCGCTCCGCTTTATCGGCGACCGGGCATTTTATCTGGTACTGTTTCTCTGCGTGGCAGTGATCGGCATTACCGCATGGATCTTTTCCGCCGCGCTGGAAACCACCAAGCCGAAGGAATCCGCCCAGCCCAGCCTCAGCGCCCGGAGCACACCGGCGGCCTATGAGCAGGACTGGGACTGGATGCCGGTCAGCGTACCCACCGACGACCCGGAGCCGGTAACGGAGCCGGAGCCGGATACCGCGGAGCCGGTGGAAATTCTGATCCCGGAGGAAACCGTGGAGACCATCGCGCAGGTATTCGCGTGGCCCCTCACCGGGGAGATCTGCGCCGGGTACAGCGTGGACGCGCTGCAGTATGACCCCACTATGGCGGACTGGCGCACCCATGCGGGTCTGGACATCGAGGCAGAGAAGGGTGACAAGGTGATGGCCGCGGCGGACGGCACGGTGGAGCGCATCTACGCCGATCCCATGTACGGCACCACGCTGATTCTCAGCCACGGCGGCGGACTTCGCAGCATCTACTGCAATCTGGCCGCCACCCCCACCGTGGAGGAGGGGGACAGCGTTACGCTGGGTCAGGTCATCGGCTCCGTCGGCGGCACGGCGGACGCGGAGGTGGGGCAGGTGAGCCACCTGCACTTTGCCATGACGCTGGACGAGCTGAAGGTAAACCCCGGCGAATTTCTGCCATGAATCTCAAAGAGGCTGCTCCCGGTGCTGCGGAGTGGCCTCTTACTCTTGTGTATTCCGTCATTTCGGGTTATACTGCCTGCGGTGATGAAAAAATGCAGGACTGGTATTATTCCCACATGTCCAAGCCGATGCAGGCGGCGTATCATGATTTTCTGACCGGGCTGACCGGGCTGACTGCCCTGTCGCCCCGGTTCCCCGTGACCCGGCTCAGCGGCGAGGAGCTGCAGCGGGTGTTCTTTCTCCTGCGGCTGGACCATCCGGAGCTGTTCTGGGCGGTGAGCTTCCGCTATTCCTACTATGAGGACGCAAGCCATGTGCTGGCGGAACCGGAGTATCTGATGGACAAAAACAAGCTGCGGGAGCATCAGAAGGCCATGCAGTCCCGCAGTGAAAAGCTGCTGCGCCCCGCCCGGAGTCTGTCCCCGTGGGAGCAGGAGCAGTATATCCACGATTTCATCTGTGAAAATATCACCTATGACAAGCTGAAAAAGCCCTATTCCCACGAGATCATCGGCGCACTGGGACAGGGTGTGGCGGTGTGCGAGGGCATTGCCAAGTCGGTAAAGCTGCTGTGCGACGGACTGGGACTTCCCTGCATCATCGCCCTCAGCGACGCCAACCCGGAAAAGGGCATCAAATACCGCCATGTGTGGAACGTGGTGGAGCTGGGCGGCCGCTGGTATCATCTGGACGCTACCTTTGACAACTCTCTCACCCGCGCCGACCCGGAAAGCGGCATCCGCTACGATTACTTCAATCTGGATGACGCCCGCTTTTTCCGGGATCACGAACCGCTGATCGCCCCCGCGCCCGCCTGCACCGACGGGGACGGGTTCTGGTATCGGCAGAAGAAGCTGAGCTTCACCAAGCCGGAGGATGTGCAAAACCGGGCAAAGCAGGCGGCAAAAAAGGGGAAGGTGCTGACCTTCCACTGGCGGGGCGGCTACCTGACCCGGGAGACCCTGCAGGAGCTTCTGGCGCTGCTGAACGCCGTGGGTGAGGAAGCGGGCAAACCGGCCCGGATCGCGCTGAACTGGCCGCAGGCGGTGCTGCGGGTCCGCTTCGACCGGGACGCGGCCGTGACCATGGAAAACCCGGCAGCGGATGCAGAGGACTGAAAAGGAGGCCGTCCCGGCGCGGGACAGCCTCCTTATTTGTCATTCCATTTTCAGCCCCACTGAATCGTATAGCCGGGGAACAGGCTCTCGAAGATGCCGGTCACAGAGTCGGCAAAGACGAAGCGCACCAGCAGCGCGCCCACGATCAGCACGATCAGCGCAAGGATAAACAGGATCAGATAGCCCCGGGCCAGATTGCGCCGGGCGATCTTGCGGCAGACGCCGCAGCTCCACAGGATCATCAGCACAAAACCCACCACCGGAATGCTGAGCAGCACCAGCGCCAGCGCCACTCCCGCGCTGGACATGGGGGCATAACGGCTCTTTTTTCCCGGCTTGTCCGGATCGGCCGTTCTGGCAGGCTGGGACATGGGCGGATAGACGGGTATGTCCGCGTACCCGGCCTGAGGGGGCGCATAGAACGGCTGGGCGGGGGTAAACACCGGCTGAGCAGGTTCCGCCTGCGGCTGAGTATCCGGAAAAACGGGCGCGGCAATCGGCGGCATTTCCATCTCCGCAGGTTCCGATGCTGCGATGGGTTCTGCTTCGGGGAAAGCGGGTGCTTCCGGAAAACCGGGCGTTTCCGGCACCGGCTCCGCAGCGGTCACGGCTGCGGCAGCGGCAGGCTCCTGATCCTGCCTTGCACCGCACTCGGTACAAAAACGGGCACCGTCCGGAAGGGACGCGCCGCAATTCTGACAAACGGCCATGATACATTCCTGCCTTTGCTGTAATATGGGAAGCGAAAACTCCGCTTCTGCGGATATCATAACCCCGAATCCGTCATTTGTCAAATGAACGGACCGTGAACGATGGTTTTTCTCACCCGATACCGCTTCGGTTTCCGGTCTGTTTCGTTTCGGAATGATGAATTTCCTGTTTTGGTTTCATGTTGTTCCGCATAAAATGTGAAAAAGCGGGAAGGATATGTAAAAGCCGGATTGACAGAAAAGGGGATATCATGTAAAATAATTCGGCTTGGGGCATAAGCAGCCTCAGGACGGTGAACAAACAGGGCCGGAGCACCGGTCAAGACATAAGTAAGCGAAAGCGAGGAAACAACAATGATTCCCAAACTCGATCCCAAAGAGCTGGAGTACAAGGAAATCCCCGGCTTCGGCGGCAGAACCATGAAGGTTCTCAACTACCCCCTGAACAAGCATGACCATGGCGTGGCCATGTTCTCCCGCAAGCCCTGGTGGCAGGGTACGCAGGCCACCGATGCTACCATCTTCACTCCCCGCATCATTCCCGACAACGTGGCTCGCGGCTTCGTGTTCGAAGGCGCTCCCTTCAACGCCGTGGAAGAAGGCGGCGGCAAGGATATGTTCGGTGTGGAATGGGAATACATCAAGACCGTCGGCGGCAGCATGGTCCGTCCCGGCCATCCCTTCCTGGAGGACATCTCCGAGTGGCGCGAGAAGGTTGTCTGGCCCGACATCGAATCCTGGGATTGGGCCGGTTCCGCCGCTCTGAACAACGACAAGTATCTGAAGAAGGAAAACTTCAACCAGATCTGGTTCCAGACCGGTTTCTATGAGAGACTGATCGCTCTGATGGAGTTCGAAGGCGCCATCATGGCTCTGGCCGATGAAGACAGCCAGGACGACGTGGCCGCTTTCTTCGACAAGCTGACCGATCTGTATATCCGCATCTTCGACAAGATCGTGGAGACCTATCCCAATGTGAACGCCGTGTTCTTCCATGATGACTGGGGTTCCCAGAAGGAGACCTTCTTCTCCCCCGCTCTGGCCGAGAAGATGATCGTGCCTTATATGCGTCGGCTCACCGACCATCTGCATTCCAAGGGCATCTTCTGCGAGCTGCACTCCTGCGGCAACAACCTGAAGCAGGTTCCCAACTACATCAAGGCCGG
>DCGQ01000021.1:49338-49483 GCA_002314635.1 Clostridiales bacterium UBA1774
TGAACGACTGCTACAAGATCTACGATCTGTACGGCGACCAGATTCTCATCGCCACCTTCCCCATGAATATGCCCGAAGAAGTGATGGCTCAGCCTACCGACGCTGCCAAGGGTGCCGCCTTTGCCGCTCTGCCCGAAGAGGAGCA
>DCGQ01000021.1:49640-70514 GCA_002314635.1 Clostridiales bacterium UBA1774
CCCGCCGCAGAAGCGGCGGGCGAGTTTTCATTGCGCACCATTTCTGAACAGGAGGATTTCCCTATGCATATGTATAACTGGCTGGACGAGCAGGTCTACGCCCGCGAGAAGATGATGTTCCCCATCCTGTCCTACCCGGCGGTGCAGCTGCTGTTTGTCACCGTCAAGGAGCTGGTCACGTCCCCCGGTCAGATGGCGCTGGGTATGCGCCTGATCGCCGACCGGTATAAGATGCCCGCCGCCCTGAGCTACATGGATCTGAGCGTGGAGGCGGAGGCCTTCGGCGCTACCTGCGTGTATCAGGCGGACGAAGTGCCCACCATCATCGGCCGCCTGGTCTCTACGGAGGAGGAGATCGACGCGCTGAAGGTGCCCTCCGTGGGCGCAGGCCGCACCGGCACCAATGTGACCGCCATCCGCATGGCCACCCGTCTGATCCATGACCGCCCCATCATCGCCAACTGCATCGGCCCCTTCTCTCTGGCCGGTCGTCTGATGAATGTGAACGACATTCTGCTGAAAACGCTGGAGGAGCCGGAGCTGGTACACAAGGTTCTGCGGAAAGCCACCGATTTCATCCACGAGTATATCGCCGCTCTGAAGGGCGCAGGTGCCAACGGCGTGATCCTTGCCGAGCCGCTGGCCGGTCTGCTGAGTCCCGCGCTGATGCAGGAGTTCTCCAGCGACTATGTGCGGGAGATCGTGGACGAGCATCAGGACCGCTCCTTCCTCATCATCTACCACAACTGCGCCGGGGGCACCGAGCGTCTGGTGGAGCCTATGCTCAGTACCAACTGCCGCGCCTTCCACTTCGGCGAAAAGGCTGACATTGAGCAGCTTCTGAAAACCATGCCGGAAAAGTACCTGATCATGGGCAACCTCAGCGCTGCCAGCGTATTCAAGCACGGCACGCCCCAGCAGGTGCGGATGGACACCCAGCGTCTGCTGCTGAAATGCATGAACTACAAGAACTTCATGATCTCCTCCGGCTGCGACATTCCTGCCGATACCGATCTGGACTGCGTGGACGCATTCTTCGAGACCGCACAGGCCGGTTACTACAAGCGTATGCTCTGGGACACCATCTCCTGAGAGGATTTTCCCGGGTAATACAATTCCCCCGCTCTGCTTCATGGCAGAGCGGGGGAATTTTTTCAAAAGCTCAGTTGAACAGGCTCAGCAGCACGCCGGCTGCCACAGCGGAGCCGATGACGCCGGCCACATTGGGGCCCATGGCGTGCATCAGCAGGAAGTTCTTCGGGTTTTCCTTCTGGCCTACCACCTGACTGACGCGGGCGGCCATGGGAACGGCGGACACACCGGCGGAGCCGATCAGGGGGTTGATCTTGTCCCCGTCCTTCAGGAACAGGTTCATGAACTTGGCCAGCAGCACGCCGCCGGCGGTGCCGCCGCCGAAGGCGATGACGCCCATGATCACGATCTCGATGGTTTTCAGGGTGAGGAAGGTCTCCGCCTTGGCGGAAGCACCCACGGCCATACCCAGCAGGATGGTGACGATGTTGCACAGGGCGTTGGAAGCGGTGTCGCTGAGCCGGTTGGTCAGGCCGCTTTCCTTAAACAGGTTGCCCAGCATCAGCATACCCACCAGCGGGATCGCATCGGGCACCAGCAGGGCCACCACGATGGTAGCCACGATGGGGAACAGGATCTTTTCCTTCTTGCTCACCGGGCGGAGCTGCTTCATGACGATCTGCCGCTCCTCCTTGGTGGTAAGGGCCTTCATGATGGGCGGCTGGATGATGGGTACCAGCGCCATGTAGGAATAGGCAGCGATGGCCACGGCGGGCAGGATCTGCTTGGCCATGCGGGTGCAGGTCAGAATGGCGGTGGGGCCGTCAGCACCGCCGATAATGGCGATGGAACCGGCCTCCTGCGCATTGAAGCCCAGCAGGATCGCGCCGATGAAGGTGATGAAAATGCCGAACTGAGCGCCCGCGCCCAGCAGCAGGCTCTTGGGGTTGGCGATCAGGGGGCCGAAGTCCGTCATCGCGCCGACGCCCATGAAGATCAGCGGCGGCAGAATACCGATCTCATCCAGCAGGAAGAAATACCGCAGCAGACCGGCGGCCTCCGTCTCGGTGGCCTCGTTGAAGATCGTACTGCCGAACAGGTTACTCAGCAGCATACCGAAGGCAATGGGGATCAGCAGCAGCGGCTCAAACTCCTTCGCCAGCGCCAGATACAGCAGCACGCAGGCGATGGCCACCATCACCAGCTGCCTCCAGTCAAACAGCGCAAAACCGCTGGAACGCACAAAGCTCAAAAGTCCATCCAGCATGTTCTCAGCCCTCCTTTTCCTGCAGTACCGCCAGCAGCGCATTGACTGCCACGGCGTCTCCCGGCTGCACCGGGATCTTGCTCACGATGCCGTCCGCCGGGGCGGGGATCTCATATTCGCTGCCGCCCACATTCAGAAGCAGCAGCACATCGCCCTCCCGCACGGCAGCGCCCTCGGCGGCGTTTCGTGCGGAAACCGTGCCCTCTGCCGGGCTGAGAACGCCCAGCTTCCCATCGGGCACCACGGGCAGCGCCGCAGGTGCCGCAGGCTTCTCCGCAGCGGGTGCTTCCGCAGCGGCGGACTTCCGGTTCATCAGAGCGTGCATCAGTTTGATCGCGTACATAATTGCGGTCAGCGCCACCATACAGACTACCATGCCGATAATGGCAACGATCACCGCGCCCCAGAGCTTTTCTCCGGCGGTCATGGTTTCCAGGATTGACGGATCGCGCAGGCGTTCCAGAATGCTCAAGTCGATTCCTCCCATGCTGTTTCCCCCGTTTTTGAACCATACGGGTGTTTTAGTAGTTTACTCGACTTTAGCCATGAAGTAAAGACTTTTTTCGCTCCGGATCGGATAAAAAATCCGTGATAATGTCATATACGTGCACCGGCTCCACCCGCTCCCGGTTCAGTGCTGCCGCCAGCAGGCAGACGAACTCCCGATCCTCGCTGATATCCTCTACAAAGACCCTCTGACCGGTGCCGTCCCTGCCACGGATGCCCCAGCCCCGGTATGCGCCGATGATCTCGGAATGGCAGCGGGTGGAAAAGACGCGGTATTTCATGCTTTTGACCTCCGTTTTTCTGTTTATGACCACACCCTACCATGCTTCGCCCCGCTTCGCCAGAAAAACCGTTCGCCTTTTCCGCTGAAAAAACGACAGCATCGCAAGATTCTGCGATGCTGTCGTCTGTCAAAGCAATATGTTGGCTCAGAAGAACTTTTTGATGCCCTCGGTAGCTTCCTCGATGGGTGCGGACAGGGTCAGCGTGAAGGTAATGCCTTCCCGGGCGCTGAACACATCCAGCCAGTTGAGGAAATCCTCGGTGGCGGCAATGTCCATCTTCTCCACGATCTTATACAGATTATCAATAAACACATGGGTGATGTCGTAGTTGCTGGCGTGCATGGCGCTGATGAAGCCCTTCAGGAACTCGGTGGAACCGAAATCGTAGTTGTTGGCCACGATCAGCCGCGCCTGATGGGGAATATCGTAAGTCAGACTGCTTTCCTTCTCAATTACCGTAACATCGCCCTGAGATTCCTTCAGCGCATTCTCCACCATTTCGATGAGAAGCTTGGTCTTCCCGGAGCCCTTCACGCCCATGATTACCTTGACCATGTCCCGTCTCCTTTGCAAATGTGAATTTTCCGGTTCTTTCACCGGTTACTTTTCTTGATATCAATATAACATTTTTCCCGCTGTGATTCAACCGGAAATCGTCTCTTTTTCCGGATATTATTCGCCGTAAACCGGGGGCATTTTCATCTTGTGGGCGCTGCGCTTATGGTAGCGGTCAATGACGGCCTGCTCCGCCTCGCTGACGGGGAGACCCTGCACTGCCCGGTCGATGGCGGCATAGCTGACGCCCATCTCCTGCTCGTCCGTCTGCCCCTCAAAGAGACCGGCGGAGGGAGCCTTGGTCACGATGTTCCGGGGCGCATTCAGGTAACGCAGGAAGGCATAGACCTCCTCCACCGTCAGGTCGCCGATGGGATTGAAGTCGCAGGCGCCGTCGCCCCACTTGGTAAAGTAACCCATATAGCGCTCGCTGCGGTTGCCGGTTCCGGCCACCAGTCTCCGCTCCGCCGCGCCGATGGCATACAGGGTGGTCATCCGCAGACGGGGGTTCATATTGGTCAGCGCGTCCCTGTTCAGCGCGGTCACGCTGCCCAGCGCCGCTTCCATGGCCTCCTTCACCGGGGTCAGATCCACGGTGCGGGTCTCGATGCCGAACTGCTCCGCCACAGCCAGCGCGTCCGCCATATCCTCGCCGAAGTTCCGCTTGGACTGGCAGGGCAGAGCCACGCCCACCGTATCCTGACAGGCCAGCTTGCACAGGATACCCACCAGCGCACTGTCCTTGCCGCCGCTGTTGCCGTAGACAATGCCGGTGCAGCCGCTTTCCGCCAGCCGCTCCCGGATAAAGGCGATTCGATTCTCGGTTTCCTTCTGATAGTCACGCATGATTCGTATTCTCCCTGTCAAGATAGTACCGCAGCAGCGGCCTGTGTCAGCTCCGCAAAATCGGAAATCTCATAGTCCGCGCCGGTGACGCTGCCGAAGCCGTAACCGGCATGGATGAAGGGCAGCCCCGCTTCCCGGGCTGCGGCCTGATCAGAGGGCATATCCCCCACATAGACTGCCTTTTCAATGCCGTAATGGGTGCAGATAAAGCGGATATTGGCGCTTTTCCCGTTTTCCGGACTGCCCAGATAGGCATAGTCCGTAAACTGCGCCTCCAGTCCGTGGGCGTGGAGGAAGGCGGGAACATAGCCTTCGATACAGTTGGACACGATAAACAGTCCGTATTCCCGGCTCAGTGCCGTCAGCGTTTCCTCCACATGGGGAAACAGCCTGCCGCCGGTACGGTACAGATCTGCCGCTTCCTCCCGGCAGCCCTCCCGGAACAGGGGCAGGGACTCACTCAGCGGCCTGTCCGGCATCAGCTTCCGCGCCGCTTCCGTATCGGTCATACCCATAAAGCCGCGCATCTCCGCTTCCGTGACGCTGCGGCCCAGCACTCTTGTCCACGCAGGGACGATGGCGGCGCAGCTGTCCCACAGCGTCCCGTCCAGATCAAACAGAATGGCCTTTTCCATGATGGTCTCCCTTTCCTCCCGGCAGTTTCCCCGGCAGCTTTCCCGGCAGCTCCGGCAGCTTCAGCTCGTCATAGACCGCTTTCAGCCGCCTGCGCTGGTGCAGGATCAGCACCGCCAGACTTTTCTTGTGGCGGCACAGCTTTTCCTGACAGTTCTCGCAGCGGAGGCTGCGGTTGGTGGTCTCGCTGAACCGCTCCGGGTGCAGGGCGTAAAGCACCTCCCACTCGATCAGCAGCGCCAGACCCAGACCCAGCAGGGACCAGCCGTACACATTGGGGACGAATGCCAGCGGCGTGAACATCATGGCATAGTCCCAGTTATAAATGCGGCAGGTGCCGCAGCACTTGTTCTTCATCATCCAGCTCTGGAAGGGGCAGAAGAACAGAATGCAGATCATATCGCAGATGGAATAGGCAAGGCTCAGCAGGAGCAGCAGACCCTGATCCAGAATGCCGGTGAAATACAGCACGCCGACGATGCTGTTCAGTCCCAGCCAGCTTCCGGCGCAGCGCAGCACCTCCCGCCTTGTGGATTCCTTCGGCGGCTTGATATGCTCCGGCAGGGCGGGCACATAGTTCCGCCGAAACTGCTTCTGGCAGCCCTTACTCTCCATCCTGGAGGGGAAGAACCGCAGTATCATTTCCAGCACGAAGGCCAGCCAGATCAGCAGCATCAGACCCCGGTGCGTCTCCACCATGGAGTAGCCTACGCTCTCCCGCCGGATGCGCCGCAGCACATATACCGTGCCGTAACCCAGAAACAGGACACAGCGGAACACCATTTTCCAGAAATGCATCAGGGAAATGGGCGAAAAACGGCGGATTACGCTGACATGCTTCTTCTTCACGAGCCGGATACTCCTTCCGGGCGGGTGAGCTGCTTCACCCAGCCATAATGGTTGCAGACAATACCGTTGGGTATACATTTCAGGAGCTGATCTGCTTTCAGGATCCAGAACACGGTGACGGGAGCGGCGTGGAACAGGAAGGCCGCCGCAGCGGAGACCGGGATGGTAAACAGCCACATAAACAGGTTATCCACCCACGCCTGATACCGGGGATTGCCGCCTCCGGCGATGATGCCGCCCTCCACCGGAAACTCGTAGCAGGAGCCTACGGAGGTGACGGCCAGAATCAGCAGGAACCGGGAGGCAAGCTGCCGCGCCTCCTCCGAAACGGTGTAGAAGCGGAGGATCGGCTCCCGCAGCAGCAGCATCAGCGCTGCCTGCACAAGACCGATGATGAGAAAGATCAGCTGCAGGGTGCGGGAATAAGGCTTCACCGCGGCAAAGTCCCCCCGACCCACCGCCTTGCCCATGGTGACGGAGGCGGCATTGGCGGAGGACATACCCACCACGATAAATAGCTGGAAGATCACGGCGGCAATGGAGCTGGCGGCGATCACAGTTGCGCCCATGTGACCCAGTACGGCGGTCTGCGCCCCCTGTGCCACGCCCCACATCAGGCCGCTGATCATCACCGGCAGCGCGGCGCGGGTAAAATCCCGCAGATAGCCGAAATCCAGACCGAAGATATCCTTCAGCTTCATGTTCAGCTTTTTATCCACAAATAATACATAGATCAGAATGATCAGCAGCTCCACGCAGCGGGAGATCAGCGTGGCCGCAGCTGCGCCCCGGATGCCCAGCTCCGGGCAGCCCCAGCGCCCATAGATCAGCAGAGAGTTCAGACAGAAGTTGATCACGATGGTGCTGCAGGACATGACCGTACCGATAAAGGCGGTCTCCACGCTTTGCAGGGAGTACATCAGCGTATTGGAAACGGCGAAGATCACATAGGTCCAGCACATGATCTCCAGATATTTCATACCCTCGGCGATCACCGCTTCGTCCTCCGTAAACAGGCGCAGCAGACCGTGGGGCACAAAGCAGCCAAGGAGGCAGAAAATCAGGCCTGCCGCCAGCGCGAACTTCACGCCGATGGAGGTGATGCGCCGGATGGGCGGCACATCCTGCTTTCCCCAATACTGACTGCCCAGCACGCTGACGCCCATGCCGATGCCGCCGCAGAGCTGCTGCAGCACGAACTGCAGCTGGTTCACCAGCGTGGCCCCGCTGAGGCTCAGCTCCGTATACCGTCCCAGCATGATATTGTCCACCAGATTCACAGTCAGCGCTGCCAGCTGCTGCAGGGTAATGACGAACAGCAGCGGCAGAAAACCCCGGTAAAAGCTCCGGTCATGGGTGAAAAAGCTGCCCTCCGGCAGTGAAGGCGGGTTGTGCTTTCCTGTCATCAGCGGATTCTCCCTTTTCGTCTGCAATGCCTGTAATGAATTATTGTACCCGTCTTTTCCGCCGATGTCAACCGCGTTCCCGTGAGCAGATTTCCCATTCTTTGTTTGCCAAGCGCAGCAGAATGTGTTAAAATACCCGTATTCCATCACCGAAAAGGAGGTCATTCCGTATGCCCTCTGCCATGATCCATATGCTCACCGCCCGAAACTGCTATCCCCAAGGCAGCGCGGCGCTGCAGCTTGGCAGCATCGCGCCGGACTATGCCTTTCAGCGGGAGTATAAGGACGCGATCCATCTCCGCACCGTGCCCGACCGGGCGGCGGCGCTGCGGGAGCTGGGGCAGCGTCTGCCGCTGACGGAGGATTTTGCCCTCGGCTGGCTGCTGCACCTGTATACCGACCTCTGCTGGGATGAAAGCCACCTTGCCCGCTACCGGGCCGCCCATGAAACGGAGGAAAACTGGTTTTCAGGCTACCATCAGGCGCTGCACAGCGCCGGGTATGCACTGTATCACGCCAAAGACTGGGCCGAACCCATGATGCGGGAGATGGAGGCGCTGCCGCTGGATGCGCTGCCGCTGGATGCGCTGCCGCCGGTGCTGAACATCGACCCGGAGGCGCTGGCCTTTTTCCGCAAAATTCTCTTTGAAAAGACCCGGGAGAGCGACCCGGCCATTGCCTCCGCTGCCTTTTCCCCGGCGCTGACGGAGGATTTTGCCGCAGAGACGGCGGAGGGTTTCCTTCGCTGGCGGCAGGAGGCGGGACTGTGACGGCGCTGCGCTGCCCGGTCTGCGGCGGCACGCTGCTCCGGCAGGAAAAGGTCTTTCGCTGCGAAAAGGGTCACAGCTTCGACCTTGCACGGCAGGGTTACGTGAACCTGATGGTACACAACGGCAGCGGCAAACGGCACGGGGACGACAAACGCATGGTTTCCGCCCGCACCGCCTTTCTGGACAAAGGGTTTTATGACCCGCTCTCCCGCCTGCTCTGTGAGCTGGCCGGAAAGACCGAGGGCGATGTGCTTCTGGCGGACGCAGGCTGCGGCGAAGGCAAGTACACCTGCGACATTCTGAACGCGCTGAAATGCAGCGGGCGGAAGGCTGAAGGCGTGGGCGTGGATATTTCCCGGGAAGCACTGATCGCCGCCGCCCGGCGGGACAGGAGCCTGACGCTGGCGGTGGCCAGCAGCGCCCAGCTTCCGCTGCTCAGCGGCTGCTGCGATATGGTACTGAATGTGTTCAGTCCCTTCTGCCGGGAGGAATTTCTCCGTGTGCTGAAGCCGGGCGGTACGCTGCTGCGGGTCTGGCCGCTGGAGCAGCACCTTTGGGAGCTGAAAACGCTGGTCTATGATGAACCCTATCCCAACCGTCCCCCGGAACCGGAGGCGGAAGGCTTTATTCTGAGCGAATACCGGGAACTGCGGTATGCCATCACCCTCCACGGGGCGGAGATCGGCGCATTGTTTGAGATGACGCCCTACTATTATAAAACCAGCCGGGAGGATCAGCGAAAGGCGGAGGAAGCCGCAGAGCTGACCGTCCGGTTGGAGTTCGGCGTTGGCCGCTATACGAAGGCGGGTGATGCTCCGTGAAGCAGGTTCTCACCGTTTCCGCCATGCGGGACATGGACGCGAAAACCATCGCTGCCGGGACGCCGGGCAGGGTGCTGATGGGGCGGGCAGCGGAGGGCATCTTCCGCGCCGTCCGCTGGCAAGGCCCCGCCGCCATCCTCTGCGGCACCGGCAACAACGCGGGGGACGGGTACGCCCTTGCCCTGCTGCTGCAAAGGGCCGGAATCCCCGTAAAGCTGCTGCGCCTTTCGGAGCGGTTCAGCGAGGACGGGCGGTACTATTATGAAAAGTGCCTTGCCGCCGGGATTCCGGACGGGATGTACCGGGACGAGGGCGATCTTTCCGGCTGCCGGGAGCTTGTGGACTGCATCTTCGGCACCGGCTTCCACGGTGCGCCGGAGGGTCTGTCCCGCGACTGCATCGAGGCCATGAACCGGGCCGGGGCAAGGGTCATCGCCGCCGACATTCCCAGCGGTCTCAGCGGCCTCAGCGGCCGGGGTGAGACCGTGGTAAAGGCGGATATCACCGTTTCCATCGGCTGGACCCAGCCGGGGCACTATCTGGCACAGGCCAAGGACTATGTGGGAACCCTTGTGAATGCGGATATCGGCATCCCCGCCGGGAGCGCCGTTCTTCATCTCTGCGAGGACGGAGACCTTCGCAAGCTCTGCCCGCCCCGCCCCTGCGACTGCAATAAGGGCAGCTTCGGCTATGTGGCGCTGCTGGGCGGCTGCATGGAATACAGCGGCGCGGCAAAGCTGGCAAATCTCAGTATGGCGGCGCTGCGCTGCGGCTGCGGGGTCAGCACACTGGCGGTGCCCGGCTGCATTGCCGCCTCCGTCAGTCCCTATCTGCTGGAAAGCACCCTGCTTCCCCTGCCGGATTGGGACGGGTTCGCGGCCTTCGACCCGGCTTCGCTGGACGAAGTGATGCGCCGCCGAAAGGCGCTGGGCGTGGGCATGGGCTGGGGCGCAGGGCCGGACAATGAAGCGATTTTAACTTACATATTACAGCACTACACCGGAAACCTGATTCTGGACGCGGACGGGCTGAATACCCTGTCCCGGTTGGAGCCTGCGCTGCTGCGGGAAAGCAAAGCAAACATCGTGCTGACCCCCCATCTGCGGGAGTTCAGCCGTCTCACCGGCCTGTCCGAAGGCGAGATTCTGTCCGACCCGGTCAGCGCGGCGGAGCGGTATGCCCGGGAGAATCGGGTGATCGTCCTGCTGAAAGGCGCGGCCACCGTGGTCACGGACGGGGAGCAGACCTATCTCACGGACGCAGGCTGTCCGGGCATGGCTACCGCCGGTTCCGGGGATGTGCTTACCGGCATCCTCACCGGACTGCTTGGTTGGGCGGCATACTGTCCCGAGACCGCGGCGCTGGGCGCACATCTGAACGGGCGGGCAGGAGAGCTGGCGCAGGACGCCATAGGCGCCGTCTCCATGACCGCCGGAGACACTGTCAAATTTATTCCCCGGGTCATGCACCCGGGAAAGGAGAAAGATATGACCTATTTTAAGCGGATCCCCATGGAAACTCTGGTAAACACCCGCGATCTGGGCGGCTGGCCCACCAAGGACGGCAAGGTCACGAAATACGGCGTGATCTACCGCACCGACTGCCCCATCGGCATCTCCGAAAACGATAAGGCCGAGCTGCTGCGCCGGGGCGTCACCCTGAGCATCGACCTGCGCGGCTGCGATGAGGTGGAGGACAAACCCAGCGGACTTGCCAATGTGCCGGGTCACACCTATATCCACTGCCCCATCTCCGAGGAGCATCGGATCATCAAGTCCGACGGCGACAAGAAGAGTCCCCCTCCTCCCCCTCCCGCAGGCAGCACCTTTGATCTGGGCGACACCTATGTGGGTATGCTGGAAATGGGCAAGCCCTGGGCCAAGAAGGTCATCGAGCTGCTGGCCAACTGGGAAGGCGCCGCCATCTTCCACTGCTTCATCGGCAAGGACCGTGCCGGTCTGATCGCCGCGCTGACGCTGGGCGCGGTGGGCGTCTGCGACACCGATATCATCGCGGACTATAGCTGGTCCATGAGCTTCCTGCGTCCCAAGTTCCTGAAAATGGGCGGCTCGGAGCATTTGCCCCAGAAGCACGGCCGTCCCGATTTCAGCGCCGGTTTCTTCGGCTCCGTGCCGGAGACCATGGAGACCGCGCTGTGCCACATGAACGAAAAGTACGGCGGCGTTGTGGGTTATCTGAAGGATTGCGGTGTTGCCGACGAGACCATTCAGAAGCTCCGCGACAAGATGCTGGAAAACGTGTAACTGCAATGCCCCCGGAGCGCAGGCTCCGGGGGCATTGTGATGCTCAGCCGCTTACAACCAGCGCCTGCAGCAGCCGGAGAAAGATGCGGCCGAAGCTGAGCCGCCCCACCGCCTCCCCCGCCGTCAGCGGGATCGTGCAGAGCGCATTGCCGCCGCTGTCCCATACCGTCAGGGTGCCCAGCTCCTGCCCGGCCTCCACCGGCGCGGAAACCGATTCCGGCAGCGTCACGGTCTGGGTCAGGCTGCCCGCCTGGGATTTCCGCAGCAGCAGCCGGGGCGCTTCCGCCGCAGTCGGCTGCACATAGTCCGCATCCCCCAGCGTCACCGCCACCGGCGGCAGCGCCGCGTCCGGCGTGACCGTGACCGCCTTATAATTGGCAAAGGCATGATCCAGCAGCAGCTTTGCCGCCTCAAAACGCTCGGCGCTGGTCTCCCCGTGGAGGATCACGGCGATGTACTCCGTGCCGTCCCGCAGGGCGGAGGCGGAAAGGCAGTACATGGCCTCCTGCGTGAAGCCGGTCTTTAAGCCGGTGCAGCCTTCGTAAAAGCGCACCAGCTTGTTGGTGTTGCTGAGTCCGAAGGCCCCGTCCCGCACGGAATCCGTCCAGATGGTGGTATACTGCCGGATGCGGTCATGCTGCAGCAGCGCCCGGCTCATCAGCGCAATGTCCCACGCGGAGGTCAGATGCTCCCCCTCACAGGGCAGGCCGGTGCAGTTGGAAAACTTCGTGTCCGCCATGCCCAGCTCCCGGGCCTTTTCGTTCATCCGCTCCGTGAAGGCCCCCTCGCTGCCTGCCACCGCCTCCGCCAGCGCCACAGCCGCGTCATTGGCGGAGGCCACCGCCACGCTTTTCAGCAGCTGGGACACGGTCATCTGCTCCCCCTCTTTCAGGTAGATCTGGCTGCCGCCCATCCCGGCGGCATAGGCGGAGGCGGTGACAAGGGTATCCTCGCTCAGCTCCCCGCCGTCCAGCGCCTCACAGACAAGGAGCATGGTCATGATCTTCGTCACGCTGGCAGGGTGCATCCGGGCATGGGCCTGATATTCATAGAGACACTGTCCCGTTTCCGCCTCCACCAGCACCGCCGCGCCCACCTTTGCCGACACATCCTCCACGGAGGACATGGCCTCCACCGTTTCCCACGGCTCCTCGTCTCCCGGCTCCTGCCCGTACACCGGCAGTACCAGCGCTGCCAGCAGCAGCATACACACACATCGCTTGCCCAGTCCCATGGAAACAACCCCTTTCGCCACAGCCTATGTACGGATTGACAGGAATATGCGGCTGGTGTAAAATCTTCGGGATTAACAACAAGGAGAATACACATCCATGAATGATCTGATCCTGCTGAAGCCCGGTGAGCTGGTGCTCAAGGGACTGAATCGGCATTTTTTTGAAGATAAGCTGCGGAATAATGTGTCCCGCCGTCTGTTCGGACTGGGAAAATTCCGCATTACCTCGGTGCAGTCCACCATCTATGTGGAGCCGCTGGACGACAATGCGGACATGGAGGAGGCCTATGCCCGCTGCAAACAGATTTTCGGCATCATCACGATCTGCCGCGCCGCTGCCTGTCCCAAGGACAAGGACGCCATCGCCGAAACCGCGCTGCGCTATCTGGGCAGCCAGCTTGCTCAGGCAAAAAGCTACAAGGTGGAGTCCAAGCGCAGCGACAAGAGCTTTCCCATGACCTCCATTCAGGTCAGCCAGTATGTGGCGGACAAAATCGGGGACGTTTACCCCGACCTGCCTGCGGATATGCGCCATCCGGAGCTGACCGTGTGGGTAGAGGTACGGGAGACCGCTGCCTATGTCCATGCCGGAGGCGAACCGGCTGCCGGCGGTCTGCCGGTGGGCACCTGCGGAAAAGCGGTCAGTCTGCTGTCCGGCGGTATCGACAGTCCGGTGTCCACATGGACCATGGCCCGCCGGGGCGTGCAGATCTACCCGGTTCACTTTTTCTCCTTCCCCTATACCAGCGAGCTGGCCAAGCAGAAGGTCATTGATCTGGGCAGGATGCTGACCCCATGGTGCGGGCGGATGACCCTGCGGATCGTGCCCTTCACCCACATTCAGGAGGAAATTCGGGACAAATGCCCGGAGGCGCTGTTCACCCTGATCATGCGCCGTTTTATGATGCGTATCTCCGAGGCCATCGCACTGGAAAACGAGTGCGGCGCGCTGGTGACAGGCGAAAATCTGGGTCAGGTGGCCAGCCAGACCATGGAGGCCATCCGCACCACGGAAGCGCCCCTGTCCCTGCCGGTGCTGCGTCCGCTGATCGGCTCCGACAAGGAGGAGATCATCACCCGCGCCCGGAAGATCGGCACATTCGAGACCAGCATTCTGCCCTATGAGGACTGCTGCACCGTGTTCACCCCCAAGCACCCCCGCACCCGCCCCACCCTTGCCGAGGTGGAGGAAGCGGAAGCGGTGCTGGATGTGGAGGCGCTGGTGAAGGAAGCGCTCAGCGGCATTGAGAAGGTGAAGCTGCAAAATGAAAGCGTATAAGACGGAAATTCTCTGCGTGGGCACGGAGCTGCTGCTGGGCGATGTGGTGAATACCAACGCTGCCACGGTGGCCCGCGCCTTGAAGGAGATCGGCATCGGCGTTTACTGGACCACCGTGGTAGGCGACAATCCGGAGCGGCTCCGCAAAGCCGTGGAGATCGCCCGCTCCCGGGCGGATATCCTCATCACCACCGGCGGTCTTGGCCCCACCTATGATGACCTGACCAAGGAGATCGTCTGCGAGACCATGGGCGCGGAGCTGGTGCTCTATCCCGAGGAACTGGACTACATCCGGGATTACTTCGTAAACACCGGCCGGGTCATGCCGGAGAACAACGTGAAGCAGGCGCTGCTGCCGCCCGGCTGCACCGTGTTCCACAACTATAACGGCACCGCCCCCGGCTGCGGCTTTCAGGCGGAGGGAAAGCACGTGCTGCTGTTCCCCGGCCCGCCCCGGGAGCTGAAAATGATGCTGGAAACCGGCGGCATCCCCTATCTCCGTCAGCTCAGCGATGAAATTCTGGTGAGCCGGGATATCCGCATCTTCGGCATCGGGGAAAGCGCACTGGAAAACTCCATGCGTCCCTATATGGAAAGCCTGACGAATCCCACCCTTGCCCCCTATGCGGGCACGGCGGAGGTGCGGCTTCGCATTGCCGCCATGGCAAAAAGCGAGGCGGAGGGACAGGCCATGGCGGAGCCGGTGGCAGCCCATGTGCGGGAAGCGCTGGGCGACCTGATCTACAGCGAAACCGACCCGTCGCTGGAGGCGCTGTGCCTGCGGCTGCTGACGGAGCAGCACAAGACCTTCGCCGCAGCGGAAAGCTGCACCGGCGGACTGATCGCCAAGCGCATCACCGACCTGTCCGGTGCCAGCGCCGTATTCATGGGCGGCATCGTGTCCTACACGAATTATGTGAAGGCGCAGGTGCTGGGCGTCCGTCCGGAAACGCTGGACGCCTTCGGCGCGGTGAGCAGGGAGACCGCCATTGAGATGGCGAGAGGCGCAAGAGCCCGCTGCGGCAGCGATCTGGCCGTCAGCGTCACCGGCTGCGCGGGTCCCAATTCGGACGAGCGGGGCACCCCGGTGGGCACCGGCTTTGTAGGCTTCGCCGCAGAGGACCGGGAGTTCGTGCTGCCCATTCAGATGGGCAATGACCGGGAATGGGCAAGGGTCTACGCCTCCAGCTGCGCCTTTGACCTGATCCGCCGCTATCTGCAGGGCATGGACTGGCCCAAGGGCATCGAATAAAAAAAATCACCACGGAACCGTAAAGCGCGGTTCCGTGGTTTTCTGTTACAGCTTTCCGTTTCGGACTCTGCCCACAAAGCCGGGCAGGTCCTTTTCATAGAGCTTCTGTTTTTCCTCGTCGTATCCCAGCGTCAGGGGATTGCCCAGCGCGGTCAGCACGGCGGCGGCCTTCTCCACCAGCACTTCCTCCCGAAGCAGCACGGCTTCCTCCCGCCCGTCGGCGGTTTTCAGCACCAGACTCCACAGCTTTTTGCCGCCCTCCAGCCGCTTGGAGCGGGGATAGGCCCAGATCACATCCGGGGTCTGCAAAAAGCGGGGGATCCGTTTATCCCGCAGCCAGATAAAGCGGCTGCCGATGCTCAGCGCCGAACCGAACATCTGCGCTGCGCCGAAGTCCTCCTCCAGCGCGGTCCAGCCGAAATCCTTCGCGGCCTTCCGCAGCGCCTTTTCCCACACACCGGCGGGCAGCGTCACCAGCAGCGCCGCAGCAATCAGCAGGAATACCAGCGCCAGTGCGGCGGTGGTCTTTACCGTGCCCGCCGGTTTTGCGCCCATGTAGCCGGCCTCCATCATGTAAGGCAGGATCACCGCGTCCAGATAGGCGCTGTAATCCCCATCGGCAGCACCGGCATAGGCACTGAGATCCGCGCCGTTCAGTTCGTCCGTCAGGGTCTCCGCGTCAATGTAATTGGTGGTCAGCCAGCTTCGGAGCAGTCCCAGCACTTCCTCCTGTACATGGCTGTTCACCGAGCCGGTAAGGGAACCGAAGTTCACCTCCAGCAGACTGCCGACCTGCCCGGATTCCACCAGCTCGTCCGCGCTGTCATACCGCTCCAGCAGCGGCACAAATTCCGCAGGCACCCGGACGATCAGGTACTGGTCGCCTGCAAGGAACAGGCTGAACCGCTCGTCCACCACGGTGTTGCCCGATTCATCCTGATAGCCGAAATAGGCGAAGGTACTGCCCAGATCCGGCACGGCCACGGTCACATAGCTGCCCTCCAGCTCCGAAGCGGACAGCGCATCCAGCGACACCGGGGTCTTTCCCAGATAGCGGAAGCCGAAGCCGCCGATCCACAGCAGCGCCGCTGCCAGCACCAGCGCACAGACGGCAAGGACAATCACCAGCTTTCGGGAGCCGCCCCGCAGCCAGCCTTTCAGATCAGAAGGTTTCATAATCGTCCTCCTCCCGCTGTTCCAGATGCAGCGCCCGCAGGATCTGGTGCTTCCACACCGTCAGCCGCTCCAGAATGGCATAACGATTCCGGCAGATGAGATAGGTGCCCACGGCAGCCAGAACCGCCAGCAGCAGGCAGGACAGAAAACTGCGTTTTTTCATGCGATTCTCCTTAACGATGAGGGACATTCTGCTGCAGGATGGGATTCTCCGGCTCCCGCTGAATGCCGTTCCGCTGATTCTCCCGCTGAATGTTCAGGCTGTGCTGCACCATGCCCCGGAACAGACCCGAAACCTGCTTCCGGTCGCCCATGGCGGAGCGCATCTCCTGCAGGGTCATACCGGCCACGGTGCGGCGGAAAGCCTCGGAGCCGGACACCACCTGCAGATTATCCGGATTGAAGCCGTCCACAGACTCCATCATCCGCTTTGCCATGGCGTTCCGGGTGTCCGCTGCGGCAGCCGCATAGCTGTACTGCGGGTTCCCGCTCTGACGCATGGCCTCCACGTGCCCGGCCGCGATGTCCGTGACCTGCTTTGCCAGATCGTAGCGAAGCTGGCGGCGCTCGTTTTTCGGCTGATGCTCCTTGGCGTCCGCATAGGCCTTGGCGGTGACGGACAGCTTTTCCAGCTTCTCCGTCATATCCGCTGCCATAGCCGCGGTAAAGGCTTCCTTTGCAGGCAGACCGCTCATGCCGCGCTCCATCGCGTTCATGGCGTCCCGCATGGCGGTGAACTCCACGCTGTCCCGGCTCATGGCGGACTCGGTGCTGTGCAGCACCTGCGCCATCTGCTGCACCTGCACACGCATGGCGTTCAGCCGGTCATACACCGCGCCCGGCTCCGGCTGCGCCTCTGCGCGTACCTGCGGTGCTCTCCATGTGCCCAGAACCTCCCGGAACGCACCGGCCATGGCCTGCCGCTCCTTGCCCTTGGTGGTGCCCCGGGTGCCGGGATGCGCGTCCAGATACTCCTGAACGGCGGTCTTTGCCGCAGTCAGCTTGTTCCGGTAATCCGCCGGGTCTGCGATATTGCGGTGATCCAGATTCGCAAAATCCCGCAGCGCGTCCCGCATATTGGTAAAGGAGTCGGAAGCGTCCCGCTCGTCTTTGAGAAGCTTGCTGTACTGACGGGCGAAGCCGGAAATGGGATCGTTTTCCGCCAGCATACCGGAGGCCCACGTCTCCCCGGCAAAGCGGGAAGCCTGCGCCTGCGTCACCTCAGCCTCCAGCCGGTTCGCCCGGAGGAACTGGACCATCTTCCCGGCCAGCATACCGCCGATCTCGATATTGGAGGAGCGCTGCTCCTTGCTGTCCATCCCCTCGGGCGTTCTTGCGTCGAACACGCGGATGGAGTCCATCCATGTGAGGTAGAAGCTGTCGTGCCAGCGTTCCATCACCTGACAGCTTTCGTAAAGGGGCGACTTTGCCAGCTCCGTCATGGCAGCGTTCTGCCGCTCCTTCGTCGTCGGCTCCGGGCCAAGCTGCTCCCGGTAGAAGCTGTTTGCCAGATCGCGGGTCTTCAGCATATGCCGGTTCCAGCGCTCCATAAAATCCATGTGCCGATCCATGGACGAATCCGTCAGCTCCTTATTCAGCCGTTCAAAGGTCTCCCGCAGGAAGTTGCCGCTCATATTGTGATAGTTGTCCACCGTGAGGCTGCCCCGGTGATCCATCGTGGCCAGCCAGAGCATCCGGTCAAACAGCAGATCCATCGGGGTGTCTGCACCGGACAGGGTGGTCAGCTCCTCCATGGAGGGGGCGTGACCGATGGCGCCGGTGTTCCGGTACTGTGCGTTCATCCGTTCCTCCTCCAGCCCCTGTGCATAGTCCTGCTTGAGCCGGTGGGAATGCTTCAGGGAGGCCAGCAGATCCGAATAGACCGGCTCCAGCTGCTCCTTCACCCGCCGGATCTCCTTGACGGACGCAAGAAACAGCTCCCGGTTCTGACCCACGTTTCTGTCGGAAAGATATTCTTCTATTTCAGTACCCAGCAGACGCCAGTTTTCCTCCAGCACCTCATGAGACAGAGGGTCAATGTCCCTCGGTGCTTCGTTCATCTCGTAGAAGACCGAGGCGCAGCTCAGCAGGTGCTGGTAAATGCTCAGCTCCTTCGGGCCTGCCTGCTGCCGGTTTCCCTGAATGGCACTGCCGGCGGTCATGAGCTGATTCTTCGCATTATTGAGAAGATCGTTATTTTTTCTACCCTGCGGCATATATGAAATCCTCCGTATTCTGTATCATTCGAATGATATATTTTACCGGATTTTTCCGTAAAACTCAATACAAATGCCAAAAAAGTCCGGGTGTTCACAGAAAGTTTTCGGTTATGCTATCCGTATATTCCAAAGGAAGGATCGATCCGATATGTGCATGAAAAATTTCTGGAAGGGCATGGGCGCTGGACTGGCGGTGGGTATGGCCGCCGGACTGCTGGTTCGCCCGCCGAAGCGGAAATACAGCACCGGCGCTGCCCGGCTGCTGAAGCTGGCAGGCTCCGCCGTGGGCGAGCTGGGCGCGGCGCTGGGCTTCTGACAGGGAAAATCCGCCGGAACGGGGGCACTGGCCTTCTTCCGGCGGATTTCTTTTTGGTACGCCTCTTGACAAAATGACCAAATCAGTATAACTTTATACTAACTGAATAGGAGGTTATACCCTATGACTAAGAAAGAGCAATTTCTCTCTGTAATGCGCAATGAGAAGCCTATCAAGTGGATGGGCTACGGCTTCGACGCTTTCCCCAAGGTCATGTTCCACTGCATCATGGACCCCATTTCCATCTGGGATATTCTGTTCATGCAGGGCGAGTATGTTGTGGACCACTGGGGCGTAGCGCATCGCTACCTGCCCGGCGATCCGGGTGTCATTCCCATCGTCAACGAAGAAAACCAGGTCATCAAGGATATCACCAAGTGGGAAGACTATGTGACCTTCCCCGAGATCCCCTCTGATCTGGACTGGAGCGCCGCCAAGGCCGACATCGCGAAGGTTGACCGGGACAACGAGTTTGTCATGGTTCCCACCTTCCGCGGTCTGTTCGAGCGCGCCCACTGCCTGATGACCTTCGAGGACTGCCTCATCAACATGTATGAGGAGCCCGAAGCCATGAACCGCTTCTTCGAGAAGTACACCGACTGGAAGCTTCAGGTCGTGGAGCAGCTGATCGACAACCTGCATCCCGACATCATCCACAGCCATGACGACTGGGGCAGCAAGACCAACATGTTCTTCGCTCCCGAGAAGTTCCGCGAGCTGCTGAAGCCTCATTACGCCCGTCTGTACAGCTACATCAAGAAGCGCGGCGTCATGATCCAGCACCACTGCGACTGCTACGCCACCCCCGTTGCCAAGGATCTGGTGGATCTGGGCGTGGATATGTGGCAGGGCGTTCTGCCTCAGAACGACATCAAGCTGATCCAGCGTGAGACCGAAGGCAAGCTGCTGCTGCTGGGCGGTCTGGATCAGGGTCTCATCGACCAGGCTGACGTGACCGAGGACGTGGTTCGCGGCGAAGTCCGTCGTGCCATCGACGAATATGCTCCCGGCGGCTGCTTCATGCCCTGCATCGGCTCTCTGGAGTGCCTGAACGCATGGGTCACTCCCGTTGTCATCGACGAGTGCAACAAGTACGGCGCCGAGTGGCTGGCAAAGCAGAAGTAAGACAGATTCCGAAAAAGCCGTCTTTTCAGGCGGCTTTTTTCACATCAAAAGAGGGATGATACCCGGCGGCACAGTCGGATATCATCCCTCTTTTTATTTTTTCCTGTTTTTACTTCTGTCTGTCGGTCTGCTCTGAGCCTTCTTCGGCCGGATCAGGCACCGCTCCCCGTAGCCGATCAGATCCTCACGATGGGCCTTTCGCAGCGCTTCCTCGATCAGATCCCGCTTTGCCGGGTCGAACCACTGGAGCAGCGCCCGCTGCAGCTCCTTTTCCCGGTAGCTTTTCGGCACATAGACCTTCTGCATGGTGCGGGGATCCAGACCGGTGTAGTACATACAGGTGCTGAGGGTGCCGGGGGTGGGGTAGAAATCCTGCACCTGCTGGGGGTGGATCCCGGCGGATTTCAGATACTCCGCCAGCTTCACCGCGTCGCCCAGTGTGCTGCCCGGATGGGAGGACATCAGATAGGGCACCAGATACTGCCTGAGACCCAGCTTCCGGTTGATTTCCGCGTATTTCTCGCTGAATTTCCGGTATACCTCGTTGTGAGGCTTGTCCATGGCATTCAATACGCTGTCAATGCAGTGCTCCGGTGCCACCTTCAGCTGCCCGCTCACATGATGCCGGATCAGCTCCTGCATGAAATCGTCCTTCCCCTCCGCCAGCACATAGTCAAAGCGGATGCCGGAACGGATAAATACCTTCTTCACCCCGGGAATGGCCCGCAGCTTCCGCAGCAGGGCGATGTAATCCGAATGGTCGGCATTCAGATTGGGACATGGTTTCGTACCCAGACAACCCCGGTCAGGACACATCCCTTTGGTTTTCTGCTTTTCGCAGGAACGGTGGGTGAAATCCGCCGTGGGGCCGCCCACATCGTGGATATAACCCTTGAACAGAGGATGGCGGGTCATGGTCTCCGCCTCCCGCACCACGCTTTCCGCGCTGCGGGCGGTGACGGCGCGGCCCTGATGGAAGGCCAGCGAACAGAAGCTGCAGCCGCCGAAGCAGCCCCGGTTGTGGATGATGCTGAACCGC
>DCGQ01000021.1:70528-83185 GCA_002314635.1 Clostridiales bacterium UBA1774
CTCCTCGATGGCGGGCACGCCGCCCCGGCTGTCATACATGGGATGCGGCTCCCGGGTGAAGGGCAGTTCGCTGAGGGCGTCCAGCTCCGCCGTTTCCAGCGGCGGCTGGGGCGGGTTCACGATCAGGAACCGGTCGCCGTGAGGCTGGATCAGCGCCCTGCCCCGCACCGCGTCATGCTCCCGGTTCTCCTGCCGGCAGGCCTCCGCATAGGCTCGCTTGTCGTCCCGCACCTGCTCAAAGGAGGGGATATCCAGCGAATCGAAGGCGCTGAGATGTTCCTTCCGCAGAATGGCGGTGCCCCGGATATCCCACAGGCTGTCCGCCCGCTCCCCGGCCTGCAGACGGGCGGCGATCTCCAGCGTGGCTCGCTCGCCCATTCCGTAGGTGAGAAGATCCGCGCCGGAATCGAACAGGACGCTGCGGCGCACCTTATCGTCCCAGTAATCGTAATGGGCAAAGCGCCGGAGGGACGCTTCCAGACCGCCGATGATCACCGGCAGGCCGGGAAAGGCTTCCCGCACCCGGCCGGTGTAGGCGATGGTGGCCCGGTCGGGCCGCAGACCGATCTGCTTGCCCGGACTGTAAAAGTCCTCGCTTCTCCGCTTTCTGGCAGCGGTATAGTGAGCCACCATGCTGTCCAGATTCCCGGCGGACAGCATACAGGCCAGCTTCGGACGACCCATGGCCCGGATGGCGGCGGCATCGTGCCAGTCCGGCTGGGCAAGGAGCGCCACCCGGTATCCGGCCTGCTCCAGCAGCCGCCCGATCACCGGCGTACCGAAGGAGGGATGATCCACATAGGCGTCCCCGGTAATGAGCAAAAAGTCGTAGCTGTCCCAGCCACGACTCCGCATATCCTCCGCCGACACCGGCAGAAAGGGGTTGTTCTTCATAAGAGTGACCTCATTCGACTGAAATGGTGGGAGGTGAATGATGAATGGAAGTGCCGCCACTCATCATTTATCATTTCTGATCCCGTAACCTACGCCCGCTCCTCCAGACCCCGCACCATCAGGTAGCTTTCGCCCACCGTGGCTTCCTCCGTGCAGACGATGCGGAAGCCTTCCCGCAGGTAGAAGTTCAGAGCGGCTTCATTGGTATCTGCCACCCGGAGGCTGAGATGCTTCCGGTTCTTTTTCCGGTAGTAGCTGAGGGCCTGCCCGATCAGCTGGGTGCCCAGACCCTTGCCCCGGTATTCCGGCTCCAGAAACAGCAGGGAGATATGCCCCGCGCCCTCGTCCTCCATCTGATGGGGACTGAGCTGCAGCAGGCCGCAGGAGCTGCCCTCCTGCATCACCTCCGTCACCGTCCACGGGTCTTTCATGGCACTGTGTCTGGCGTTGGACAGATACACGTCGCAGAACCCCTCGTCGGAGCCGTGGGACGCGATCCAGGTATCCCGGTAGCGGCGCAGATACAGCTGCCCGCCCGCTTCGGAAAACACATCCATGGGCCGGAAGTACAGGTCGCGCCCGTCCTTCCAGTCCTCCTGCTGCCACCATGTTTCCCGGGAAAAGGCGCTCAGCTCCGGGGGCAGGTGGCTGTTGTCATTATAGCGGAGAACGGTGAACTGCCCGTTCTCATACTGCAGCTCGGCCACGGCGGTATTGTCGCAATGGGGCACCCTGCCGGTCTCCTCCGGCGGATAACCCAGCAGATGAGCCAGCACGATCCGCACCGCGCAGCCGTGGCTGACGGCGGCCACCGTCTTTCCCGGGTTTTCCTCGCAGATCTGCCCCAGCGTCCCCAGCACACGGTTCAGCACGGTGGAATAGTTTTCGCTGCCGGGCACGGTGAAATCCTCCGGCGACCGATTCAGCGCCGCATACTGCTCCGGCTGGGTATAGGACGCCCAGCCCCAGCACTGATCCTCCCAGTCGCCCATGTGCTGCTCCCGAAGGCCGGGACGGAGCTGCAGCTCCAGCGCCCGCGCCCCGATCACCGCGGCAGCGGTCTGCTTCGCACGGGCAAGGTCGCTGCTGTAGACCGCGTCCAGCGGCAAAGCGGCAAAGCGCTCCTGCAGCGGGAGAAGCTGGCGGATTCCGAACCGGGTCAGCGGCGCGTCATACCAACCCTGAATGCGCCGGTAACGGTTGCCCTCCGCCTCTGCGTGGCGCACCAGCCAAAGCCGTGTCATCCTGCGTTCTTCTCCAGAGAAATGACCGTTCCGTACAGCTCCACATCCACGCCCTTCACATAGAAGCCGCGTCCCAGACGCACCTCCTGAGAGCCGACCTGATTCAGATTGCTGCTCACATCCATCTGCGCCTCGCAGACGAAGAAGGCGTTGACGCAGGCGGTCTCCTCACCGGGCACCACCCACATACTGCGGGAGGTATCCACCGGACTTTTGCCCTCGGCGTACAGCACGGTACAGGGTTCGCTGTAGCAGCTGAGGACGGTGCCGTCCAGCGTCTTGCCGGAGGCGGCCATGGTGAAGGGCAGGTTCTTTTCCACTTCCTCGTACAGCCGCTGTTCCATGCCCGTGACCTCAACCACAAAACGCACCGGTATGGTTTCCTTCGCTTCCGTTTCCTCGCCCTTGTCCATGCCCTTCCACAGGAAGAAGGCTGCGGCGGCAAGGATAATCAGCACCACCAGCGCGTCCACAATATTAAACTTATACTTCTTTTTCTCCATGATTCCGGCTCCTTTGGCCCCGGCGGGGCAATTTTCCACAGTTTTGTTCCGGCGCGCAGATGGGTCTTTACGGAAACGGAAATCCGTACTATAATTTCCCCATGCGGCCTTTTGTCAGTATACACGAGTTCCGCCTATGAATCAAGAGGAAGGATTATTACCTTGAAAATACTGGTTTTGATCAGCGGCGGCGATGTGGGCGGCGCCAAGACCCATGTGCTCAGCCTGTATGCCGCGCTGGGGAAAAGCGTTCCCGTCACCATGGTCTGCTTCATGGAAGCGGAGTTCACCCGGGAGGCCCGGGAGATGGGCATTGACACCCGGGTCATACCCGGCAGCAATATTCCGAAAACACTGGGCATTCTGCGGGGCTATATCCGCAGCGAAGGCTTTGACCTGATCCACAGTCACGGCAGCCGGGGCAACTTCATGGCGTGGCTGCTGAAAAAGGAAGGTCTGCCGCTGCTGACCACCGTTCACAGCGACCCCAAGCTGGATTACATGGGCCGTCCTGCCGCCGCGCTGACCTACGGTCTGCTGAACCGGATGGCGCTGCGGCAGATGGACTGGTTCACCGGCGTCAGCGACTCCATGGCAGACACGCTGATCTCCCGTGGTTTTCCCCCGGATCGGATTTTCACCATCTACAACGGCGTGGATATGTCCGCGCCCCGCACCGCCCTGCCCCGGGCGGAATTTCTGGCATCGCACGGAGTCAGCACCCGGCCGGGGGACATTCTGGTGGGCATTGCCGCCCGCCTGAACCCGGTGAAGGACGTGGCCACGCTGATCCGCGGCTTTGCCGGGGCGCAGAAGCAGGTTCCCGCGCTGCGGCTGCTGATCGCCGGAGACGGGCAGCAGGAATCGGAGCTGAAGGCTCTTGCCGCTTCGCTGGGCGTAGAGCGGCGGGTGCATTTTCTGGGCTGGCTGGAGGACACGGACAGCTTTTATGCCGCGCTGGATATCAACACCCTTACCTCCCTCAGCGAGACCTTCCCCTATGCGCTGACGGAGGGTGCCCGCTGGCACAAGGCCACGGTCAGCTCCCGGGTGGGCGGCGTTCCCCGGCTCATCGACCACGGGGTCAGCGGAATGCTGTTCCCGGCAGGGGACAGTGAGAAGCTCTCGCAATGCCTCATCACACTGGGACAGGACGAGGCGCTGCGGCAGCAGCTTGCGGAGGCGCTGCAGGAAAAGACCCGGCGGCTCTTTTCGCTGGACGCCACGGTGAACACCCAGAAGGAGATCTACGAAACCGTGCTGCGGCGCAGCAGCCGGCCCCGAAACAGGCGGGATCGGGTCATTGTCTGCGGCGCTTACGGCCGGGGCAACGCAGGGGACGAATCCATTCTCCGCTCCATTCTCACGGAGCTGCGGGCGCAGGACCCGGATCTGCCGGTGTGGGTGGTATCCCGCAATCCGAAGGAGACGGAGCTGCAGCATCGGGTGCCCGCCATTCACACCTTTGACATTCTCCGTTTCGCGCTGCTGTGCCGCAGAGCGAAGCTTTATCTCAACGGCGGCGGCAGTCTGATTCAGGATGTGACCTCCCGGCGCAGTCTGCTGTTTTACCTGTTCACCCTGCGCTGTGCCCACCGGCGGAAGGTGCCGGTGGTGATATACGGCTGCGGCATCGGCCCGGTGAACCGGCCTGCGGGCCGGAAGCTGGCAGGGCGGGTCATCTCCCGGAATGTGGATGTGATCACCCTGCGGGAGGACAGCTCCATACAGGAGCTGAACGCGCTGGGCGTATCCGGCCCCAGAGTGCTGCTGGCAGCGGACCCAAGCCTGACGCTGCCCGTGCAGGAGCCGGAGCAGACGGCAGGACTGCTCCACAGTCTGGAGCTGCTGCCGGAGGCGAACTATGTGTGTTTCCTGCTGCGGCTCTGGCCCGGCTTTGAGGAAAAGGCGGCGGCCTTTGCGGAGGCGGCGGACCTTCTGTCCCGGGAGGACGGACTTCATGTGCTGTTTCTCTCCATCTCGCAGGCGCAGGACGACCCGGCGGCTCTGCAGGTGCTGAGCCGGATGCAGACTCCGGGCAGGCTGCTGCCCGCCCAGGCGGACGGGGCGCAGCTCTCCGCCATTCTGTCCCGGATGCAGGCAGTGGTCTCCATGCGGCTCCACGGCCTGATCTTCGCGGCGGGACGGGGCGTGCCGCTGGTGGGCGTGGTGTACGACCCCAAGGTGCGTGCCTTCCTGCGGTACATCGGGCAGGATCGGGACATGGATCTGGAGGACGTGACCGCCGACAGGCTGGTTTCCGCCGTGCGGGACGCGCTCCGCTGCAGCTCCCCGGAGACGCAGCGGCAGGAGGTTTCCAGACTGCGGCAGATGGAGCTGGTGAACCAGCAGGTGCTGGCGGAATACCTGAACCCGTGAATCACCCCATATTAAACCGTCCCCCGCCGGGATCCCGGCGGGGGACGCGCTGTATTTCGATGTCAGAGAATGCTGCGGACGGCAGCGGCAAGCTCTCTGCCCATGCGGGTGTGGGTCTTGGCGGAGGGGTGGGTATCGGCGCCCATGCCCTCGGTGAACATATTGATCGCACCCAGCTTGCGGCAGTAGACCTCCTTGTCTCCGCTCTCCGCCTGATATTCGGCGGCAATGTCGCGGATATCGTCCCACAGATAGTAGTCCATGGAACCCAGCGTGCAGAGAATTTTGGTTTCGGAGCCGTTCTTCGCCCGGATCATCTGCAGCAGCTCCTTATAGTGGTCGTGGAAGCCCTGCACGGCTTCGGGGGCGAAGTTCGAGAACTTCACTTCGTTTGCGTCGTTGGTGCCCAGATTGATGACCACCACCTTGGCCGGATGGGCGGCGAAATCCCATTCCTGCATCGCGGCATTCTTCCGACCCCGATCCATGGGTGCATCGGTATAGGCATACATACTGAGCATCCCCCGGTTTTCCATGGGCATCCACTTGGAATCCGCCACGGCGCAGCCGGAAACGCTGATGGAGCTGTATGCCATGCCCAGCTCCTCCGCGGCAAGGAAGCCATAGGCCGCCAGCGCGTTTTCATCCTCGGTGCGGAAACCGGGTTCGGTGGCCTCGTTGCCGTAGCCGCAGGTGATGGAGTCGCCCACCACCTCCAGCAGCGCCCGCTGCTCCGGCGCGGCCGGCAGGAACTCCCCGTCCGTCTCCAGCGCCATCAGGCCGCATTTGCCCATCACATTTTCGCTGAGCTTCCATACCTCCGCGGTATGCTCCCCGGCTTCGCCTTCAAACAGGGTCAGCCACTGTTCCGGCGCAGCCAGCTTTGCCCGCTGCCCGATCTCCCCTGCGCCGTCCAGCCGGACGCCCACCACCGGGGAGAGCATCACCTTCTCCTGCACGAAGGGCGCGGCAAACTCCTCGTCCTTTACGGCGAAGTGTGCTTTCAGCATCGTGCCGCGAAAACGCACCCGGAAACCGGAAGCCGACCAGTTGAACCACACGGCGGCTTCGTCCGCCCATGTACGGCCGGAAAAGGCCACACTGCCGGTAAATTCGGGAACCGTCATGATGTTGCTCATACTCATTCCTCCTGCTGTATTTCGTTAAAAGCCGGGACTTGTCTTACTCTTCGCACAGGTACAGATACAGCAGCTTCAGCGTGGCCTCCAGACCCTTGCGGTGCGTGCGCTCCATGCCGTGGCTGGCACTGACGCCGGTGCCGATCAGCGCACCCTTGAAGTCCCGCCCCGCATTTCGGGCAGCACCTACGTCGGAGCCGTAGAAGGGGAAGATATCCACGGTGTAGGGCAGCTCATACTGCTCCGCCAGATTGATCAGCCGGGAGGTCAGCTCATAGTCATAGGGGCCGCCGCTGTCCTTGGCGCAGATGGACACCGCGTATTCGTTGCCGCCCAGATCCATGCCCACGCAGCCCATATCCACGGTGACAAACTCGCTGATATCCGGGTCGATAGCGCTGGCACCGTGACCCACTTCTTCGAACACGGAGAAATAGACCCGGGTGGGATGGCGGAAGCGGAAGCTGCCGCCTGCCGCAGCCTCCAGCAGCATCAGGATCAGCACGGCGGAAGCCTTATCGTCGATAAACCGGCTTTTCAGGAAGCCGGAGGGGGTCAGGGTCATCTTGGGGTCGATCAGCACATAGTCGCCGGCGCGGATGCCCAGTGCCTTCACATCGTCCGCGTTGTGCACTTCCTCGTCCAGACGCAGCTCCAGCTCATCAATGTCCCGGCTGCGGGTGCCCGCATCGGGGAACACATGGGCAGCGGGACTCTGGCTCAGAACGGTGCCGGTATAGCGCCGCCCGTCCCGGGTGACGACGGCGCAGTATTCGCCGTCCAGCGTGGCGGTGATGGGGCCGCCTACCTTGGTCAGCTTCAGCGTGCCGGTACCGGTGACGGAACGCACCATCAGACCCAGTGTGTCCACATGGGCGGAGGTGGCAACGGTCATGATATCATCAGCGCCGGGCACAAAGCATTCCAGCGTACCCTTGTTATGTACCTTGCAGGTGTAACCCAGCTCTTCCAGCCGGGCCTCGATGGCGGTGATCACGTCCTTTGTATAGCCGCTGGGGGAATCCGTTTCAAAAACCAGATGACAGTAAAACTCAAATGCGGTCTGATTCCAGGTAATCATGGGATAGGCCTCCTTTATGATATCATTCTTTCGGGTATGGCGTGAAAAACAAGGAGTATACTTTGACTGCCCACTGTCTGCTTCTGACGGAGATAGACAGTTGACTTTCACGATGTTCCGTATTACTATACTGTATAACATCATCGTATTTTTTGCAAGTGATAGAGAGGAAGTTATGCCATGAAAACGAAAAAACCACCCCTTCTGCCCATCATCGGCTGTCTGGTCGCCCAGCTTTGCGTGGGTATCATCTATCTCTGGAGCGTTCTGAAGTCCGCTACCATGGATTTCTATGGCTGGGAAAGCGGCAGCGTCAATCTGATCGCTTCCTTCATGCTGTTCGCCTTCTGCGTGGGCAACTTCGGCGGCGGCGCGCTGAACGATAAGTTCGGCCCCAAGAAGGTCAGCTACATCGGCATCATCCTGTTCGGCGTGGGCATCTTCCTTGCCTCCTGTCTGCCGCAGGGCGCCAATATCACCCTGTTCTATCTGAGCTACAGCGTGATCGGCGGTCTGGGCGTGGGCGTGACCTACGGTGCCATCCTCAGCTGCATCCAGAAGTGGTTCCCCCACAAGCGCGGCTTCGCCACCGGCATTGCCACTGCCGCCTTCGGTCTGGGCACCGTGGCTTTCAGTCCGGTGATCGGCGTGATGCTGGAAAAAATGAGCATCAGCGCCACGCTGAAAACCCTCTCCATCGTGTTCCTTGTGGTGGGTCTGATCTCCTGCATCGTGATCCGCCTGCCGGACGAGGAGTATCTTGCTTCTCTGCCCAAGGCCGCTCCCAAGAAGAACGCCATCACCACCACCCGGGATCTGACTTTGAAGGAAGCCATCCGCACCGTGCCCTTCTGGTGCCTGCTTCTGAACATCTTCTTCTACAATGCCACATGGAATATGCTGAACCCCCTGATCGCTCCGCTGGCACAGGAGCGCGGCCTCAGCCGTGAGGTGGCCATCACCTGCGTGTCCCTCACCGGTCTGTTCAATGCCGCCGGCCGCTTCGGTATGTCCTCCCTGTCCGATAAGATGGGCCGCGTGGAGACCGTCATCATGCTCTGCGCCGTCACCATCGTCTGTGCCATCCTGCTGATGTTCGTCAAGGGTTATCTGTTCTTCATCGTGGTGCTGATCACCGCCTTCGCCTTCGGCGGCCCCAGCGCCGTGAACCCCGCCACCAGCACCGACCTGTTCGGCGCGAAATACTCCGGCACCAACTACGGCGTGATCATGCTGGGTCTGGGCTTCTCCTCCATCATCTTCAACTCCATCTCCAATGCGCTGGTCAAGTCCACCGGCGGCTACGCCATGACCTTCGTCATGGGCGCTGTCACCGCCGCCATCACCATCGTGCTGATGGCGATCATCAAGGTATACCAGAAGAAGAAAGCGAAATAAGGCTCCGAAATACAATATCCCGGGCGGTAATTCAAACCGTCCGGGAGTTTTTTATATGCCCTCGTATTCTTCCCGCAGGTTGCCGTATCGGACTGCGTCCACAATGCCGCGATTGCTCCAATCCGCCTGCCGCAGGGTGCCTTCACAGGTCATGCCGCAGTTCTGCATCACCCTGCCGGAGTTGGGGTTATCCGGGTCATGCTGGCTTTCGATGCGGTTATAGCCCACCTGCCGGAACAGGAAATCCATCACCGCCCGGAATGCTTCGGTGGTGATGCCCTGATGCCACCAGCGGCTTCCGATGCAGTATCCGATGTGAGCCAGCTTCGCCCGCTCATTCTGCTCCACCACGGAGATGGTGCCCACCGGCTCCCCCACCGTCACCGGCACGATGGCCCACTGGTAAAAGGTCGGCTCCGCGTATTGCGAAACCCAGTCCCCGATCACACCCTCCGTAACGGAGAGGCTCCGATGGGTGGGCCAGCGCAGGAATTTCGTCACTTCGTCGTCGCTGCACCAGTTGCGGAATGCCGCCTCCGCGTCCTCCCGGCGAAAGGGCCGCAGCGTCAGCCGGGGTGTGATCAAGGTCTGTGTACCAAGGTGGTTCATCCGCTCACCTCACACCAGCGCGGCGCGTTTTTTCCACATTCCGCTGTAATAATAGATGCCGCTGAGGATCGTATTCACATAGGCCGCCATGCCGTAGCCGAAGAACCAACCCATCAGACCCATGTGGAAGCCATAGGCCAGAATCAGGCTGATGGCGATGCGGCTGACAAACCCGTCCAGCAGGGCGATGATCAGCACCAGCCGGGCATTGCCGATGCCCTCGATGAAGCTCTGATACGGCCCCATCATGCAGGTGGCAGGCAGGGAGCAGGACAGCGCCAGCATGAATTTCGGTGCCATTTCCAGCACATCCGGGTCGTCGGTGAAGATGGAATAAATCTGCTTCGGGAAGCAGAGGAACAGGAACATACACACCACGGCGGTGACCGCGCAGATGACGGCGCACACGGTAACGCACTTCTTCATCCGCTCCGGCTTGCCCGCGCCCATGTTCTGACCGATCATGGTGCTGCCCGCCACCATCACGCCGTTGATGACGATCCACGAGAACTGCTCGATCTTGGTGCCGGTGCCGAAGGTGGCGGAGGCGGTGAGACCGTAGCTGTTGATGAACCGGTTCACGAACAGCATGGAGATGGAGATGGCCGCATTCTGCAGGGCAAAGGGAACACCCAGCTTCAGAAGCTGGCGGAACACGTTCTTATCCAGGCAGATCAGCTTCAGCCGGATGGGGAAACCAAGCTTATCCTGCACCTTACGCAGATAGCAGAGAGAGCATACCAGACTGACGCCCTGTCCGAAAATGGTGGCAACTGCCGCACCGGCTACGCCCCAACCCAGCACCGCCACGGTGAACAGGTCCAGACCCAGATTCACCACTGCGGCAATGGCCACGAACAGCAGCGGGTGCTTGCTGTCGCCCAGTCCGCGGAAGATGGACGACACCAGATTGTAGCCGAAGGTGAAGATCGTACCGGCAAACACGATGAGCAGATACACCGTCGCGTCCCGGAAGGACTCCTCCGGCGTGGACAGCACGCGAAGGATCGGCTTGGCCAGCGAAAGACCCAGCACCATCACCAGCGCCGTGCAGAGCAGCACGGTAGCGGTCAGCGTACCGATGGTTTTTTCCAGCTCCTGCCGTTTGCCCGCGCCCAGCAGCTGGGACACCAGAATCTGTCCCGCATTGGTAAAGCCCATACACAGCGCCGTGGTCATCCACGTGACCTGACCGGCAATGCTTACCGCGCTGAGACCGGCGGAGCGGACATAGTGACCCACCACCATCATGTCCACCATGCTGTAGGCCGTCTGCAGCAGCGTGGACAGCATGAAGGGCAGGGCGAAACGCATCAGCTTTTTCGTGACGCTGCCGGTGGTAAAGTCCTGAATGATACCGTTTTCCATATTTTTTATCAAACCCCATTCACAAAGCGGACAGGCTGCGGTAAAATACCCCTGTCTGCAAAAGTTAATGAGAAATTTTATCATAGAATAAGAAGGTAAACAAGATGGATAGCGCTATTCCTTTGGAAATTGAACGGAAATATCTGATCCGCCTGCCGGAAGAAGGGGTATTGGACAGCCTTGCCTATAGGCGGGACTGGATCACCCAGACCTATCTGACCGCCGAACCCGGCGTCACCGAGCGGGTTCGCAGCCGCCGCAGTCCCGGCGGTGAAGTGCGGTATTACCACACGGTAAAGCGCCGCATCAGCGACATGACCCGTCAGGAGCAGGAGGAGGAGATTTCCCGGGAAACCTATGAAGCGCTGCTCCTGCGCCGTGATCCCCTGCTGCGTACCATTGAAAAGACCCGCTGGTGCATCTCTCTGGGCGCGCTGACGCTGGAGATCGACCGGTTCCCCTTCTGGGCGGATCGGGCGCTGGCGGAGGTGGAGCTGCCGGAGGAGACTGCGGCAGTCAGCCTGCCGGACTGGGTCAGTCTGATCCGGGAGGTCACTTCGGACAAACACTACACCAATCGGGCGCTGGCGGCTGAGGTGCCTTATGAAGCGCTGCCCGGCGATGTCCTGACCCGGGGCGCCAACCCCATGAAGCGCACCTGGGCGGAGATCGACCTTGCCGCCATCGAGCACAATTTCAAGACGCTGCAGGCCCGGCTTCCCGAGGGCAGCCGCTGTCTGGGCGTGGTGAAGGCGGACAGCTACGGGCACGGTGCGGTGCCGGTGTCCCTGCGTCTGCAGGCGCTGGGCTGCGACTATCTGGCGGTGGCCTGTCTGGATGAGGGTTATGCCCTGCGCCGCAGCGGGGTCACGCTGCCCATTCTGGTGCTTGGCCCCACCCCGGCGGACTGTGCCCCGGATCTGGCGGCATTGAAGCTGACGCAGGCGGTGGGCGACGGGGCGTATGCTCGTGCCCTCAGCGATGCGCTGAACGGGGCGGCGCTGAGCGTTCATGCCAAGCTGGAGACCGGCATGGGGCGCACCGGCTTCCCGGCGGACAGTGAGGGTGCCGCGGAACTGGCCGCCTGCATGAGCCTGCCCGGTCTGGATTTTGAAGGTGTGTTCACCCACTTCGCCATGGCGGATGTACCCGGCGACCCCTATACCGCTGAGCAGTACGGCCGTTTCAAGGCCACCATCGGGGAGGCTGAGCAGCGCAGCGGCAGGAAGTTCCGCATTGTCCACTGTGCCAACTCCGGTGCCACCCTGCATACGCCCATGGAGCATGGAGAGGACATGGCCCGCCCCGGCGTGGCGCTGTACGGTCTGTTCCCGGACACGGAGACGGAGCAGGTGGATCTGCATCCGGTGATGACGGTGAAGAGCCGTGTGGCTGCCATCACCCATCACAAGGCAGGGGACACCATCGGCTACGGCCGCAGCTACACCTGCACCCGGGACTGCCGCGTTGCGGTGCTGCCCATCGGCTATGCGGACGGTCTGCATCGCAGCCTCTCCAACAAGCTGGAGGTGGAGCTTTGCGGTGTGCGCTGCCGTCAGCTTGGGCGTATCTGCATGGATCTTTGCATGGTGGATGTGACCGATGTGCCGGAGGTGCAGCTCGGCAGCGTGGCTACTGTGCTGGGCGGCGGCATACCCGCGCAGGAGCTGGCGGACAAGGCGGGCACGATCCACTACGAGCTGGTCTGTGCCGTCAGCAGGCGGGTACCCCGGGTTTATCTGGGATAAGCAACAATCTGTGACATTCTGATATCCAATGTTACAAATAATCAGCAGATTTCCACTTTTTGCACCAGGTTATCCACAATGCTGTTATGCAGGGAGTGTAAAACCATAGTAATCGAAGCATAACGCCTGCTTTTGCGGCCTTTTCCGGAAGCTGTATTATGAAAACACCATGCAGAGCTATTGAAACGTGCAAAACCCCGAACCTCGGTACGTCCGAGGTTCGGGGTTTTCATAAAAAAACAGGAGCAGCGGCGGCTGCTCCTGTAAAAATGTTGGCGTTGTGCTATCTTCCCG
>DCGQ01000013.1:0-30950 GCA_002314635.1 Clostridiales bacterium UBA1774
TTCCGCCAATAAAAGGCTTGCAGGCGGGAATCTGCTATGATATAGTAATATGCCTCATAGCAGACACATTTCAAGGATAGAATGACCTTTCGGAACCGCCCTGTATCGGCAACGAACCGACAGTCGCGGCCATGGAAACAGCGGAAAGGAGCACGATATGGTTAAAATCAATACGGAACAGGGCGCGATCCGAATCTCCGGGGAAGTGTTTACCACACTGGCCGGTGCTGCGGCTACCAGCTGCTTCGGCGTTCGCGGTATGGCAAAGCAGTCTGCCAGCGACGGACTGGTTCATCTGCTGAAACGGGAAGCCATGGGAAAAGGCGTGCGAATCGCCTTCCATGAGGACGAAGGCAGTATATCCATCCAGCTTCACATCATTGTGAATACCGGAGTCAACATTCCGGTGATCTGCAGCGAGATCAGCTCTGCTGTCCGCTACAAGGTCACAGAGGCGACCGGCGTGCCGGTACGTCAGGTGGATGTGTTCGTAGATTCCGTAATGCCGGATTAAAACGCGGGGGATAGACATATGATGAATACAGTGGACGGTAAGCTGTTCTGCGAGATGCTCATCGCCGCAGCGGCTTCCGTAGAAGCGCGGAAACAGGAGATCAATGAACTGAATGTATTCCCGGTGCCCGATGGGGATACCGGTACCAATATGAGCATGACCATGAATGCGGCCGCGAAGGAGCTGAGCCAGAAGCGCCCGGAGGAGCTGACGGCGGCGGCTGATCTGGCAGCCTCCTCCATGCTGCGGGGCGCCCGGGGCAATTCCGGCGTGATTCTGAGCCTGCTGTTCCGGGGCATATCCAAGCGGTTCAAGGAAAAGAAAAGTGCCGATGCTGCCGAGCTGGCAGCGGCCATGAACGAGGGCGTTGCAGCCGCCTACAAAGCGGTGATGAAGCCCACCGAGGGTACCATCCTCACCGTGGCCCGGCTGGCCTCCGCCGCCGCTGCGGAAGCCGCCAAGACGGAGACGGAGCTGACTGCGGTGCTGGAGCGGGCGGAAGCGGCTGGCGAGGCCGCGCTGCAGAACACCGTTGAGCTGAATCCGGTGCTGAAAAAGGCCGGTGTAGTGGATGCGGGCGGCATGGGGTATATGACCATCCTGCGAGCCATGCTGCGGGTCCTGAAAGGGGAGGCTGCGGAGCTGCCCGGCGTTTCTGCGGAAACGGAAGACGGGGAGGAATCCGGCTCCGTGTTTGCCAAGTTTGAGACGGCGGATATCCGTTACCCCTACTGCACCGAGTTTATTGTCTCCCGGGACAATGACAAGTCCGTGGATCTGCTTCGCAGTTACCTCAGCAGCATCGGCGACAGTGCGGTGGTGCTGGACGATGAGGAACTGATCAAGGTTCATGTGCATTCCGCCTGTCCCGGTGAAGTGCTGACCGAGGCACTGACCTACGGCGCACTGCAGACCGTGAAGGTGGAGAATATGCGTCTGCAGCATACCGCCAAGCTGGAAGCGGAAAAACCCGAGATCCCGGAGCCTACCAAGCCGCTGAGCATCGTTGCCGTCTGTGCCGGAGAGGGACTTTCCGCCCTGTTCCGGGAGATGGGCGCAGATCAGGTGGTTTCCGGCGGTCAGACCATGAACCCCTCCACGGAGGACATTCTGAAAGCCGTGCAGCGCAGCGGCGGAAAAACCGTGCTGGTGCTGCCCAACAATAAGAATATCATCATGGCTGCCCAGCAGTGCGTGGGTCTCAGCGACCGGCAGGTCATTGTGATTCCCACCACCACGGTACAGCAGGGCATTTCCGCCATGATGATGCTGGAGCCGGAGGCGGAAGCCGGAGAGATTCAGGATGCCATGATGGAGGCTGTCGCCGGTGTGCACAGCTTCTCCGTCACCTATGCCGCCCGGGATTCCAGCTTCGACGGGATGGAGATCCATGAGGGCGAGTTCCTCGTCATGGAAGAAGGCAAGCTGATCTGCAATGCGCCGGATAAAGCCACCATGACCGCGGCACTGGCTGTTGCCCTGCGGGACATTCGTGCGGAGCTGGTCAGCATCTTCTACGGTGCGGATGTGGAGCAGGCGGATGCGGAGAAGCTGCAGGCTTCGCTGAATCTGTCCCTGCCGGATGCGGAGTTTTCACTGGTCAGCGGCGGACAGCCGGTGTACTACTACCTGATCTCGGCGGAATAAAGAAAACGGACAGGAGGCTGTCTCAAGAGCTGAGGCAGCCTCTTTCTGACGATACAGGACGGGTGAGAGCGCGTTAGGGAATCATACGTCATTCCCGATTACCTGTTTGGGGAGGTATTGCCTTGGAAGAACGGAAAAAGGACAGTTTTGTCAAGGGTGCGGCGGTACTGACAGCCAGTACGATCATCATAAAGGTGCTGGGGGCGCTGTTCAAGCTGCCGCTGGCCAATATCATCGGCAATGAGGGCATGGCCGATTTCGGCGTGGCCTATAATATCTATTCCCTGCTGCTGACGGTTTCCACCGCCGGTCTGCCTGTGGCGCTGAGCCGCATGGTCTCTGAGGCGGATGCATTGGGACTGCGGAATCAGGTAAAGCGCACCTTCCGGGTGGCGCATACGGCGTTTTTCGTGCTGGGCGCTGCGGCAACGCTGTTTATGCTGCTGGGCTGCAAGGCGCTGGCCCGGTTCATGAATGCGCCGGAAAGCTGGCCCAGCATCGGAATGCTGGGGCCTGCGCTGGTCTTTGTATGTCTGACCTCCGCCTATCGGGGGTACACGCAGGGTCTGGGAAATATGGTGCCCACCAGCATCTCCCAGATCATCGAGACCCTAAGCAAGCTGGTATTCGGTCTGACGCTGGCATGGGCGCTGATGCGGATGGGCAAGGGCAGCAGTCTGGGCGCTGCGGGCAGCATCTTCGGCGTGACCATGGGTACAGTGCTGGCCTTTGTTTACATCCTGCTTCATACGAGGAAGATCAACCGGAGCCTTACGAGGCCCACCGGGGAGCCGGATGTGCCGGAAAGCGCGGGGCAGACGCTGAAAAAGCTGGTTTCCATCGGCGTGCCCATCATCGTCGGCTCCTGCGTGCTGAATGTGGTGGCCATTGTGGACACCAAGATGATCTACGGGCGGCTCCAGTCCGCGCTGGGATACAGCTATGAGAACGCGAAAATCCTCTACGGTATTTATTTCAACAGCCAGACCCTGTATAACCTGCCCTCCGCCTTTGCGGTGCCCATGGTGACCAGCGCCATCCCTGCCATTGCGGCATACGCGGCGCAGCGGAAGCATCGGGACGCGGCGCAGGTGATGGGAGCGTCCCTGAAGCTGATGAACCTGCTGGCCATGCCCATGGCAGTGGGCATGGGCGTACTGGCCGCGCCGCTGATGGCCGGTCTGTACGGGGAAACCAGCACGGTTGCCGGAGGGATCCTGAGCATCCTCAGCGGAGCCAGCTATTTTGTCTGCATTACCATGGTGACCAATGCCATTCTGCAGGCCTATGGCTATGAGTGGTTCTCCATGATCAGCATTGCCGCTGGCGGCCTGTGCAAGGTAGTGGTGAATTACCTGCTGCTGGGCAATCCGAAAATCGGCATTCTGGGCGCGGCAGTGGGCAGTATTTCCTGCTATGTGGTGCTGAGTCTGCTGAATCTGTGCATGATCCGCCGGAAAGCACCGGAGTGCCCCCGGCTTCTGAACCTGTTCGGAAAGCCGCTGCTGGCCGCGCTGGTGATGGGCGGCTGCGCCTGGGCGGCCTACGGCTTCGGCAGCCGTCTGCTGGCAAAGCTGGGTCTGTTCCAAAGCGGCAGAATGCTCTATCTGGTGCCGGTTGTCATCTCGGTAGCCGTGGGCGTGGTGGCCTATCTGGTGCTGGTGGTGCTGCTGAAACCGGTGAGCCGGGAGGAACTGGAGCTGGTGCCCAAGGGCGACAAGGTGGCAAAGCTGCTGCGGGTGAAATAAACAGAAAGAGACAGATTTATGAATAAGAAAGAACTGGCAGCGGCGATGTCGCTCCGATTGGGTATGTCGAAGAAGGAAGCGGAAGCTGCGCTGGATACGGCGCTGGAGCTGGTGACGGAGACGGTAGCCGGGGGCGACAAGGTGCAGCTGGTAGGCTTCGGTACACTGGAAGTCCGCAGCAGAAAGGTGCGGAAGGGCACCGTGATCGGTCAGGCCGGGTCCGGAATGCTGCAGGAGGTTCCGACCCTGCAGTTCCGCCCGGGGAAGGAGCTGCGGGAAGCCATACAGACGAATAACAGGAGAGAAAAATGAGACTGGACAAATATCTGAAGGTCAGCCGCCTGATCAAGCGGCGCACAGTGGCCAACGAAGCCTGCGACAATGAGCGGGTCTCCGTCAACGGCAAGCCTGCCAGAGCCTCCTATGAGGTGAAGGTTGGGGATGTGCTGGAGCTGAATTTCGGTCAGCGGACATTGAAGGTGCGTGTGGCCGCAGTGAACGAGTTTGCCGGGAAGGACGAAGCCTCCGCCATGTATGAGGAAGTCCGCTGAGTATGCTGAAACAGAACAAATGGATCGGCAGCCGCGCCTTTTATGCCATGGTGCTGAGCGTGACCATCCCGATCGTCATTCAGAACGGCATTACCAGCTTTGTAAACCTGCTGGATAATGTGATGGTAGGCCGGGTCGGTACGGAGCAGATGTCCGGCGTGGCCATTGCAAACCAACTGATCATGATTTTCGAACTGGGCATTTTCGGCGGAATCTCCGGCGCAAGCATATTCGCCGCTCAGTTTTACGGTTACGGAGACATGGAGGGCGTGCGCCATACCTTCCGCATCAAGCTCTTTGTGGGACTGGCCATTGCGGCGGCGGGTATCGTGGTTTTCCTGCTGTTCGGCGACAGTCTGATCCACCGTTTCCTGCAGGGCGACAGTGATGTGGGAGACGCGGAGGCCACCGCAGGGTACGGACTGCGGTATCTGCGGGTCATTCTCATCGGCTTCGTGCCCTTCTCCATGACCCAGATCTATGCCAGTACGCTGAAAGAAACCAGTGAGACGATCCTGCCCATGAAGGCGTCCATTACGGCGGTACTGGTGAATCTGGTGCTGAACTACATCTTCATTTTCGGTAAGCTGGGGTTCCCGGCTATGGGCGGCACCGGCGCCGCCGTTGCCACGGTGGTCTCCCGCTATGTGGAGTTTGGCGTGGTAGCCATCGGCACCCATCGGAAACCGGAAAAGTATCGCTTTGCCGAAGGATTGTACCGCAGCCTGTATGTACCTGCCGACCTGCTGGGCCGGGTCATGAAAAAAGGTGCGCCCCTGCTGCTGAATGAGCTGCTTTGGAGCGCCGGTATGGCGATGCTGAATCAGAGCTACTCCCTGCGGGGACTGAGCGTGGTGGCGGCGCTGAATATTACCAGCACCATCTCCAACCTGTTCTACATCGTCACCATGGCCATGGGTAACACCGTTTCCATTCTGGTGGGACAGGCGCTTGGCTCCGGGGACATGGAGCGGGCAAAGGACACAGACCGGAAGCTGATCGTGTTTTCCGTAGGCGTGTCTGTCTGCATGGGTCTTCTCTGGGCGCTGTGCTCCGGCTGGATTCCCCGGATCTACAACACGAAGGAAACCGTACGGAATCTGGCCTCCACGCTGATGATCGTGGCCGCCTGCGCCATGCCCATCAACGCCTTCTCCCATGCCAGCTATTTCACCCTCCGTTCCGGCGGAAAGACCATCATCACCTTCCTGTTTGACAGCGGGTTTACCTGGGCGGTGGCGGTGACACTGGCCTTCTGCCTGTCCCATTTCACCGCACTGAACATCGTGGCCATGTACGCACTGGTGCAGGCCAGCAACCTGATCAAATGCGTGATGGGGTACATTCTGGTGAAGAAAGGCATCTGGATTAACAATATCGTGGCTTGAACGAAGCATAATAAAGCGGAGCAGACGAAAACGCCTGCTCCGCTGTTTTGTTATGCTATGGCTGCATTCCAAAGCCGGTCACCTTACCGTCCTCATTCATGGAGATCCAGAGGTACTGCATCCCGATCAGCCCGATCCCGTCAAAATCCTGATCTCCGATGGAGACTGTGCCGCTTTGGATGGAGCTCCAGCCATCCTCCCGCTGCCGGATCCGGAATGCCGTGACATAATTACCGTCATCGTCCCTCAGCACCGTTTTGTCCGCAAGCTGTACCAGATTGGTGTGGAAGCGGGTGCCGGTGTCCTGAAAGGAGGGGTCTATGACTGCGGCGGACAGCATCTCATATCCCCGCTGAATGCTCCGCCGATCTATGGTTTCCAGAACATCCTCCAGAAAATCGAGAGCGTAGGGCAGCGACAACACTGCGGTGAACAGCAGGATCATAATGACCAGTGCTGCCCGGAGCACGGGAGAAACCTTTTGCTTCATCAATTCACCTTACCCACCGAAACCCGGTTTCAGAGGTATGAAATCGGGTTTCGGATGAAAATTCATGATCAATGCCGATGCACGGCAGGATGGGATCGCCCGGCAAAAAGTGCGAATAATTGAAGCCAGTATAGCAAGATACAGGCTCAGCGTCAAGAACGATTGCAAAAAGAATATGTATTTTAGCGGGAATACGATATGAAACGATAAAACAGGCTGAAACTGCATTTTCTGACGCAGTTTCAGCCGAAATGAACGGAATACTGACATTGTCTGCATAAAATAAACAATGGGACTGGGGTAATCTCTGAATTAATGTGCCGATAACGGAATGAAAATGGGGCGCTCAGCTTTTTTGCTCCGGCAGACCGAAGCGGTCCCGCCATGCGGCGATAAAGGCGTAACCGATCCAGAAGCTGTCCCGGCGAAGGATGGAATCCAGCAGCGCCTCTGCTTCTTCCGTGTGACCGGCCTGACGGAGCCAGCAGCTGACGCCGTAGCCGTAGATCGCATATTCCAGATCGGAGTCCAGCGCTTCCAGCTCCTGCATGGCCTGCTTACGGCCGATCATACCCGCAGCCAGCGCCATGGCGCCCTCATAGGCGGTGTGATGCCCCACCTTCATGCCCGGATGGTAGCTCTGATACAGCAGCACGGGAGCCTGACCCAGTCTCCATGCCGCCAGCGTGTGCCAGTAGATGACGGCGATGCCCATTTCCTCATCGCAGTAGGGGAGGCAGATCCTGCTTTCCGCCATGGAGGCCTCATCATGCCCGGCCAGATAGTGGGCGATGGCCAGCCGGTAGCTCAGATCCTCCTCGCTGCCGCCCATGGCGCGGCAATGCTCAAGATCGGCGATGGCCTTTTCCGGCTGCAGGGTGTTGATCAGCCGGGGCGCACGCTGCCGCCAGCCGCGGATATCCTCCGGACACAGCGCAATGGCCCGGTCGTACACCGGCAGCGCATCCCGGTAACGGAGCTGATAGTTCAGCGCGCTGCCCAGCTTCAGCAGGTCTTCAAAGCTTTCCGCGCCCCGCAGCGCAGCCACCTCCGGACTGTCCTCCAGCGTGCAGGTTTCCCGACCCAACTGGGTGGCGGGAGCGGCGTGAATTTCAGAAAAGTACGGCATAGGGTGTTCCTCCTGTCAGCCCACGGTTTCCCGACGGCCTTGAATGTAGATGCTGATGAGATAAAAAGCCAGACTCAGCAGCATGATGCAGAGACCGGGGGCCAGCAGACCGGCCCATGCGGAACGAAGCAGCGCGCCCCGTTTCCAGCTCAGATTGATGATGGTGCCCCATGTGGGGTGGTACAGATCACCGAAACCCAGAAAACTCAGGGTGGATTCCATCAGAACACAGCTGTTCACCCCCAGCAGGAAGCGGGAAAGCAGCAGCTCATACAGGTTCGGCAGCAGATGGCAGAACAGAATCCGTCCGGGGCCCAATCCCTGCACCCGGCAGCTTTCCAGAAACGGCTGGCTTCGAAGCTGCTGCACCTGTGCGCGAACCACCCTTGCGGTGCCGCTCCAGCTGAACAGGGCGATGAGAAGGATCAGACTGCGGCTGCCGCTGCCGAAGAAGGCCGCCAGCACGATCAGCGTGATCAGCCGCGGCAGCAGCACGAAAATCTGGATCAGTCCGTTCAGCACCGCGGAAACGATGCCTTTTCCAGCGCTGAGCATCCCGATCACCGCGCCCAGCGCCATGGCAAGCACGCTGCTGAGAAGTCCCACCAGCAGAGTCTCCCCGGCACCGTAGACGAGCTCGGCCCAGAGATCATAACCCAGACCGTTGGTGCCCAGCAGATGTCCGCCGCCGGGCGGCAGCCACGCCTTGTCCATGTCCTTGGGCAGCCAGTGGGTGAAAAGACCGGGAAAGAAGGCCATCAGCAGCAGGATCAGCAGCAGCGCAAGGCCGATATAAAGCGGGAAGCGTTTTCTCATGCCTGCGCCCCCTGTCTGCTCTGCGGATCCAGCAGGATACACAGAAGGTCCGTGATGACGATGGAAAGCACCATGATGCCGGTGGTGACGAACAGGATCCCCTGCATCAGCGGGTAATCCAGCGAATAGACCGCATCGGTCAGCAGCTTACCCATGCCGTTCACCGAGAAAATGTTCTCGATCACCAGACTGCCGCCGACGCACAGGCTGACGCTGAGACCCACCATGGTAAGAAACGGCGGCAGCGCGCCCCGCAGCACATAGCACCAGCGAATGCGCCGGTGGCTGAGACCCCGTTCCCGGGCATAAAGCACGAATTTCCGGGAGGACAGCTCCGCTGCCGTGCTCCGCATTTGCAGATAGCGGGAGGGAAGCGCCGCCAACGTCAGAGTCAGAACCGGCAGAATCAGGTGCTGCACCCGGTCAAGGAAGGGGTGCGCCGGGTTTCCGCTGCTGAGCCCCGCATAGGGCAGCCAGCCCAGCCGGAAGGCAAACAGGATCAGCAGACCCAGACCCAGCAGAAAGGTGGGAACCGCATTCAGCACAATGAGCAGTCCGGTAGAAACCCTGTCCTGCCGACTGCTCCGACGATATCCGCTGTATAAACCCCATACCAAACCCAGCAGGGAGGAAAGCACCACACCAGGCAGGGCGATCTGCAGCGTTGCCCCCAAACGGGAGCGGATCAGCGCCGCAACGGTATCCTGCTTCTTCCACGAATACCCCAGTGTCCCGTCCAGCAGGGAACGGAGGTAATACCCGAACTGCCGGGGCAGAGAGTCGTGGAGATGCAGGGCGTTTTCGTAAAATTCCCGCTGGGCGGTGGTCATATCCTCCTCGGCAAAGCCGGAAAGGTAGGCCACCGGGTCACCCGGCAGCAGCCGGGGCAGCAGGAAATTCAGAAGAATGACAAGAAGGAAGCAGCACAGTGCCGTAGTCATGCTGCGGATATGGGTTTTCACAGGCTGCTCCCTCCTTATACATTATAATATACCAGTTATTTCACCCGGATGCTGAACCAGTTTCCCACATGGTTCAGACCGAATACCGCGTCCGCCGTCAGTCCGGTGTAAGCGGAGGAGGCGGCATAGCTCATGCTGTCCCAGTACAGGGCGATCATCGGGATATGCGCCGCGTAATACTGCTGCAGCTCCGTTGCGGCGGCACTGTAGGCCTCCGGATCACCGGCAGCGGACATCCGCCCCAGAATGGCCTGAAATTCCGCATCGAACACCTGACAGCCGCCCTGCACCGGGTGGTTCCCGTCCACATAGATGGAGCCAAGGCCGTTGCCCATGCCCATACCGGCAGCGGTGAAGCCATACAGCGCGGCTTCCATGGTGATGTGATTCTCGGAGAATTTGTTGCTGGTTTTGGCATTGTAGGAGCTGCTGTCCAGCGCTTCCAGCGTCACGCCGATGCCGAACTGCTCCAGCGCGGTCTTGATCAGCTCCGCACAGCTGACCTGCACGGTCTTGTCCGAACGATAGCTGAGGGTGAAGGAGAAGGGTTCTCCGGCTTCGTTCACATAATGCCCGGCCTCGTTCCGGTGGTATCCGGCTTCCTGCATATAGGCGTCGGCTTTTTCGGAATCTGTCACAAGCGGCGCGGTTTCCGCATATCCTACGGTAGCGGGAGGCGCAAAGCCCAGATTGGCGGTGACAGCCTGCTCGCTGCCCACATAGCTGCGGAGGGTCTCATAATCCAGCGCACAGGAGACTGCTTTCCGCAGCGCTTCGGAGGCAAACGCACCGGAAGCATTGTTGAATGCCAGCACGGCGGGGGCGTTGACGGCGCTGACCTGATACAGGGTGACAGCATCGCTGCCGCTGACCACATCCAGATAGCTGCCGGAAACACCGGCGGAATAGTTCCACACCATGTCGATATCCCCGTTCATCAGAGCCATATACATGGTGTCCTCACTGTCAAACAGACGATAGCACAGGGTCTGAATGCGGGGCGTTTCCGGGTAATAGGGGTTTGTCGTATAGGTCAGCAGACCCGCGTCCCGGTCATAGCTCTGCAGCACATAGGGTCCGCAGCAGACCCGCAGTTGCTCCTCCGTGGGGTTGTCATTCCCGTGAAGCAGATGCTCCGGCAGCACCCGGAAGGAGGTCATGTTGCTCAGCTCCCGCACATTGGGGGAAGTCAGCGTCAGCGAAAGCGCGTCGGCATTCTCGGAAAGGGTGCCCTCCAGATACTTGGCAGGGGTCACATTGCCCTCACTGTCGGTCTGGCTGACAAAGTTGGCGCTGCCCTGACTGTCCTCATATTCCAGCGTAAAGAGAATGTCGGTCACCGTGACCGGTTCCCCGTCCGACCAGTACATACCCGGCTGGATGGTATAGGCCCAGGTCTGCGCGTCCTCAGTTTCCCAGTTTGCCAGCAGGGGAAGGTACTCCCCATCCGCATTCTGCTGCACCAGCGGCAGCTCGGACACGCCGGAGGCCAGCACATCGTAGTTGTATTCTCCGGCTGCCGCTTTTTCGATGTCAATGGTGGTGCCGATGGTGAAACGGGCAATGTCATACACCGGAATCGGCTCTGCGGTGTGCTCGCCGGGCTGGGCTTCAAAGGTGGATGCGGGTGCGGGAGCGGGCTTTGCCGCGCAGCCAAAGAGGGAAAGCAGGCAGATACCTATTATAATAAAAGCAGCAATTCGTTTCAAGGTTGAACCTCCCATAATTGATGATCTTCCAGCACATATTGTCTGGAGCAGATATATTGAACCAGCTCGGCGTCATGACTGATGAGCAGGACAGCGCTATCCTGCGTCATCAGGGATTTCACCAGCGCCAGAATATTTGCCTGCGTGGTCACATCCAGCATGGAGGTGGCCTCGTCCAGAATCAACAGCCGGGGTTTCAGCAGCAGCGCCCGGGCAAGGGCGATCCGCTGGGCTTCGCCGCCGGAAACCTGATGGGGGAAGTGCCCCAGAATCTCCTCATCCAGCCCCACATCCTGCAGAATGGCATGGATGCGCTGTGCTTCCTGCCCTTTGGGGGCCAGCTTATGGCAGCGGATCAGCTCCCGAAGGCCGCTGCCTACCCGCTGCACCGGGTCCAGCGAGGCGGCAGGCTGCTGCCACACCGGCTGGATCGCCAGTCCCCGCTTCCGGTCATAGGTCTGCGTTTCCGACACCAGAACGGTGTCATCCAGCAGAATGCGGCCCGCTTCCGGCTTTTCCAGACCGCAGAGCAGCCTTGCCAGCGTGGATTTTCCGCTGCCGCTGGCGCCGGTCAGACCGATGATTTCGCCGGGCAGAATGGAAAAACCGGCATTTTCCAGTATGCACTGTTTTCCGTAGTGCTTGGTCAGATGCTCTCCGCGAATCATATGCAGCACCGCCATTCCCGTCCGTTCTCCCGGTTTTCCGGGATCGGCTGCAGGCAGCGGTCACAGAAGTCCGGACAGCGATGGCTGTAGGGGCAGAAGGCTGCCTTCTGCCGCAGCACCGGGGAACCGACCATACCGCTGCGTACCCGTGCCGCCAGCAGCGCCCGGGTATAGGGATGCTTCGGCGCGGCCAGCACCGCTGCCGTGTCCCCCTGTTCCATGCTTCGTCCGCCGCAGAGCACCAGCACCCGGCGGCACAGGGCGGCAGCGTCCATATCGTGGGTGATCAGCAGGATGCCCGCACGGGGAAACAGCTCACGCAGCAGGTCAAAGAACCGCACCCGTCCGGCCTCGTCCAGTCCGTTGGTGGGTTCGTCCGCCAGGATCAGGCGGGCATTGCTGCAGGCTGCCAGTGCGATGGTAACGCGCTGTGCCATGCCGCCGGAAAGCTGAAAGGGGTACTTTCCCAGCACCGCTTCCGGCTCCGGGAAACCGGCGGCCCGCAGCTTTTCCGCTGCCGCAGAGGCAAAAGCCTTGCGGGGGAGTCCCATCCGGCGCAGGCCGTCATAGAGCTGCTTCCGAACCGTCCGCTGGGGAGCCAGAAATTCGCCGCCGTTCTGGGGGATATAGACGATCTCACGACCCAGAAGGGCCGTTACACCGGCTTCGTCCGCCGTGTATCCGTCCAGCGTGACGGAAAGGCCGTCTGCCTGCACATCCGGCGGCAGCAGACCCATGACGGAGCGGGCGATCATGGTCTTGCCGGAGCCGGTTTCCCCGATCAGCGCAAGGCTTTCTCCCGCGTCGAGAGAGAAGGTCACGCCCTCCACCAGCGTGCGGATTCCACCGGATTCCTTCGCGGAAAGAGTACCGCTTCGGTACTGCAGCAGCATGAGCTTCACCTCCCAGCTTTCTGAATACCACTTTAGCAGGAAAGACCGGGCGGCACAAGCCGGGTGGGGGGATATAAAAAGCAAAATAATAGACGATATTTTCGGACACCCGGGAAAGGAAAAAAATTTTTCGTCATGGTGAGGGAATCGTAGGAATAAGATGAAACGGTATTTCTGCCGGGTTCATACGAAGCGGCCGGTTTTCCGCCGTGTTCGAATAGATAGGGGATTGGAGAAAATCTTCATCAAGATATGGTGTCCGGAGGGCGAATGCAGCGCCGGGCGAATATGGATATCAGAAAAATGATGCCGAAAAAGGAACGAAACCAGCGGTCACGAAAACGACTGAAAAACGAAAAAGAACGGGAAATCTGAATAATATTGTTAAAATAACAATATTAAAACAAACTGAAAGAAAATAACGTGAAAAAAAGGCGAATGTGATACTTGCATATCCGCGGGAAAAGTGCTTTAATGGAAGATGAATAGTTGTCAAAAGAGCGAAAGCGTTTTGGATAATCCTGACGGGAGGTACTTCTTTATGAAACACTGTAATGTAAACCGGTGGAAGAATCGCAGTCGGCGCGGCTTCACATTGATGGAGCTGCTGATCGTGGTGGGCATCATTGCCATTCTGGCAGGCACCACCATCGTCAGCGTCACGACGCTGATTCCGTCCCTTCGCCAGAAGGAACTGGACAACAGCGCCCGTGAGATCTTCCTTGCTGCCCAGAATCGCCTGACCATGATGCAGGCCACGGGCGAGCTGGATGAGATGGAGAGAGCGGGCTATGCTCAATGCAGTGTAGATAACATTGAGTGCAGCTATCTTGCCAGCTATAATGAAGCAAACTATCTGAAAACAACCCTGAGCAGTGGTGAATTTTCCGGCGAATACATTGTGGAGTTCAATCTGGAGACTGCACAGGTTATCTCGGTGTTCTGCAGCGATGGAGCGCTGTCTGCTTTTCAGGTGAGCGGAAAGGGCATTGGCTATGAGTCAGTCAGCTTTCTGCGCACCATTACGGGTTGGAGAAGTGAAAACAGCAGCGTCCGCAAAACCTATGCTCGGAAGAACGGGCAGGATCAGATTGGCTACTATGACTATCTGATGAACGGCGGCAGCCTCGCCAGTGAGAATCAGGATAACAATGGTTTTTCTGTCAAGGTTGTTCCTGTGAATCAGGAAGAACTGTACCTGTATGTGTCTATCACACCCCCTACGGATATAACTGTAAACGGCGCACCAAAGGTGACCGTTTCACTGAATGGTGTGGAGATTCCTGCAGCTACTCTGACCAAGAGAGGATATAAAGAAAAAGACGCAGACAATAAAATCCTGCTGGAAAACCGTATCCTGTTGGATTCCTGCCTCGCCGACTTTACCTTTGCGAAACTGAGCCTCAGCGGTGTTACTGCCGGTGATGAAATCGTTGCAACGGTTACTGTGCAGGTTACCGGAACGACTACGGATAACAAAAGCAAGACCTACACAACAATGGCGACCAGCACTGCTTTCAACAGCCTGTATGCAGACAGCAGTACCGACACTACCGCAGATATCGCCTACGTGCGGCATCTGGAAAATCTGAATAATCGAGATGGGAATACTGGTGGATATCAGGAAGCAAAGCAGGTTGCAGATATTAACTATGCAACTGCCATTTCCAGATGGAGTAACAAATCTGGGGTTGCGGTATTCAATACTACGGGGCATGCGATCCCGGCTTACAAGCCTGTACGGTTGTGGCGATTTGACTACGATGGTCAAAACAATAAGCTGATTAATTTTACGATTTCAGGCAATGGGTGTGTCGGAATTTTTTCTTATTTGCAAGGAGATGGACACTGGGGAACAAGCAGATATACGGAATGGATTAAAAATGTTCAATTAGTCAATATGAAGGTAACTAATACAAGCAAATCCGTCAATAGTTACACCGGTGCATTAGCAGGAAAAACAACAAGTTATGCAATTGAAAATTGTAATGTTTACATTGATAGCGACTACTTTATCCCTGAAAATCCAAATTACGATGGTTATGAAGATTTTACGGTTTCTGGCGGTCAATGTGTAGGCGGCTTGATTGGCATGATGGAAAATTCTGGTACTACAAACAGGGATCGCACAAGAGTTGGCATGTCCAAGTGCTTTGCGGCTGAATGGACCGTTACAGCAGATGTTGAGAGTGGAAAAGCGGGCTATGCCGGTGGTCTTGTGGGCAAGGCATATAACAATAATGACATTAGAAATTGCTATGCCAATACCTACAAAGTCACAGGAACCTATGCAGGCGGGTTTGTTGGGTATTATGGTGATGATGATACAAACAAGTCCTATCTATTTAACGACTGCTATGCAGTTACAGAAGTTTTGCAAGGTGTATCGGCATCCGCCGGTTTCATTGCAAAAGAAGGAACTGGAAACGTTACCTATAAACATTGCTATGCGCTGATCGGCAGCGAGGATACTGCGAAACCTGTCGCAGGAGATCGCTATGGTTTCTCAAAGAGCGGGGGTAGTGCTACATGCTATTTCTATGCGGATCCGATTTTTGAGGCGGGCACGAAACAGCAGACCGGTGAAGGTACGCAGGAGAATCAGGATAAGGATCTCCATTCTCTGACATTGGCAGAGATTGCAGATCTTTTGAATACGGAGAATGGAAAATGGAAAGGCAATACAGCGTGGACCGCATCCACGCATGATAACAGCAATCCCTATGTGCCTGTGTCTCTTGCAGAGGAAACCACCGAAAATACTTACTCAAAGAGACACGAATATCTGACGGATGCAAACGCCGTGTTTGCCGGTGTCAGTCTGACAGGGCTTCCGAACTACGGCAACTGGCCAAAAGGCGGTTCTGGTTCCGGCTCTGGTTCAGATGGAGGACTCGTCGATGTAAAGATCAATGACGGCTGGGATGCAAAGTATGCATCCTATATGGAGAACAGAATCTACCTGAAGGATAAGGGAAATACGGAGGCACCGTATATTTGCCTGATTTCCAAGGATTCTTCAAAGGGCGAATACTATGCGGTGACCAAGGAAGTAAATGCGGAAACCAATGAAGTCACTTATACGGATGTTAGTCTGACCGATAACTGTTGGGTTTACTATAAGGAAGGCGATACCTATATCCAGATGCTGGACGAGGCCGGAAATGAACTGACAGTCCTAAAAGAAGGCAACACGAAAGCCGCAGAGCTGAAGCTGTATACCATCTCCAGCGAAGTGAAGAAGGACGGAGAAACTTGGTGTACGAGTGACGCAACGGCTCCCACGCTGAGCTGCACTTACACCTATTCAACCAGCAAAAACGGGGGCAAACTTATCACGCTGAACCCTGTGGATCTTTTCACCCAAAATATGGGTTTTGAGGATCATGCTTACATTGTGCCGATGAACGCGCTTGCAAGCTATGTCTACAGCGATGTGAATACGGCAGTTACCAAGGGTAAGACCACCAACAAGCATACGGACGAGAAAATTGAAAAATATCAACTCCTGACAGCTGCATATTTCTCAGTTACCTATCAGGACACGGAAAAGAGCGCGAAGGTTCCTGCAGCCGAGTTGTACCCTGCTGACAGTACAGGCATTTCCGTCAGCAAGGTCGACGGCAACCAGATATTGCCTACTGCCGCTGACGCCGGTTTTAAATACTGGGATAATGGCGACGGGAAAAAATACCTGCCTGATGGTTATTATTGGGGCACCGGTATCACGGGTAAATACGATGTCACGGATCACAAGGTAGTATTCAATGCCTGTTGGGAAAGCAAATCGGAAAGCAATCGCACAATCACATATGATAAAAACACCTTGGACAGTATGGAGTGGCCTTATAATGAGCCGATCACGATCACCGGCGCTGTCGTGATGCTGCCTGAGTATAAGAAGGTTAACGGTGAATTCCCGTTTAAGCGTGCTGGCTATAACTTCATCGGTTGGAATACCCAGCCGGACGGAACCGGAACTTACTATGCACCCGGCGGCAGACTGTATGCAGGCACTCAGTCGGTTACGCTGTATGCACAGTGGGCGTATGAAGATACCATGACGATCATCTATATGCCGAATGGTGCATCGGGTGGTTATACGAAACCTACGGTTTTCTCCAAGACAGAGACAACGGTGCAGCTCAGCTTTAACGGCTATACCCATGGCAGCAAGGCTTTCGGCGGCTGGGTGTATCAGGCGAATGATGACCCCACATCTTCTCCCACTTGGAAGGTCAGCGGCAGCGAACCATACAACGTAAGTACCTCGATGCTGATCGAACTGGTCAAGGACTATGACATGAACTGGCTGGTAACGCTGTATGCCAACTGGTCGGATAGCTATGCCTACAATGTGAGCTATCGCCTGGAAAAAATGTCTGTATTGAACAGCATGGGCGGTGCGTACCGAAACTCGGATTATAAGGTCTATTTCGGTTGTAAACCTGGCTATGTAGTACCGACGGACAAGAAGGATGTGCACGTCTACGTAGATAAAAACAGGGATGGCCGATTCTCCGAAGCGGAGCGTTTGGGAACTGACTGCTACGTATGGGAAGCAGACAATATGTTCCTGAATGTTCTTGGTCCGAATGTAAAGGGCGATTTGTTGATTGCAATCAGCGCTGTACCCGGTAAGCACACGATCACCTATCGGACACCCAATTCTACTATTACGGTAAAAGAATACAATGCATACGGCACCTATGTGACGCTGAAATCGGCAAATGATTGCGGATTCAGCTACGATAAAAAAATCTTCTCCGGCTGGAAGGACGAGGATGGCGAAGTATATCCGGCAGGGTATGCCTTCATGGTGGAGCATAACATGGTTCTTACGGCACAGTGGGACGATGGCAATAGCGATGATGTAGTGGGTGTGTTTACCTATAATTATTACCGGTACAATAAGGCTGAGACGGTAAACGGCAAGCTGTTCGGTATGTTTGAATATGACAAGGACATTTCCACGCAATATAACAATTTCGTACCGAACGGGGAAATCCAGTACGTTGACAGCGGCAAAACAATGGAGACGCTGAACAACGGTGGTCAGCCGTACTTCGTCGGAACCAGCGGGGAACAGAAAATGTATTACTATGGGTTAATACTGCCCAAAGATACAAAACTGTTTGATGATAAAGATAACCCGGTTTACACCATCACCATGACGTTGACAGACGGATCCACTGTAAATGTAGACATAAACAAGGCAAATGTCTCTGAGGAGTCTCTGGATAATTATGCGAACCATAAAAGTAATATCTACAAACCGGCTACCTTGTTCAAGGGTAAGTTGGTGCCGAACTCCGCAGAGGAACACCTTCTGCTGAAGCCCGGCGCTGAAAAATCCGTATCTCTGGTTCGTAAGGTCAGCGGTCTCCATGTTTATTACGAGGAGGATTCGAACCTGCCCTGCACAACATATGGCAGTTCTTTCAACGATTTTACGATCGCACTGAAAGATGCCTTCGGTTTTTATGTAGACCCGGATCCAGATTGTGAACACATGCGTCGCGTTGCGGCTGAGACTACTGCATTTCCGGATTATGACTATTATTTCTTCAGCAACCTGAACAGCGGAAACGAACTGCTGTCCGAAGTCGTATCCATCACTGTGACCAGAAATAAGGGTACAGAGTCTGAAAAGAGCAATGTATTTGACTTTAATAATTATGCTCGCCCTTATCAGGTAACGGAGGATCAGCCTGGTTTTACAAGCGATAGTACTTTGACACAGACGAAGCTTGGTATTACCGGTCAGGCGCCGATGATTTCTGTTTCTAATGGTAATCTGCCTACTCTGTCCCGCAGCTACGCCAACTTCTTCCTGGATTCGAGCAGTCAGCAGGGTTTCTCCGTAGAAGCAAATCTGAATGGTTACACGGTCAAATCTGTCATTTTGCGTAATGAGCTGGGCAACATGATTGTGACCTCAAACCGTTTGTTTACCATCGGCGGTAGTTCTGATGCACCGGTGTATACCTTTAATGCCAATGCTATGGCTGAGTTAAAGGCCGGTACTTATGAAATCGAGTTTACCTTTGCCACCGGCAACGGTGGTGAACCGTTGGAAGATCCGATTTCGGTAACGCTGAATGTATATAATGGTGTTGGATATCGGTATATGCTGGTTGCAATCAAAGCGCTGGAAAACAATAATGCTATGGGCGAAGGCAGCTATGGAACCGAGCGTTATGTACAGCTTTCAGAGATTACGCTGGCGGCCGATGAAGATCAAACCAGTGTGTATCATTTTGAAGATGCGGCCAGAATATATGACCTGCAGGATCCCAACCAAAAACTTCCTGGTGAAAAGTATTCCATTACCATCTTCCCGCTAGGTTTTAACTGGAACTCCGTAGAAGGGGGAATCAGCTACCAAGCTGCTGCTCCCGGAGAAGACGCGTATTCTCTGATAGATAATAATGTGAGCACGAAATTCTGCGAGAGGTTCTATGCAAATGGGCGAACAGATTACAAGATATGGAATATTCTTTCCTTAGATTGGGATAAGATTACTACCACATTAAAGACTGCTACAGAACTGTTTCAATCCACGATTAATGGCAACCCGCCTCTGCGCGGAAGCGCAACCGAAGAAGGAACAAAGATGTATAACTATCTCCTGATTGATGTTGGCGAAGGATATCAGGTCAGTCAGGGCTTCTACCCATATATCAGTTATACAACTGCACCGGATACCTCTGTGTTCCAGACCAGCACAGACTACTGGGGTGATCCAGACCAGAGCCTTCGTTCTCCCACTGAGTTTGCGTTCTATGGCAGCAACAACCAGGAGGTAACCGAAAACTGGAATACTGCGCGCAATGCATCCGATAGCAGTGTATGGACGAACCTGACCGGCAACCTGAATGTCAAAAAGGAAAGCAATAAGGCGACGTTGATGTCGCTGATCAAGCAAAACAAAAAGTTTATCGGCCCCTTCAAGGATTCCAATACGCTGAAATACAAGCTTACCTATTACCATTACGAGTCTGTGTCTTCCACGAATATGACGAAGTGGACTGCTGAGAGTCAGAAAGATGTCTTTGGCGACCAGGTCGTGACTTACGCAATTCCGACCCGAGGCGTGACCTACAACTTCTTCGGCTGGACAACGGATTCAACGAAGGTGGAGGATCCCAGTGCTGTGGAGTATCTGCCCGGCGACCATATTTATCTAATAAAAAATATCACACTGTATCCGGTATTCAGCAATGATAAAACCCCGTCCTGGAGTCTGATCTACAATGCCGATGCCGGAAACGATACAGTGACAAACATGCCGCTGACAGTAAATGGGTATTCTTCAAAGGACAGTGAGAAAATTGCAATTTCCACACTGGTTCCCCAGCGTGATGGGTGGGAATTTGCCGGCTGGAAGAGAAAACTTGCGATTCCGAAGAAAGCAGGACAGACGGAAAGCTATGTGCTTGATTCTACGGTATACGGATATGGCAGCGGCCAGACACAGAGCATTCTGCTGAACCAGAATATTACGCTTTACGCGCAATGGACGGAAAAAACAGGTAATAAGGCCAAAAAGAGTGTTTACGTGGAGGATTATGATGGAGCGGAGGTAACAAAGTCCTATACTTCCTACGCTGCAAAATTCAATGGAGGAAATGTTACACCGAACGCTGTCACGGATACTCGTATTACCTATGAAATGTCTGTGACGGATACTAAGACCTTCGTCTATACTTTCTCGTTGGATTCAACAAAGAAATACATCGTAAACTGCTTTGTTGACAATGTGGATGTTACGGATTCGGTTCAGAAGGTTACAGACGAAGATCAGAAGCTGGATACTTATACGGTTACCATCGAGTTGAAGGCTTCGGAAGCTGCATCCTCGAAAACGCTGAAAATCAAGATTCGGGAAAAAGATAAGGTTACAATCATTTATTACCCGAACCATGACGAAGGTTCCCCCACCTATCTGTTGGATGACGAGAAATTGTTTACGAAGGATGAGGAACCTACCACTTGGGGTATTGCTGAGGACAGTGCGCTGACTTTGAGCGAATCTACGGGGTACAGTCAGCCTGTAATCGTCACCAATGATGCGGGAGAACCCACGGGAGAAACCAGATATATGCACCTGATTGGCTGGAACACGGAGCCGGGGGGCAATGGTTTGACCGAAGCAGAGGCAAAGCGCGCTTATCAGGATGGCGATCTGGTACTTTATGCACAGTGGCGCTGGATCGTAACCTATAATCTGGGCGATGGTGTAATTGCGCCGGAGAATCAGGAAAAAGAGAATGTAGGAAAAACGCTGTTCAAAGTAAACGAGCACCAGTATACCACCTACGCAAAGAATGGCGCCGAGCCGCAGAGCATCCCGACCTTTGTGGACAACACTACCGAAGGTATCAAGGTTCTGAACGGCTGGTCACCTGATATGCAGATGATCAAGGGTGACACAACGTTTACCGCAAAGTATAAGCCCGCCGTAGAAGTCAGTTTTAAGCTTAGCTGCAGCAGTGATGAGGTCAAATACTTCATCACCAAAAGCGATAATCTGATTGATACCAAAACGCTGGTTGATGGTACACGTTTCGGTGCGCTTCCGGAGCCGAAGTCCAAGGACGGCAACAGCTATAAGTTCAAGAACTGGTATTATTTAAACGACAAGGAAAAAGTTCCGATCACCTCGGAAACTACCTATGATTTTAAAGTCATGGGAACCACGTTCTATGCCGAGTGGGATCGCTATTACAAGGTGACGTTTGAATACAAGGGTATCACTGCATTCAGATTCTTAAAAGATGGACAGGAGTATAATTTACCAACAGGATTAACGATTGCAGAAAATACGGGATTCACATTCCTTGGCTGGTACAAAGATTCACCGAAAACTCCGCTTGACGCACCAACTCAACAGTATGCCAGCAATATAACCACGAAAAAAGTATTTCATCCCAATGAGCTTGGAACCGAGGAATACTATAATAAACACTATGATGCCCAAAACGGCACTGGAGAAGGTTATAAGCTATACGGCGTATGGGTGAATGCAAATGCTTGGGTAAGGAGAACTGATTTAACCAGTAAGCCCTCAGGTCAGTTTTTGATTGCAGACACAAATACATCTGGAGGACTGGGCATATTCGGCATGACTGACATCACTACCACGGATGGTTTGCTGACGAGTGGCGTTTCTAGTGTTACTTATGTTGAGAGTGAGTCAAACAAAAACACGACAATATATTACATGACGAATGACCAGCTTGTAAATGGCATCAAAGCACATGGAGACTTCACAGCAATTTGGAAGTTTGATGGAAATCGAATAATAAATGTTGGTGAAAGCATGCCGATTAATTCATCTTTTCTTGAGACCACCAGGGCGGTTAGCAAAAGTGGTGGTGACAAGTATGAATTTGAAAGAGTGACAAATGACGGTATTTATCATTTGTGGACAAATGTTCAAGCATTCAAATATCACTACTGTTATGTGTATCGGAAAGGTGAATCAGACTGGCATATATATGACACAACGAGCAAGTTGACTACGGAAGCTTATGGCGTTTCCATCTACATGCAATCAAATATTTATACGACTGTCCCTGTAAACAAGTAAGGAGGCTTTACTATGAATAGAATAAAGCAAAAGCTTGCCTCCTGCACCGGCGCCAGTCTGGTACTGGCGCTGGTGGCGATGGCGATCTGCATTACGGTGGGGGCCAGCATTCTGATGTCGGCCTCTGCTGCGGTGGATTCCGCAAAAAACAGAGAAAGCGAGGAAGCGGCAAGATTTGCCGTTTCCTCCGCTGCCGGTGTTGTACGGAAAGCATTTGAGTCAGATGATGCAGACCTGATTTACACGAAGGAAAAAAATGTTTGTCGGGTTACCGGGTATGTCGATGATACAGCTGATTCTACACCGAATGTTGCTAACCCCGGGGAACCCGTGGAAGATGGTCTGTGCGAGCTGATCAAAAAAACAACAAAAAATGCCAATGGAATAGTAGACGGTTATAGCAGCACTTGCGAGATTGAACTGGATAAGGGTACGAATTCCGTGTCCTGCGTTACAGTGGATATTCTGGTAAAAGAGGAAACAGATACGATTCCGGAGGCAAGCTTTACTATTTACACGGCTGAGGCGTCTCTGTATGTGAAAGACGAAAACAACAATAAGCTTTATGAGGTCACGCTTTTCTTCAAAGGTACACAGACGGAAGAAATCCGGCATACCAGCGGAACATGTAAATGCACTGGCGGTGAAACTCACAGCGCGGATATTGAATTTACAGATAAGCATATTTCATGGAAGCTTGACGGCGTTGCCTGAGGGGGTATAAGATGAAGAAAATCCTGAAAAAACTTCAAAGCAGCTCCGGTGAATCCATTATTGAAATACTGTGCGCCATCCTGATCGCAGCGCTGTCGCTGGTTGCGTTAACCGGGATGGTATCTACATCTGCGAACATGAATCGCTGGGTCAAGAAGATGGAAACGGAATTTCATGCGGCTTCCGATGCGATCACCAGTGCAGCAAAGTCCGCTTATACTGCTTCGGCAAATGGTGACCCGAACAAGTACACGCTGATCGTCAAATCCGGCGGCGCGCAGATTCAGACATACGACAACGTAAAAACCTACAGCGACGACAATGATACGTTCACGGCCTACATCCTACCTGACGGAGGCGCGACATGAAAAAAATCTTTCGTAAACTCCGCAGTCGAAAAGGCATGACTCTGTTGGAAATGATGGTCTGTGTCGGGATGCTGGCAATCATCGGTGCTATGCTGTCTTCGATTACAGCTGTGGGTACGCATGTCTATGCTGACTCTAACTTTGCCAGCGAAACGCAGACTTTGGCGTCTACAATAGACATAGCTTTGAGCGATGTATTAAACTATGCTTCCGGGATAGAACCTCGTGCAGGTGGCACTGTAACCAAGTTTAACATCAAAAAGGAAAGTGCAATATCGGCCAATCTCAAGCTTGATAATTCCGGTTATTTGTGCTACACTTGCAATGGCGATGACAATACGCCGTATTACCCCGTGCAGCCTGCCGCATACGGAACGATTTTGATGAAGGACTTTTCGCTGACTTACAGTAGCGGCGTCTTTACCGCGACGTTTTCCCTCGTCAGCAAGGATCCGGCGGCGGCGGACAATACGGCAAAAACTTACACCTTTACCTATCGTCCGATTTTGAACCAATAATTAGAGAGGTGATGGACTATGGCGAAATATTTGCGACTGGGCGACCTGCTGCTTTCCGTCGGGGCAATCACACAGGAACAGCTGGATGACGCTCTGAAATTCCAAAAAACCACCGGCCATCGTCTGGGACAGGCACTGATTGAAGGTAAATTCATCACCGAGCGTCAGTTGATTGAGGCGCTGCAGATGCAGCTGGGTGTTGAATACATAGATCTGGCTTCCGCACGGATCCCCACGGAAATGGCGAAGCTGGTACCGCGTTCAATCGCCCGCCGCCATGGCGTCGTACCCGTCAAGCTGGTTCGGGATGAGCTGTATCTGGCTATGTCCGACCCCTTGAACTTTATCGCGATCGAGGAAGTGCGTGCTGCTACGCAGAAGCGCATCGTCCCCATGATCACCACCCGCGAAGCTGCCGAGCGTGCCGTGGCTGCACTGTACGGCGGCGAAAGCGCTGCCCGCGCCATCGAGGATTACAACTCCGCCAAGTCCGAGGAAGACAAGAACAGCACGATGGTCTCCGCCATCACGGCTGTGACCCTTGGCGAAGATGACCTTAGCTCCGCGCCTACCATCCGTTTGGTCAACACCATTCTGGAACAGGCCGTGGTGGAAAAGGCCAGCGATATCCATATCGAGCCGCTGGAGGACGGCATGGTCGTCCGTCTCCGCGTGGACGGTGTGCTGCGCCCCGTGCTGGATATCCCGCAGGATCTGAAAGAAAGCGTGGTCTCCCGTATCAAGGTTCTGGGCAACATGGACGTGTCCCAGCGCCGCGCCCCGCAGGATGGTCGTGCCAACGTCCGCCTGCGTCAGAGCGACGTGGACTTGCGTATCTCCACCCTGCCCACCGTGCATGGCGAGAAGGTCACGATTCGTCTGCTGACCAAGAATGCCGGTCTGCTCAGCACCGCCGGTATCGGCCTTGTGGGCAGCAACCTGCAGAAGTTCGACGACCTGATTCACAAGAACTCCAACGGCGTGATTCTGATTGTGGGACCCACCGGCTCCGGTAAGTCCTCCACCATGTCCACCATCGTCCGCACGCTGAACCGGGACGAGGTCAACATCGTCACGCTGGAAGACCCGGTGGAATACGAAGTCCCCGGCGTCAATCAGGTTCAGATCAATGATAAGGTCGGCATGACCTTTGCCGGCGGCCTGCGCTCTATCCTGCGTCAGGACCCGGATATCATCTCCGTGGGCGAAATTCGTGACGGTGAGACGGCGGAAATCGCCATGCGTGCCGCTATCACCGGCCATCTGGTGTTCTCCACCCTGCATACCAACAGCGCCCCCTCCACCATCGACCGTCTGATCGATATGGGCGCGGAGCCGTTTATGATCGGCGAAGCGTTGAAGGGCGTAATCTCCCAGCGTCTGGTTCGCCGCATCTGCCCCAACTGCCGGACGGAGTACGTACCCACCGAGGAGGAGCAGGAGGATCTGGGCATTCCCAAGGAGGAGTTCGGTTCTCACAAGTTCTTCCGCGGCGCAGGCTGTTCCGAATGCTATCAGACCGGGTTCAAGGGCAGAACCGCCGTGTTCGAAATCATGGTGGTCACCGCCGCCGTCCGCCGCGCCATCCGCGTGAAGGAGGACCGGGATCTGGCGCTGGACAAGGCGCTGGAGCAGTCCGGCTTCGAAAGCATGCTGCAGGACTGCCGCCGTCTGGTGTTCGAGGGCATCACCACCTGCGAAGAAGCGCTGAAAGCCGTTCAGAGAACGGACATTTAAGACAAGGTATCATAGCGGTGACCAACCCACCGCCTGATATAGAACCCCGGAAACGGGAAATCTGAAATAACAAGAAAGAAGGCTATTTCTCAATGAAGAAGAATAAAGGCTTTACTCTGATGGAAATGCTGATCGTCGTTGCCATCATCGCCGTTCTGGTTGCCATCGCAATCCCCACCTTCACCTCCTCCCTGGAGAAGTCCAAGGAATCCGCCGACGCCGCCAACCTGCGCGCCGCTTACGCTTCCTGCACCGTGTACACCCTTGAGCACAGTACTGCCTGCTACGCTAAAGTTGCCCTGACTCAGGGCGATACCAGCTTCACCAAGATGGATAAGTCCCAGATCGGCACGCAGGTTCTGAGCACTATTTCTGCTTGGGATAAGACTAGTAAGATACTGTATGTCAAGGTTGATGCTGACGGCACCATGTCCATTACTCCCGCTGATCCTGGTTCTAACTACGGCACCGAGGTCAATTATCTGGATGGTAAGCAGGGCTAATTCTGAACAGTTCACTAGTAGTAATCCATAACAAAATCCAAGAAGCGTTGGTTGGCGCTTCTTGGATTTTACAAAGAAACTCACTGTACCCCTGTATCGAAGTAATGAAAGAGGTAACGCCATGAATATCAACGACATTGTGATGACTGCCGCGTCTATGAAAACCTCCGATATCCATCTGGTGGCCGGTCTGCCTCCCCGCGTCCGCGTGGACGGCGCGCTCACCGACCTGACCCCGGAGAAGCTGACGGCGGCGGACACGCTGCGCCTTTGCCGGGAGCTGGCAGGGGAGAGTCTGGATGATATTCTGGCCCTTGGGCAGCTGGACTTCTCCGCCACCATCGCGGGTGAACGCTGCCGAATGAACATCTTCAAGCAGCAGGGAGCCTTCTCCGCTGCCATCCGTATTCTCAGCAGCAAAATCCCCAAGCTGGACAGCTTGGGTCTGCCCCCCGCCGTGCAGGACTTCACGAAGCTGCGGCAGGGCATCGTGCTGGTCACCGGGCAGACCGGCTCCGGCAAGTCCACCACACTGGCCGCCATTCTGAACGAGATCAATCAGAACCGGGCAGTACATATTCTGACGCTGGAGGACCCGGTGGAATATCTGTATACCCCGGCGAAAAGCGTCATCAACCAGCGGGAGATCGGCAAGGACACGGAAAGCTTTGCCACCGGTCTCCGCGCCGCCCTGCGTGAGGACCCGGATGTGATCCTCGTGGGCGAAATGCGCGACCTGGACACCATCGAGACCGCGCTGACCGCTGCCGAAACCGGCCATCTGGTTTTCGGCACCCTGCATACCATGTCCGCACCGGACACCATTGACCGTATCGTGGATGTGTTCTCTGCCGAGCGGCAGAAGCAGATTCGGATGCAGCTGAGCATGACGCTGAAAGCCGTGGTTGCTCAGCAGCTTCTTCCCAAGCGCATGGGCGGCCGTGTGGCAGCCTGTGAGCTGATGATCGTGAACTCCGCCATCCGCAACCTGATCCGGGAGGGCAAGACCCCCCAGATCGCCAATGCGATTCAGACCTCCTCCGCCGAGGGCAGCCAGACGCTGGAATCCGCGCTGGCGAACCTGCTAAAAAACCGGGTTATTTCCAATGAGACCGCGCTGAGCGCGGCGCAGGATGTGGATATGCTGCGGCGGCTGGCGCACATCTGATAACCTTGATGATAATTGGGAAAGGCGCTTTCGGATAGACAGAAGGCGGCCTGACCCGTTTCATAATATCCCCGCACCCAGAGAACCGAATCAAGTCGAAAGGGGTCCTATATTTGGCGACTTATCATTACCGTGCCCTGTCGCCCAACGGCGCCGAAGTGACCGGCGTCATCGAAGCAGGCGACAAGTTTTCCGCGGTAGCAAAGATTAAAGAGTCCTGCACCTCCGTCATCGAGGTGAAGGAGGCCGGCGGCAAGGACATCGGACAGATGTTCCAGTCCAAAAAGGTCAAGACCAAGGCGCTGGCCATGATGTGCCAGCAGTTCAGCATCATCCTTCGGGCGGGTCTGCCGCTGGTGCGGACAGCGGAGCTGGTGGCCAAGCAGACCGAGGATGCGGCGCTGAAAAAGATCGTCACAGAGGTGGCGCAGGACGTGAGCGAAGGCAATACCCTGTATGACGCCTTCAACACCCGCGGCCCTCAGCTTCCGGTGACCTTCCGGGAATCCATCCGCTCCGGCGAAAATTCCGGCAATCTGGATGCGGCCTTTGAGCGTCTGTCCGTGTACTACGACAAGCAGGGCAAGACCAGCAGCAAGGTCAAGTCCGCGCTGGCGTACCCGGCCTTCGTGCTGGTGGTGGCCATTGCGGTCATTATCATTATCATGGTCTACGCCATGCCCCAGTTCACCTCCACCTTCGAAGGTCTGGGCACCGAGCTGCCCGCGCTGACACAGGGCATGATCGACGTGAGCAAGTTTATGACCAGCAATCTGGTTCTGATCATTGCCATTATCGCAGTTCTGGTGATTGGCATTTTCCTCTTTAAAAAGACCCCCAAGGGCGCAAAGCTCTTTGCCACCATGGGTCTGCGGATGCCGGTGCTGGGCAAGGTGACCGCCATGTCCAATGCCGCGCAGTTTGCCGCCACCCTGTCCAGTATGCTGGCCTCCGGCCTGCCGCTGCTGCAGGCGCTGGGCGTCACCGGCCGCAGTATGTCCAACCTGATTATGAAGGAACAGGTGCTGGGCTGCCAGCGTGATCTGGAAGCGGGTCTGCGTCTGGGCGATGCGCTGCGGGACTGCCCGGATATTCCCGAGCTGCTGACGGAAATGACCGCCATGGGCGAGGAATCCGGCACCATCGAATCCACGCTGACCGTGGTTTCCGATTACTATGACAACGAAGTTGATACCGCAACCGCCCGTGCCATGGGCCTTCTGGAGCCTGCCATCATCTGTTTCCTGGCAGTGTTCGTGTGCATACTGCTGCTTGCGGTGTATCTGCCCATCTTCGGAATGAACGATGCGGTAGGCTGATGCAGGGAAAGAGAAAAGGAAGGGGCGCACATAGATGGCTAAAGTAAAAGTCGGTGTGGATGTGGGCACACGGGAAATGAAGCTGGCCGCACTCCACAATGGAAAATTGGAATGTATCTCTCTCAAGCTGCCGGAAAAAATGGTGGAGGACGGCATTGTGACCATGCCTCTGGCCATGACGGATTTTCTGAAAGCGGAGAAGAAGCGGGTGAAGTTCCCCAAGGGTGAGATGACCATGGTGCTGCCGGAGTCCTCCGTGTTCTTCCGCCGCCTGAACACCCCTTACGTGACGGAGGAACAGCTATTGCTGAACCTGCCCTACGAGTTCCGGGATTACGTGGGCAACGATACCGCCAAGTATAATTTTGACTATGCGCTGGAGGAAGTGGTCACCGGCGAGGACGGAAAGCCGGTTTCCATGAACATTCTGGCTGCTGCCGCTCCCAAGGAGATGGTCTCCGGCTTGGATGAGATTCTGCGGAGTGCCCGCCTCCCCATGGAGACAGCCATCCCCCGCGAGCTGGCCTTCACCGCCCTGTCCAAGCTGGCCGGTGAGGAACCGGACCGGGAAGTGGCCTTCCTGGATTTGGGTCACACCGCCGTCCGGATGTATATCTTCGTGGGCAATAAGCTGGCCGCCAGCCGAACGCTGGATATCGGCTGTCAGGATATCGACCAGACCATTGCGTCCGTGGCCAATGTGGACGTGTTCGTGGCCAACTCCCGGAAGGAAGCCAATCTGGATAACATCCTCAATTCGGAGGCGGTGCAGGATACCTACGACCGGATCGCCATCGAGGTTATGAAGGCTTTGAACTTCTACCGTTTCAACAACCGGGAAAGCGCCCTGCAGGATATCTACTTCTGCGGCGGCGGCTCGGAGGTGGAGCCGCTGATCAAGGCCATCACCGAGCGCATCGACCTGTCTGCCCACGATCTCAGCGAGCTGCTTCCCGGCGATGTGAGCAATCTGCCCTATCGCCGCTGTGCCGGCGCCATCGGCGCGGCGCTGTACTAAAGGAGGGTGTGGACCATGAAAAAAGAGATTTCCCTGTCCGGCGGTAAAAACCGCAAATACCCCTCCAAGACAACACTGAACCTGCTGGTTCGCAAGCGCACGAAAAACTGGGCCGCCAAGCTGGTGCTGTTTGTCATTCTGGCGCTGCTGGTTCTGGCCTTCGCCGCCAAGTTCGGCGTGTACGATTTCCTGATCAAGAAGCAGGAGGCTCAGCAGGAGGTTGACGCGCTGAATGGTACGCTGGCCATCACCTCTGCCGGTATGGACGACTATGATCAGGTCATGGAAGAGCTGAACCGCCTGTCCTCCGATTATCTGAATGCGGAGGAGCTGCAGCTGGTAAACCGCATGGAGCTGCTGAATGTGCTGGATCGCTGCATCGGTTCCTACGGTGTGATTTCCTCCGTGGGCGTCAGCGGCAATACCGCCTCCATCTCCTGCACGATTCCCGACCTGAGCATGATCTCCCGCATGATCTCCACCCTGACCCGGGAACCGCTGGTGCAGGAAGTCACCGTCAGCAGCGCTTCCGGCGGCGATAACACGCAGGAGGATTCCAACCTGTCCGTCAGCGTCACCATCAAGATGGCGAACCCGTCAGAGGAGGGCTAAGAATATGACAAAAAGCATGACTTCTCGTGAAAAAGCGCTGGGCGTGGTGCTGATCCTGCTGATTCTGGGTCTTGGCTGGTATATGCTGTTTTTCAAGCCGATTCAGGAGAAAATTTCCGACCTGCAGTCCCAGCAGAGCACGGTGCAGAGCCAGATCGACGCGGCCTTGGTGAAAAAGGCCAAGTACAACAAGGCGCTGGAAAAGCTGGAGGAAGCCAAGCAGACCGGCGGCAATATGCAGACTGCGATTCCCAAGTATGACAACATCACGAACATTCTGTTTGAGCTGGACGATATTCTGAACCATACGGAGAACTACTCCGTTTCCTTCTCCGGCGTGTCCCGGGATTCCGGCAACACCAACATTGCCCGCCGGAACGTGGGTCTCAGCTTTAGCTGCGAGACTTACCGGGAGTTCATGTCCCTGCTGGAGGACTTCTACAACAGCGAATACCGCTGTCTGGTGAAGGATTTCTCCATGAGCCGTTCCGCCAACACCCAGAATATCTGGGGCGATGCGGTGGAAAGCTCCAGCTGCAGCGCCAGTGTTACCATCGTTTACTACGAATACATGGGCGCAGATCAGAACTGATTTACAAGGAAGCACCTGCCGTGAGGCGGGTGCTTTTTTTGCTTGCACTTTTGCTGTTTCGGCAGTACAATAGCGAAAGATAGATATGGAGGTATGACCATGAATTACGCGGAAGAATCCTTAAAGCTGCACTACGCCCTGAAAGGCAAGATCGAAATGACCGCCCGTGCCGCGGTTGACAATAAAGAGGCCCTTTCGCTGGCCTATACGCCCGGTGTGGCGCAGCCCTGCCTGGAAATTCAGAAGAATCCGGAGCTGAGCTATGCGCTGACCCGCCGTTGGAACACCGTC
>DCGQ01000013.1:30983-31818 GCA_002314635.1 Clostridiales bacterium UBA1774
TCACCGACGGCACCGCCGTGCTGGGTCTGGGCGACATCGGCCCGGAGGCGGGTATGCCGGTGATGGAGGGCAAGTGCGTCCTCTTTAAGTCCTTCGGCGGCGTGGATGCGATTCCGCTGTGCATCCGCTCCAAGGACCCGGACGACATCGTGAACACCGTGCGGCTGCTGGCGGGCAGCTTCGGCGGCGTGAATCTGGAGGATATCTCCGCGCCCCGCTGCTTTGAGGTGGAGCGCCGCCTGCGGGAGTGCTGCGACATACCCATTTTCCACGACGACCAGCACGGCACCGCCGTGATCGCGCTGGCGGGTCTGCTGAACGCGTTGAAGGTGGTAGGGAAGGACATCGGCAGCATCCGCGTGGTGATCAACGGGGCCGGTGCCGCCGGTGTGGCCGTTGCCGAGCTGCTGATGAGCGCCGGGGTGCGGGATGTGACCCTGTGCAACTCCAAGGGAATCGTCCACCGTGGCCGTACCGATCTGAATCCGGTGCTGCAGGAGCTGGCCGCCCGCACGAATCCGCAGCAGCGTACCGGGAAGCTTGCGGACGCGCTGGTGGGCGCGGATGTGTTCCTTGGTTTCTCCGTTGCGGGTCTGGTGACGGCGGAGATGGTGAAAACCATGAACCGGGACGCGATCATTTTCGCCTGTGCCAACCCCACGCCGGAGATTTTCCCGGAGGAGGCTAAGGCGGGCGGCGCGATGGTGGTTGCCACCGGCCGCAGCGATTACCCGAATCAGGTGAACAATGTGCTGTGCTTCCCCGGCATTTTCCGGGGCGCGCTGGATGTGCGTGCCGCGCAGATCACGGAGCATATGAAGCTTGCCGCGGCGCA
>DCGQ01000013.1:31915-32038 GCA_002314635.1 Clostridiales bacterium UBA1774
TGGCCGCTGCCGCCGCCGCTGCCGCCCGTGAGGACGGCGTTGCGAGGGTCTGAGCATGGCGTACCGTCTGGAGCATGACAGCATGGGGCCGGTGCAGGTCCCGGCGGAGCGGCACTGGGGCGC
>DCGQ01000013.1:32085-32308 GCA_002314635.1 Clostridiales bacterium UBA1774
CAGACCCAGCGCAGTTTGCAGAATTTTCCCATCGGCGGGCAGCGTCAGCCCACCGAGATCATCCGCGCCTTTGCGTTTCTGAAAAGCGCCTGTGCCCGTGTAAACGCGCAGGAGGGTCGCCTGACCGGTGAGCAGGCTGCCGCCATCGAGGCCGTCTGCGCCGAGATCGGCGCGGGGAAGTGGGACGAGGAGTTTCCGCTGGTGGTGTGGCAGACCGGCAGCG
>DCGQ01000009.1:0-214 GCA_002314635.1 Clostridiales bacterium UBA1774
CCCTCGGTGATGCCCTTCTGCACCGCCCAGCTCACAGCCTCTTCATACCAGCTTCCCGGCTCCACATCGGAGAACTTCACGGTTTCCGGTGCATCCGTTTCCGATTCGCTGTTTTCGGTCTCGTTCTTGTCCTCGGACACAGGCTGGGTGTCAGGCGTGCTCCATTCCTCGCTGCCTTCTTCCTTCGTATAGTCGTCCGTGTAGTGGAACACCA
>DCGQ01000009.1:225-12638 GCA_002314635.1 Clostridiales bacterium UBA1774
ATCGCCGTTTTGCAGGGTCTTGGCATCCACGCTCACATCCGGGTGGGAGCCGTTGACGGTATACATCCAGCCGGTGAGCGGGCCGTTGTCAAACTCGGCAAGGGTCAGCGTGCCGAAGGTAACGGATTCGATGTAGGTGCCGAACTGAGAGGCGGTGGCGTTAAACGTCACATTGCTGTATTTCTCCTCCACCGTATCCAGCAAATCCTTCACGGTGGAGCCTGCATCCAGCGTGTAGCTCTCTGCTGCAAGCCATGCGGTCAGGTTTCCGGCCTTATTCGTGTGAACCGAGCCGCCCTCGCCGTGGAGGGTATCGCCCAGCAGGGAGAATCTGACAGTGATGGTCTGAGGAACAACGGGCTGCTCGGAAACCGTCACCAGACAGACGGGGGCGATAATCGGGCAATTCACATCGGTATCGGGCGTTCCGTTCCAATCGGTATCGACCATATCCGCCACCGTACCGGAGGCGGTTACGATGTAGCTTCCGGCAGTCGGGAAGGTCAGCGTGCATACGCCGTTTGCATCGGTGACGGCGGAACCAAGCTGCTCAAAAGCGCCGTTCTTCCAGATGCCGACCTGCACGCCGGCAGCAGCGTGTGTAAAGTCTGCGGGGTATCCCATGCCCTGACCGCCGGTGAGCGTCAGGGTCAGCACATCGTCCTCGTAAACAGAGGCGGAAGCCTTGTCAAAGGCGGTGTACCAGTCGGCATAATAGGTATCGTCCGCATTCACGGAGGCGACCAGCACATCACCCGCCTTGACGGTATCCGTACCCACGCCCACGGAAAGGCCAACGCCGTTCACAAAGAACAGGGTGTTATAGGTCGCTTCGCCCCAAAGCTTCGTAACGGAGAGACCATAATTGCTGTCCGCAGCTTCATAGTCCGCAGCGGTCAGATAGGCTTCATGGGCAGCCAGCAGGGCTTCATGCACGGTGAGGATGCCGTCCTTGTTTACATCCTTCACGGTGACGGTTCTGCCCACCATGGCTTCCCCGTTTTTATCCGCAGCCAGTATACCCTGATTGCTGACGGTGATGGCGATCTCCGCATCGGGAGCGGGATCGGTGATTGCTTTCCACAGCTTCGCCGCATCTGCGCCCAACGGATCGTCGGTGCGGTTGTGGGCGGTTTTGGTAGCGCCGCTGGGAGCGCCGACCTTGGAGGTTTCGGTGTTGAAATAGGTGGTTCCCTCCACGGCGGTGGTGTCAGCGCAGTTGGTATCCACATACTTCACGGAGCCGATACCCTGCTCACTGCCGCAGTTTGCAGTATAGATATTGCCGGAGATTACATCATAGCGGTTCAGAGAATTATAAAAACCGATGATAGCGCCCACATTAGTGCTGCCGGAAACCTTGCCCTCAAAGCAGTTTCCCTTCACTGTGCAGGTAACATTTTCCCAGATCTGCACAACATAGGGATCGCCGCCGCAGATACCGCCCACGCAGTCCGTACCGGTGACGGTGCCGGTGACCTTGTTGCCGATGAGGGAGACCTTGCCGCCGTTGGGAGCATCGTTAGCGGTGTTGTAGCCGCCGCCCACAATGCCGCCGACAAATTCGGTACCGGTCACGGTTCCACCGAAGGTGCAGCCGCTGATGCTGACTTCACCCATAGCGTTGTCACGGCTGCCAACGAGACCGCCAACATACTTGACGCCCTTCACGGTGGCATTGGATACGCAATCCGTGACAGTGCCTTGCAGCAGACCGCAGATAGAGCCGATATTGCTCTGCGTTTCGTCGTAGCCGATGACAACGCCTGCTTCCACGGTGCAGTTACGGATATTCACGATGCTGCTGGGGGAGTTGCCTGCCCAGCCGTTGGTGGTGATGTTGGCGCCGACGAGGCCGGACTTTAATGTCTTGGTGCCGGAAAGCAGGGTGACATTGTCAATGGTCGAAACGCTGGTGAGGCTCACGCCCTCGAAGTTGTTGATAAGTCCATAGCCATTGATCTGCTCGCCGTAGATTTTCAGGTTTTTAATGGTGGTATTGCAGATATAGCCAAAGAGGGGCAGACCGTCCGTCGGTACGGTAACGGTATGGCCGTCGCCGTCAAAGATGCCGGAGAAGGCATTGAGACCCTTTGCAACGGTCAGAGTGGTGTCGGTGCAGACGCCGATGGGTGTCCAGTCGGAAGGGAGTGTGAGATCGGCGCCCAGTTTCACGGTCAGACCGGCAAAGCTGTTGCCGCCATTGACCATGAGGGCAAACTCGGTAAGCTGTTCCTGACTGGAAATGATGTAGGGATTTGCCTCCGTGCCGCTGCCGGCAAAAGCATCTTTGGGATCGGCATGAGCAGGGGCAGGGTTCAGGTGAAGCACATACTTGTTTGTCTTATTCCCATTTGTTGCAGTAACGATAAGGAGCATTGCCTTGTTCGTAATCACCTGTGAAAGCTCCAGACAGGTGATGGTGCTGCCATCGGCGGTAACTGCGGTAGTCTGCCCGATCACAGCCTCATACTTACCTGCATTGTTCAGCATGGCATTGGTTCCAGTCCGCTGCACAACGGCTTCGCCCACGGTCACAGTGGCCTGAGGCGCATTTACGCTGTGGGGCTGTGTGACGAAGTACAGCTTATCGGTGCCGGGAGCCACACTGACATTGTAGACCAGCGTATCGGAATCAAAACCCGGCAGCAGGTTTTCTCCGCCCACGGAGGAAGCCATGGTGAGCATGGACAGATAACCGGTTTTCTTGGGGTTCACGGTGATGGTGTAAACCTGTTCGTTGCCCTCAACTCCAACGGTAATGGTTATGGGCGTCACACGGTTGCCCATTTTACCGCCCAAAGCCGCAGACTTTGCTGTGCCGGAGGTGAAAACAGCGCTTGCAGAGCCGTAGTCGGCTTTCAGGTACTCTACCTTGATCACCGAATCCTTCGGAGCATCCCCGCTGAGGGTGATGGTCATCCAGAAAGTTGAAGTGGTCTGTGCTGCTTCAAGGCTGTAAGCTCTGGTAGCCGCATCGAAAGTTGTAAGAAGGTTCGCAGAAGTCTTGGTACCGGTGCGAAATTCCAGACCGGAGAGGAAGTTTCCCGTTCCCGCCTCGGACGCCAGAACGCCCATTGGGAACAGCCCCAGAACCAGCAGTGCGGCCAGCATCAGGGACAGAAAGCGCTTAGAATACTTTGCCATTTGTTCGTTCTCCTTTTTTTGATCGATATTTGCCGGGATGATCTCTGCTTAGTAGGATATTCTCGTTCTCAACCTCACTTTCTGACGGCTCGGAACGAATTTCCGTACACAGAGACACCCGAAAAGCTCGGAGTCAGCTCGTGTAGGTCTTCTGACTGATGTGTTCAGACATTTCTGCCAACGCGGGGCTTCGGCCTTCTCAGAGTGTTAAGCTCCAATGACCTGCTTTCGCAATGTGTTTCCACACGAAAGCCCGCTTCACAATCACAGCTACAGGGATTCTCTCCCCATGTCCGGGACTTGCACCCGATTCCCTTGTCCAGCAGGTGCTGTGTCCGATGATGCGGAACGCAGCTCTGCCACAAAAGCCGTTTATTCAATGCACTTGGGTTCAGTATAGGTTCTTCCCGCTCCGTGAAGCGGAAAGCAATACTGCTTGATAAAAAAACAGGCACCGATATTCCATGAAGAAATATCGGTGCAAACATTTTTATGCACAACGAAGCTTCGCAGGGAAAGCCTGCGAAGAATAGATGGAACCGAATATCCTGGCTCACGATAGGAGAGCCTTCTGCTCTCTGCGCCTGTTTCCTGCCTTCCCCGAGTTAACGAGTGGTTGACCCTTCGGTCACACAGCATATGCTGCTTCGGAACAGTCTCACGTTTACAGTGCCGTTTCTGCGCGGGGCTTCTGACCCCATTCCTCTGTACCGAGGGCAGTCCCTCGGCCATGTTCCAAAATATTAACGATCTTCAATTTGTAAATATGAATCCGAAAGTGATGCGGATATCGTTCCTTGTATATCATTTTTCAAAACGCTTGTCAATCCCGTTTTTTCTGTTCTGCCCGAATGCCCCACAGAAAAACATACTTCTTGACAAAACGATTCTCTTGCGATATGATTCGGAAAACTAAATATGGAACATCATCGTGCGGCTGCAATCCGCAAAGACCTGTGAAGGTCAGGGGGCAGCCAAAAATGAAGCAGGCAATTTGCCGACACGAACGGTGCTGTGTGCGTGAGTTCTTTCCGAAGCGGGAAAACCCGTGTGGACGAAAGTTCGCCATTGTGAGGAATCATGAGAAGGTAGGAAAAGAACGCAGAGAGCGGTCGGCTCTCACAACGCAAGTCAGAAGACTTACACGGTGATAATGAAACGGCGGGCGTACTCTCCAATGTTATCACAGAAGGACTGCGCCGTCGAAGCGGGATTTTCAGAATCCGCTCGGCGGTTTTGTTGTCCCTGCGCCGTTTTTCCCTTTTCAGAGGGGCAGACGGCGCATTTTTCATGTCTTCAACGGTTCGACTTCACCGTTTGAAGATAGAATTCCTCCTGTTATCGGCATTGGGCGGCCCGGACAACCGCCCAAGCCGCCGATACGCTGATAGGATTGAAACGAACTTTGCACAGGATAAAAAGCAGAATGATCATAGAGGAAATAAGATGAAAGAACGAAACTGGTTTGAACAGATTCCCGACCCGGACGAAAGCGCCATGCAGACTGCTCGGGAGCGCTGGAACGGCATTGCCAAGCCCATTGGCAGTCTGGGACTTTTGGAGGAATCCATTGTACGCATAGCAGGGCTGACGGGAAACCCGCAGGTCTCCCTGAATCGTCGGGCAGCGGTGGTGATGTGCGCCGATAACGGCGTTGTCGCCGAGGGCGTGACGCAAACCGGGCAGGATGTCACGGCGCTTGTAGCGGGCAACATGACAAGGCAGGACAGCAGCGTATGCCGTATGGCACAGGTGGCGAATACGGAGGTGTTTCCCATTGACATCGGCATGGCGAACCCGGCCTCCGGTGTGCGGGATCTGCATATCCGCCGGGGTACGGCGAACATGACGCAGGAGCCTGCCATGAGTCGGGAGGAAGCCCTTCATGCCATAGAAACCGGCATTTCACTGGTGGGTGAGTTGAAGGCATCGGGGTATCGCATCCTTGCCACCGGGGAAATGGGCATCGGCAACACCACCACATCCAGTGCCCTGATGTCCGTCTTTCTGAATGTGCCGCCGGAAACCGTCACCGGTCGGGGCGCAGGTCTCAGCGATGCGGGGCTGAATCGCAAAATCTCCGCCATTCATCGTGCCATTGAGCGAAACCGCCCTGACGCGCAGGACGCTGTGGATGTACTGCATAAGGTGGGCGGACTGGATATCGCAGGTATGTGCGGTCTGTTTCTGGGCGGAGCCATTCACCGGGTTCCCATTCTGATTGACGGGTTTATCAGCGCCGCTGCGGCGCTGACGGCGCTGCGAATCTGTCCCAAGTCCCGCTGTGCCATGCTGGCCGCCCATGTTTCCGCAGAGCCTTCCGCCATGCTGGCGCTGAACGCCCTCGGCCTGAAACCGCTGATTACTGCGGAAATGCGTCTTGGAGAGGGCACCGGCGCCGTGGCGGCGCTGCCGCTGCTGGATATGGCGCTGTCGGTGTATGACGGCATGGTGACCTTCGGCGGCATCGGCATGGAAGCCTATGAGGTGCAGCCGAAATGATGATTTTATTGACCGGCGGCTCCGGCTGCGGCAAAAGCACCTATGCAGAGGCGCTGTGCCTCCGTTTCCCGCTGCCCCGCTATTATGTGGCAACCATGCGCCCCTATGGGGAGGAAAGCCTGATTAAAATCGCCCGTCATCGGGAAATGCGGGCAAAAAAGGGCTTTGAAACCATCGAAAAACAGACCGATGTAGGCGGGATTCTCCTGCCCCGGCGGGGTACGGTGCTGCTGGAATGTCTGTGCAACCTAAGTGCAAACGAGATGTTTGATGAAACGGGCAGGGAATGTGACCCGTTCACGCAAATCATGGATGGAATCTCCCGCCTGTCCCGGCAGGCGGATAACCTGATTTTGGTGACAAACGATGTGGGCGCAGACGGTGAAATCTACGAAGAAAGCACCTTGCACTACATCCGCCTGCTGGGCAGGCTGAATGCGGAGCTGGCAGCGAAGGCCGACCATGTGTATGAGCTTTGCTGCGGCATCCCCATGGTGAGGAAGGGGGCGCTGCTGTGAACGGACTGCGAAGCATTGTCATGGCCTTCTGTATGTTCTCCCGCATCCCCATGCCCCGCATTGCATGGAAAAACGAGAATATGCGCTATATGCTGGCGGCGTTTCCGCTGGTAGGGGCGGCGGTGGGTCTGAGCATCTGTCTCTGGCAGCTGATTTGTGAGGTATTGGGTATCGGTTCGGTTCTCTGGGCAGCCGGGGTCACGCTGCTGCCGGTTGCCATCACCGGCGGAATCCACATGGACGGGTTCTGTGATGTTTCCGATGCGCTGGCCTCCCATGCGCCGATAGAAAAGAAGCGGCAGATTTTGAAGGATTCCCACACCGGCGCTTTTGCCATCATTATGATGGGCTGTTATCTGCTGCTGTACTTCGCTCTGGGTACGGAACTGCCTATCAGCGGTCATTCTGCCCTGCTGCTGGCCCTGCTCCATATTCTCAGCCGCATTCTCAGCGGCCTGATTTCCCTTGTTTACCCGAAGAACGACAGCGAAGGGCTGCTGAAAACCTTCACCGTCTCCGCCGAAAAGAAAACGGCGGTGGGTATTCTCACCGTGCTGCTGGTGCTGTGCGCCGGTTCGCTGATTCTGCTGGGCGGTCTGCCCGGTCTGGGAATGGTTCTGGGCGGAATCCTGACGGCATTGTACATGAAACGGCTCTCCGCCAGAGAATTTGGCGGCATGAGCGGCGACCTTAGCGGTTACTTTTTGCAGCTCTGTGAGCTTGTCATGCTCCTTGTCTGCGTACTGACGGAAAGGCTGGTGCAGCTATGATATTAGTCGTAGGAAGTATAGGCTCCGGCAAGCGGGACTATGCCCGCAGTCTGGGCTATTCCGATGAAGCGATGACCGATCGGTTGGAAGAAAAACCGGTTCTGTACGATTTGCAGGAGCTGGTACGGAATGACCCGGATTCCGCGCCGCAGCTTCTCCCCCGGCTTCTCAACTATGAACTGGTGCTGTGTGATGAAGTAGGGGCGGGAATCATTCCCATGGGGCGGGAAAACCGGGCATGGCGGGAGGCCACCGGGCGGCTCTGCTGCCAGCTTGCAAAGCAGGCCGAAAAGGTGGTGCGGCTCTGCTGTGGGATCCCCACCGTAATCAAGGAGTAGACCATGGATATCTTGCTGCTGCGCCACGGAAAGACCAGCATGAATCAGGACGGGCGCTATCAGGGAAAAACCGATGTACCCCTCTGCCCCGAAGGAGCGGAGGCGTTAAGGCGGGACGGTATCCTGCCGGAGGTGCAGCGGGTCTATGTAAGTCCCCTGTCCCGTGCCCGGGAAACGGCGGCAATCTGTTTCCCCCATGCGGAACAGCGGGTGATTTCCGGCTTTTCGGAGATGGATTTCGGCAGCTTTGAGGGCAAAAACTACAAGGAAATGGAGCATGACCCGGACTATCGGGCGTGGGTAGACGGGATGTGTCGGGGAAAATGCCCCGGTGGAGAGAGCATGGCGGAGTTTATCCACCGGACGGCGGTGGCCTTTCTCTCCGTACTTCGTGAAGCCGCAGAACTCGGAGAAAAAAGTCTCATCATCACCGCCCACGGCGGTACGCTGATGGCGCTGCTCAGTCATTTTGGCAGTCCCTGCCGGGATTATTACGACTACGGGGTGAAAAACGGGCAAGGGTTTCAATGCAGATGGGCGAAACCGGATTTTCCGCCGGTGCTCACCGATATACAGCGCTTCTCCTGTCTGCATGAAGTCCGTGTGGGAGGTTTCAAGTGAAATATACCTTCAACATGACTACCAGCTCCGATGATGTGGAGCGTTATACGGATTCGGCGGATTTCTGCCGCCAGCTTCAGGGCTTTGACGGGGTGGAGCTGATGTATTTCGGGGAGGATGAACGGCATATCATCCCGGAAAATCGGATTCTCGGTCTCCACATGAGCTATCATATGAACTGGCTGGACTTCTGGAACCGGGACGAAACCGCCCTCTGCCGGGAGTATGACGATCTGGAAACCTGCCGGATGCAGTATGGCGGCACGCTGGATCCGTATCGGCTGGTGGAGGAGTTCCGGCGGGATCATGCTCTTGCCCGCCGCTTCGGTGTCGAATACATGGTCTACCACCTGTCTGACTGTTCCTTGGAGGAGACCTTCACCTATCGGTTTCGCCACACGGACGAGGAGGTCATTGATGCCGCCATCGAAATCATCAACGAAGCCACCGCTGGGATGGACGACGGTGTTTTGCTGCTTCTGGAAAATCTGTGGCTCCCCGGCTTCCGCTTCACCCGCCCGGACATGACGGAACGACTGCTCAGCGGGGTACGCTACCCCAATGTGGGGCTGATGCTGGATACCGGCCACCTGCTGCACACCAACCTGAATCTACGCAGCCAGCAGGAGGGCATTGCCTACATTCACCGCCTGTTGGACCAGCATGGAGACCTGTGCCGGTACATCCGTGGCGTGCATCTGAACCAGTCCCTCACCGGCGCTTACTGTCAGGAAACCATGCGTAATCCGCCGGTGCTGGGAGAAACCTATGGGGAACGCTGCACCAAAATGTTCTACCACGCCTTTGCCGTGGACAAGCATCTCCCCTTCTCCGCCCCCGGCATTCGGGAGCTGCTGGAACGAATTGACCCGGATTACTGCACCTTTGAGTTCATCACCAAAGACAGGCAGCAGCATTCCGCCTTTCTATGCGCCCAATGGAAGGCGCTGTGTTAATCTGCACATCATCTATCAGCATGAGCTGCGTATGTATGATGCGCTTAAAAAACTGAAATCTGATTTCGGATGTCAGCGAATCACGATTCAGACTGGCGGCACCTTAAACGGGTTGTTTCTTCGGGAGAAGCTGATTGACTTTGTCGATCTGATCGTTGCGCCGATTCTGATTGGCGGAAAGAATACGCCGACATTGATTGACGGCAGTTCCCTGCATTCGGAAACCGAGCTTTCGCAGCTTGGTGTTCTGCAATTACAGGAATGTATCGTGTTGGAGGATTCTTACCTCCGCCTGCAGTACAAAGTGATTCATGAGAAATCCCGTAATAATGGGAGATATGGTGTAAAAAACTCGGTGTTAAGGTTTTTCCTAGCAGTAAAACTATAACACCTATGGTCACGGCTGTAGCGGCTGTGACCATTTTTTCTTTATGCAGAAAGACCGGGTCTGCTTTGTCCCAAGCTCAGTCCTTCTGTTCGGGACTTTTTTACAGTCCCATTTGTTATTTACCCGTGCCAGATTTGATGCTGTCAGAAAATCGCATATTATCCCAATGAATGCAGATACTACCTCGGCACACTACTATCACAGGAGAATTGCATTATGAAAGCTACCGGTATTGTTCGCCGTATTGATGATCTGGGCCGTGTCGTCATCCCCAAGGAGATCCGCAGAACCATGCGTATCCGTGACGGCGACCCCTCACAGATGACATTGATGCAGTGGCAGCGTTTCTGCTTTGGAATGCTCGATTTGGCCAAACGGCAGGGGTGGCAGTAGTACATAGTAACGGGAAAGGCATGGTGGACTGTGGGGATACTCCTAAAAATGCAGGACTGTTTCTTTTTTGCATTGCTACCAATATGAGGAATTTTTCGGATGGCAAAATCGTTTTCAAACACCCAAACACGGCAAATAGTCTTTATGAAGGAGTGTGATCCTATTTGGAACTGAATGTCAGAGACGACAGAAAGCTGGTTGAAGTCTGGTTGACCAAGGCTGAAAAAACAGATCTCAAACTGCGTGAATCGCTCACAGACATTTACGAAAAATTCAAAAGGGAAAAATATCTGGTGGCCGTGTATGAATCCGGACATCAGGATTTATATCAGAACACGCTGGATCTACTCAAATGGAACAAACACCGCTTTGCCGAGCTGGAGGTGCTGCGGGAGAAGCAGCAGCACGCGGCGGAGGCAGAACAAAAAACAATGTAGGGTTATCCCGAAGCTTGACGGAACAGTTGATACCGTATATCGCATATGCTGCGAAAACTGTAAGGTAATCTGCCACAGCGGAGAAACGCCTCGGGAAGCTTGTCTCTCTCGATAGCGGCAGCCCGGCTCAACTTCCATCGGCATGTTCAACCTGTGCCGGACAAACGGATCAAAGATGCTCTTCCTGCTCTCGAAAAAGGAAGCGCCGCAGAGCTTTTTTCTGCAGCGCTTCCGTATGGAAATCAAATGGAGATTGCAAGTCGAGCAGCTGCTTCCGTGGCGTCTCCGATTCTGGCGACCTTCTTTGCATCACCGATCACATAGACTTCGGAAACCGTTCCGGCAAGTGCAGCCTCCAGCGGGTTGTAGGATTTGGAACCCACGGCCATGATGACCATATCATAACCGGTCAGAGTGATCTCACCGTCCGCAGTGGTACAGACAGCACCGTCCGCAGTAAGCTTCTGCACCTTCGTACCGGTCAGAACCTTTATATCGGGATCCTTCAGCAAGCCGGAAAACTGTGATTTCGTAAAGGGATTTTCACCCACATCGGGCAGCATTTCCACAATCGTTGCCTTTCGGAAATTCGGAAGAATGAACTCGGCGGTCTCCAGACCGACAAGGCCGCCTCCGACCACAAGGCAGTTGGAGCCGGGTACGACACGTCCTTCCAGAACATCATTTGCCTGAACCGCAGGAATACCCTCATTGGGTACACGGAGCTGGACGGGCGTTGCGCCGGTGGCAAGGATAACGGCATCGGGCTTGAGCGCTAGAACGGTTTCTGCGGTGGCCTCGATGTTGTAACGGATTTCTGCGCCGTAACGCTTGCAGTTCGCCACATAATGCTTGATGGCGGTAGAAAACCGCTGCTTGCAGGGCGGGATGCTTGCGGTGTAGGTCTGTCCACCGGCACGATCGCTCTTTTCCAGAACGATGACCTTGTGACCACGCTTTGCCAGAACCCATGCGGCTTCCAGACCGCCTACACCGGCGCCCACCACAACAACGGTTTTCGGGTTCACAGCAGGCTCTATCTTCATTTCAAACTCATGTCCGGTGAAGGGATTGAACGCACAGGAAGCGCCGGGACTGATGCCCCGCTCATCGGGTCCCGTCAGGCACTTGGACATACAGCCGGTGCAGGGACAGATCTCATCGGTACGCCCTTCTGCGACCTTGTTTGGGAATTCCGGATCAGCCAGTGATGCACGGCCCAGCGCCACAAAATCCGCTTCCCCGTCTTCAATGACGGCATCGCAGATGGCAGGATCATGCAGGCGACCGACAGCGATCACCGCCATCTTTACGGATTTCTTGATTGCCGCCGCCAGCTCTGCGTTGAAACCAAGAGGCACACGGAAGTTGCCAATGGAACGGTCGAAATCGCTTCTTGCCATGGGCAGACCGCAGGAAACATTCACCGCATCCAGACCGGATTTTTCAATGATTTTCAACATGGCGATCATCTCATTGAGACGCATACCATCCTCTACGGGTTCTTCAGCGCTGATACGCATACAGACCGGGAAATCGGCCCCACATTTATTCTTGATGTTTTCAACAATCAGTCGGGCAAAACGGGAACGACTGTAAATATCGCCGCCGAATTCATCGGTGCGCTTATTCACAAGTGCAGACATGAACTGAGGAATCAGGTAGCCGTGGCCGCCGTGAAGCTCCACACCGTCGCAGCCCGCCTTCTTGGCTCTGAGTGCTGCATCGCCGAACAGCTCGATCATTGCATATACTTCTTCGGTAGTCAGCTCATGAACCAGCGTATTCCGTACATGCCAGACCAGCGGAGAAGAAGATACGCAGGGATAGTCAGAGATAGCAGGATCGGACCATCTGCCGCCATGGTGAAGCTGGGTAAAGATCTTTGCACCGTATCGGTGAGCAATATCCGCCAGTTTTTTGAAGCCGGGGATGTACTGATCATCATAGATACGAAGCTCGTTCAGTGCACCAAGTCCTTTCGGATCCACGGCACAGTACTCCGTGATAATCAGGCCGAAGCCGCCCTTCGCACGGGCTTCGTAGTAGCCCATCGATTCCTCACCTACGGTACCGTCTACCTCACTGTGGCCGGAACCCATTGCGGGCATGACAAAACGGTTTTTGATTTCTACGCTGCCGATCTTCCCGGGTTTTGTTACGCTGTCAAACATGATTTTCCTCCAATTATCTAATCGTTTTGTATTCGATACCGTCCTTTACGGTTAAATCCATGATTTCCGTAGTTTTTCACAAGCGGATGACATATTTCTGCGAAGGAGGAAGCCTTCGTACAAGGCTCTATCACCAAAAACGATTACTCCAACAAGCCATTGATCGCAG
>DCGQ01000006.1:0-10883 GCA_002314635.1 Clostridiales bacterium UBA1774
GGTCCGGGGTTCGAGTCCCTGACGGTCCACCAGAAATAAACCGCGAGGTTTTATATATAGGGGTATAGCTCAGTTGGTAGAGCATCGGTCTCCAAAACCGAGTGCCGAGGGTTCAAGTCCTTCTGCCCCTGCCAGAATCGCAGATCCAGTCGGGTCTGCGGTTCTTTTTTGTCCTTGCAGCAGGATGCAAAGCGAGATCATCTTGGAATCGGGATAGATAAAATGAGAGCTCCGGCACGGTGCCGGAGCTCTTGCTGGTTTCAGTCGTGATTTTCGGGTTCAGATGGATCCTCCGTGAGCTCGGGAGGTACGGACGAATCCCCGTTCTGTTCATCCTCGGACGATTCTGCCGGGACAGGCTCCGGTTCACGGAACAGGTACAGACCATGGAGGAAGGATTGCATTGCCAGCGCCAGAAAATAAAGCCGATAATCCGTTTCCCGCACACCGGGAATGGCGGTGACACACAGAACCGCAGCAGCACCGCAGCAGAACAGAGCCAGACGTGGACGGCAGAGCTGCACGGTATATCCGGCGATCAGGTGTGAGGCAGCCAGCGCAGCACAGAGACCCAGGAACGGATACAGTGTATAGAGAAGCGCAGGCTGGGGAGCATATACCTTATAGAACAAAATCAGGAACAGGCAGGTGTTCAGCTCCGGCAAAGCAGCGGCCCAGAGTCGATAGCCGCCCTGGCGCAGCTTTGCGCCAGCTGCCAGCACGATCCAACCGACGCCGGAAAGCACCATCAGTCCTGCAAGAATGGCGTAGACCCCGCTTTCACCCTCCTGCCAGCGCCGAAGACAAAGCCGACCGGCCAGTACGGTCAATACCAGAGTCAGTACGGAGACAATCACGGCAGGCGTACTGCGGAAGGTTTCCGTATACCCAACGGATGGCGCCGGTTTTGGAAGTGTTCTGCCGAGCAGGACAAAGACCGACAGCGCTGCGGCGGTGAGTATCAGCAGAATCAGTGACCAGGAGCCGAAATCCATCAGCATAGTGGCCGGATCCAGCAAAGTTCTGATTTCCAGATTCCGAAGCAGAAACCCTGCGGCGGAGCAGAATACCGCCGTGAAGGCATAAGTAACAGCGTGCTTTCGCATATTGGCATAACCCCCAAATTCGGATTCATAGGATAGATACCACCGGTAAGACCGGTAAGACCCGGTAATATCGGGTCATTTAAGTATTATATCATGACATTCGGGAAAGGGAAGTGGAAATATGGTAAGCAGCCGCAGAATTTTAAGCCTTTTTCTGCTGATGCTGATTCCGCTTCTGCTGTGTCCCTGTCTGGAACAGCAGGAGTATGGCAGTACGGGCACGCAGAACCGGACAGTACCCAGAGCGGTCTGGGTGGAATCGGAAACGGAGGCGAAGGCGGATCGGGATGGGGAAGCAGTACGGCTTGTAACAGCAGCGGGTGTTCGGACGCTGACCATGGAGGACTATCTGCTGGGGGTGGTGGGCGCGGAAATGCCCGCGTCCTTCAGCATGGAGGCGTTGAAAGCGCAGGCAGTGGCCGCCAGAACGGACACGCTGTATCGGCGGCTCACAGGAATCCATGCGGATGGGGACTGCTGCGACAATGCGGCCTGCTGCAAGGCATATCTGGATGAAGAACAGCTTCGGGAGCGCTGGGGGGCGGATTATGACTGCTGGGCGGCGCGAATCCGACTGGCGGTGGAGGAAACCAACGGAGAGGTGCTGCTATGGGAGGGAAAGCCGATTTTCGCCGCTTTTCATGCCGCCTCTGATGGGTACACGGAGGACTGTGAAAACGTGTGGGTACAGGCGCTGCCCTATCTTAGAAGCGTATCCAGTCCGGAGGACGGCAGCCGGATTCCCGGATTTACCCGCAGCGTGACTGTGACAAGAGCGGAACTGTCTTCGTTGGTCAGCGGCGCGGCGCCGGGCATCCGTGCGGAAAACTGGCTGACGGAGCCGATGTACACGTTTTCCGGACGGCTGAAACAGATTTCCGCAGGCGGCGTGACCCTCAGCGGCACCGCTCTGCGGCTGAAGCTGGGGCTGGGCAGCAGTAAAATCAGCTGGACTGCGGAAGGGGAACAGCTGACCCTGACCTCCGCCGGAATCGGTCACGGCGTGGGGATGAGCCAGTACGGGGCGGAGGCCATGGCGCAGTTCGGTGCGGACTACCGGGAAATCCTGCATCATTACTACACCGGGGTCAGCCTGCAGGTCTATGCAGGCTGACCATTGCGGATTCGACGTTTTGGGGGTATGATGGGCAAGAGGTGAACGATCTTGCGGAAAACGATGATTTTATGTCTGATCCTGTCGATGCTCTGCGGCTGCAGCGGCACAGGTCTCCCGGAGCCGACTGCGCCGGGTGCGGAAACTCCTGTATCTGTCCCGGAACAGATTGCCGAGCCGGTTCCGGAACCCACACCGGAACCCACACCGAAACCCACACCAGAGCCGACACCGGTACCCACTCCCGAGCCGACACCGGAGCCGATGGAGCCGGAAACGGCGTTTATCCGGGAACTGCTGGACGGCATGACAGAGGAGGAGCTTGTTTATCAGCTGTTTGTGGTCACGCCGGAGGGACTGCTGGATTCTTCCGCTGCGGTGACAGATGGCAGCGCCATTGCGGAAGCGCTGGCAGCGCGTCCGGTGGGCGGACTGTGCTATCGGACGCAGAATATCCTGACCGGGGAACAGATCCGGCAGGATCTGTACGTTATCCAACAGGCGGCGGATATTCCGCTGCTGCTGTGTCTGGATGAGGAGGGCGGCACGGTGAGCCGTCTCCGCCACCTGCTGGATTCGCCCATGGGGAGTATGTTCGACTATCGGGAGGGCGGCAGGGATACCGCTTACGAAAACGGCAGAACCATCGGCGGTTATGTGCGGGACTACGGCTTCAACGCCGACCTGGCCCCGGTGGCGGATGTGTGGTACAACCCGCAGAACACGGTGATCGGCAAACGAGCCTACAGCGATGATTTCGCGGAGGCAGCGGAGCTGGTTTCCGCTGCGGTACAGGGCTTCCATGAGGGCGGCGTGCTGACCACGCTGAAACACTTTCCCGGTCACGGCGGCACGGTAGAGGATTCCCATCAGCAGACCGCCCTGCTGGACAAGTCCCGGGAAGCGCTGCTGGCGGAAGAACTGCTGCCCTTTGCCGCCGGAATCCAAGCGGGAACGGACATGGTCATGACCGGGCATATTCTGGTGCCGGAGCTGGACAGCGAGAATCCGGCCACCTTCTCCCATGCGATCACCACGGAGCTGCTGCGGGAAACACTGGGCTTTACCGGTGTGATCATCACCGATTCACTGGCCATGAGCGGCGCTGCCGTCAGCGACAGCGGGGAAGCGGCGGTGAAGGCGATTCTGGCGGGCGCGGATCTGCTGCTGGATCCGGTTTCCCTGTCGGACGGCGCTGCCGGACTGCTGAATGCCCTGTCGGACGGAATCCTGACCCGTCAGCGGCTGGAGGAAAGCGCGGAGCGGATCCTGCGGATGAAGCTGGAGGCAGGCATCCTGACCATGGAGAAGGAAGCATAAGCGGAAATTTGTGGAAATGATGCAAAGACTTCCGCAAGGCCGGGTTGCCTGACCGTCAATCTTCGTCAAAACAGCAAATTTACGGAAAAGAACAAAATGTGCTTGACCTTGGAACTGTTCCAAGGTTTATCATCACCATGTATGAGTATGTTGTGATGCTATCGCAGATACACAAACGATTCAGGAGGAGTGAAAGTAATTTGGAAAAAGTCTACACCAATCTGACCACTGGCGGCCCTATTTCCGTGTATGTGGAAGACGGTAAGATTACCCGTGTCCGTCCCATTCAGATCCCGGAAGAGGACTATCCGAAGGCATGGGTCGTAGAAGACCGCAACGGGAAGAAGTATTCTCCCCCCAAAGCCATGCGTCTTGCTCAGAACATTCTGGCAGAGCGTAACCGTCTGTATTCCGAAGACCGCATCATGTACCCCATGAAGCGTGTTGACTGGGATCCCAAGGGCGCGCGCAATCAGCATAACCGCGGCAAGTCCGAATTCGAGCGCATCAGCTGGGACGAGGCTGCCACCATCATCGCCGACGAGATCAACCGCATCGCCCCCATGGGCGCTGACGGCAAGCGCGACGGCCATGCCATCACCGCCCTCACCGGCTCCCACCACAACTGGGGCATCGTGGGCTACAAGATGGCTCCCTTCGGCCGTTTCTTCGGCATGCTGAACTACACCCCCATTCTGGACAACCCGGACTCCTGGGAAGGCTGGATGTGGGGCGCACCCCATATGTGGGGCTTCTATTGGCGTCTGGGCCAGCCCGAGCAGTTCGACCTGCTGCAGGACGCCCTGAAGTACACCGATATGATCGTGTTCTGGTCCAATGACCCGGACTCCACCCACGGCATCTACTCCGGCTCCGAGAGCAACATCTGGCGTATCTGGATGAAGGAAATGGGCATGAAGTGCGTGTTCATCGACCCCTTCTACAACTACACCAACGCCGTGATGGACGGCACCTGGTTTGCTCCCCGGCCCGGCACCGACACCGCTCTGGCCGCCGCTATCGCCTACACCTGGTTCAAGGATGACACCTATGACCATGACTATGTAGAGCGCAAGACCATCGGCATCGATGAGTTCAAGGCCTATATCATGGGCGAAGAAGACGGCACCCCCAAGACCTGCGAATGGGCTGCCGAAAAGACCGGCATTCCTGCCCGCCGCATCCGCGCTCTGGCTCGTGAATGGGCCAGCAAGCGTGTTGCTCTGGCCGGCGGCGTCCGCGGCGGCGAAGGCTCTGCCTGCCGTTCCGCTTACGGCACCGAAGAAGCCCGCTTCATCATCGCCCTCAGCGCCATGCAGGGCTTTGGTAAGCCCGGCGTCTCCATCTGGGGCACCACCATGGGCGCTCCCGCCGACTACACCTGGTTCCCCGGCTATGCCGAGCCCGACTCTCAGATGGGCAAGAGCCCCGTTGCCAACCGCAAGCTGGCCACCGAGGGCACCATCAAGCAGCGTCTGTACCGCCTGACCTATCCCGAAGCCATCATTGACGGCTACGGCGATTTCATCGGCGACGGCTTCTGCGGCAAGAGCATCGAGCAGCAGTTCAACCACAACACCTACCCCATCGAGGGCAAGGTCAAGATGCTGTGGCGTTACGGCGGCTCCTTCATGGGCACCATGACCGAGACCAACCGCTATATCAAGCTGTATCAGTACGAGGGCGAGAACGCTCTGGATATCGTCGTCAACCAGGACTGCTGGTGGTCCGGCGAAACTCCCTATGCCGACATCATTCTGCCTGCCTGCACCAACCTGGAGCGCAACGACCTGGGCGAGTGGTCCGTGGGCGGCGGCTACACCACCCATGCCCACATCGGCAACAACTGGCGTGTGATCGTCCGCGAGCAGAAGTGCGTGGAGCCTGTTGGCGAATCCAAGTCCGACTATGAGATCTTCTCTCTCATCGCCGACAAGCTGGGCCAGAAGGAACTCTACACCGAAAACAAGACCGAGGATGACTGGGCCGAAGCTTACTGGGGCCTCAGCGATCTGAGCAAGCGCTGCAGCTGGGAAGAGTTCTGCAAGAAGGGCTACTATATCGTGCCCGTGCCCGAGGATTACGAGGAGCATCCGGCCTTCCGCTGGTACTACGAGGATCGGGACTGCGACACCCAGGACTACCTGAACCCGAAGATCAAGGCTGTCCACAACATGAACAGCATGGAGCCCACCGAGCATTCCAAGGAGCTGGGCACCTACTCCGGCAAGATCGAGTTCGCCTCCGAGGACCTGAAGGTTCTCTCTCCCGACGACGACGAGCGTCCTCCCGTGCCTCACTATATCCCCTCCTGGGAAGGCCACGAGAGCGAGCTTTACAAGAAGTATCCTCTGCAGATCATCTCCCCGCATCCCCGTTTCAGCTTCCACACCCATTACGACAAGCACGCAAGCTGGCTGAACGAGATCCCGGTGCATCGTGTCATCAAGGACGGCTACGCCTACTGGCCCGCCCGCATCAACCCCAAGGATGCCAATGACCGCAACATCAAGAACGGCGACCTCGTCGAGCTGTACAACGACCGCGGCAGCGTTATCTGCGTGGCCGACGTCACCTACCGTGTGCCTGTGGGCGTGATGCATTCTTACGGCTGCTCCGCCAAGTACGATCCCATCGTGCCCGAAGTGGGTGCTACCGATCGCGGCGGCTGCGTCAACATCCTGACCAGCAAGCGTATGCTCTCCAAGAATGCGCCCGGCATGGCTCCCAACTCCTGCCTGATCGAAGTCCGCAAGTGGGAAGGCTGAGTTATACCCGGTTATACTGAAATAAAGGAGTGAAATAATCCGTGCGATACGGTTTTGTATTTAACGTGGAGCGCTGCAACGGCTGCTATTCCTGCTTCCTGGCCTGCAAGGACGAGCATACCGGCAACGACCACAGCCCCATCTGCGCTGCTACCTGCGAAGGCTGCAACCTGATGAAACTGAACGAAGTTGAGTACGGCACCGGCTGCAAGGTGAAGGTTGACTACGTCAACACCATCTGCCAGCAGTGCGCCAACCCCGCCTGCATGAAGAAGTACCCCGATCAGGTGTACAAGCGTGCCGACGGTATCGTCATCATCGACCCCGTCAAGGCCAAGGGCAACAAGGACATGCTGAAGGCCTGCCCCTACGGCGCCATCTTCTGGAACGAGAAGGAACAGCTGCCTGTCAAGTGCACCATGTGCGCCCATATGCTGGATGCCGGTGAGAAGGTCACCCGCTGCAGCGAGGTCTGCCCCGATCAGGCTATCATCTTCGGCGATCTGGATGATCCCCAGAGCGAGATCAGCCAGTATGTTGCAGCTCACAAGGATGAGCTGGAGCAGCTGAAGCCCGAGCTGGGCATGGGCCCCGCTCACTACTACCGTCGCCTGCCCAAGCCCTTCATCTGCGGCGAAGTCATCTGCGCCCAGTGCGGCGAGGACATCAAGGGCGCCAAGGTCACTGTGAAGTGCGATGAATGCGGCTGCGTCTATGAGACCGTTACCGACTTCCTGGGCGACTTTGAAGTCCGTCAGCTTCCCACCAACAAGTCCTACACCGTCACCGTGGCGGCAGAAGGCTTCAAGACCCGCACTCTGACCTGCCGCACCATGGCAGCCGTCAACCTGGGCGAGATCTATCTGGAGAAGGCTTAATTCCCCTGCTATTTCCACCGGGAGCCGCAAGGCTCCCGGCGGAACCGGCGTTTTCTGCGGACAATCCGGGAAGCGCCTTACAGAGATCCCGGGGCGTTTCCCGGATTGTCCGAAACATCCAACTTATTCTATATATAAGAAAGAAGCCGAAGCATGAAAGAACTGAGAGAAGTCGTTATCGTGGACGGCTGCCGTACCGCTGTCGGCAGCATGGGCGGCGCACTCAAGCCGCTGCACGCGCTGGATCTGGCTGCCTGCGTCCTGCAGGGCACGCTGGACCGTACCGGTCTGGATCCCAAGGAAGTGGACGAGGTCATTCTGGGCCAGTGCCGTCAGACCTCCGATGAACCCAACATCGCCCGCGTGGCTGCCCTGAAGGTCGGCATCCCCGAGGAAGTTCCCGCTTACACCGTCATGCGTCAGTGCGCTTCCGGCATGACCGCCGTGCAGAACGGCGCTATGGAAATCATGACCGGTCAGTCTGACGTGGTTCTGGCCGGCGGCACCGAGAGCATGTCCAATGCCGTGTTCTATGTCCGCAATGCCCGCTGGGGCGTGGGCACCGGCAATGTGGAGTTTGTGGACGCGCTGACCGAGGGCCAGTTCCAGTCCCAGCCTCCCGAGACCTATGGCCGCTACAACATGGGCGCTACCGCTGAGAACATCGCCGAGGCCATGGGCATCACCCGCGAGGAGCAGGACGAGTTCAGCTACCAGAGCCAGGTGAAGGCCATCGCCGCCATCGACGCCGGTCGTTTCAAGGACGAGATCGTTCCCGTCACCGTGCCCCAGGGCAAGAAGAAGCCTCCGCTGGTGTTCGACACCGATGAGTTCCCCAAGCGCGATACCAGCCTGGAAAAGATGGCCAAGCTGAAGCCCTGCTTCAACATCAAGCATGACGCGGAAGGCCGCCTGTTCAACGACTCTGCCCTCACCGGCACCGTCACCGCCGCTTCCTCCTCCGGCCGCAACGACGGCGCCAGCATTCTGACGCTGATGAGCGCCGAGAAGGCCAAGGAGCTGGGCCTGAAGCCCATCGCCAAGATCATCGGCATGGGTGTTGCCGGTGCCGATCCCAAGCAGATGGGTCTCGGCCCTGTGAACGCCGTGCCCAAGGCTCTGAAGGACGCCGGTCTGACCATGGACGACATCCAGCTCATCGAGCTGAACGAGGCCTTTGCCGCTCAGTCTCTGGGCTGCATCAAGGGTCTGCATCTGGAAGACAAGATGGACATTATCAATGTCAACGGCGGCGCCATCGCTCTGGGCCATCCCGTGGGCTCCTCCGGCTCCCGCATCATTGTCACCCTGATGTATGAGATGAAGCGCCGCGGCCTGAAGTACGGCCTTGCCACGCTTTGCATCGCCGGCGGTATGGGTCAGGCCACCGTCATCGAGATGTGCGACTGATTCTTTCGTATACGCGTGTTTTCTGAACACAAACTATAAAAATATCTTGATAAAGGAGCAACAAAAATGAACTTTTTTGATCTGACTGGCAAAAATGCCATGATCGTTGGCGGCGCCGGCGGCCTGGGCCTGCTGGTTGCCAGAGAATTTGCCCTTGCAGGCGCCAATGTCTGCATCGCTTCCCGTACCGAGTCCAAGCTGCAGGCTGCCTGCGAGCAGCTGAAGGCTGAGACCGGCAAGGAATTCAAGTACTATGTGATGGACGCCGGCAAGGAAGATCAGGTCGAGGCTGCTGCCAAGGCTTCCAACGCTGACTACGGCCACATTGACATCCTCGTGAACTCTCAGGGCGTCAACAAGAAGCATCCTGCTCTCGAGTTCCCCATGGAAGAGTTCGACATGGTCATGCATGACGACGTGGCCTCCATCCTGATGACCTGCAAGCACTTCGGCAAGTACATGAAGGAAAACGGCTACGGCAAGATCGTGAACGTCACCTCCGTCCGCGGCAAGATCGCCACCAAGGGCCCCGGCAACGCCGCTTACTGCGCCGCCAAGGGTGCTGTTGATATGCTGACCAAGCAGCTGGCCTCCGAGTTCGGCCCCTACGGCATCACCGTCAACGCCTTTGGCCCCAACATCATGAAGACCCCCATGATGACCAAGGTATTCGAGATGCGCGCCAAGGAAGCCAACTGCACCGTGGACGAGTATCTGGAGAAGCAGGCTGCCGGTCTGCCCATGCGCCGCATGAGCGACCCCATCGACTGCGTCGGCACCGCTCTGTTCCTGGCTGCTCCCGCTTCCGACTTCATGACCGGCAACATCCTCTATCCCGACGGCGGCCTGACTGCCATCGGCTAAGCAGAAAAATATCCCGAAGCGGCGAAAACCGCTTCGGGATTCCGGATGAACGGTGAGGAAACGCCTCACTTCTCATCCAAAGTATTTTATTCCACCGGCAGCCAGACCTCGAAGTAGCCCGTCATGTCCGCGCTGCCCTCCTCACGGACGGAGCAGACCAGATTTCCCATGGCGTGGCCGCTGACAGTCAGTTCGCTTTTTCTGGCGTAGTCCAGCAGGAAGCGGAGGTGCCGGGGCGTGAACGCGTTTTTCCCCGCGCTGCAGAAGGCGGAGTGGATGCTTCGCCTGCTGGTGAGCTTCCGCACCGGCGGCTTCACCGGAATATTCAGCTCCTCCGCGTAAGCAGAGGTCATGCTGAACCCCCATGCAAAGTCGTCCCCGTCTCCCAGAATCCCGTCCTGCGGGATCTCGAAATACCGCTGGGTGAAGGGCATGTATTCCTGCCACTGTCGGCTGAGACGCTGCAGCTCCGGCGTGTTGTCATAGCTGTTGTTGAAACGGTTCAGATAGCACACCAGCTCCGGACTGTCCGTCAGCTCACAGCTGCCCAGCAGGGCCTTGACCCGTTCCACCGCATCCCGGTGTTCCCGGAGGCGGCGGAGCAGCTGCTCCTGCTTTCGGATATCCGCCTCCAGCTGGTCGCTTTTTTCATCCAGCAGGGAAAGAAGGTCGCCGTGGTAACAGTCCGTTACCAGATAGGCCACCTGCGGGATTCCGAAGCCGAAACGCTTGTACCAGAGACAGTCGATCAGAAAATTGATGTCCCAGGTATCGTAATAGCGGTAATCATTGGACTTGTCCTTCTGCGGTGTTACCACGCCTTTTTTCTCGTAATATCGCAGCAGGTCGGTGGAAATCCCCAGAATCCGGGAAACATCGCCGATTTTATATCGCATGGGAGCACCCCCCTTTAAATTCGTTTTCTCATTATATCATATATTTTTGAAAATACAAACAGGAGGAACAAAACCATGGCTTATATGCCCCTTGACAAGAGTGAGTTCTATCTGGAAACAGAAAAAATGACCAAGATCTGGGATCTGAGCCAGCCTTGGGGCTGGGACACCCCCCTGTGGCCCTTCCCCGGCGCCCGCAGCGACCTGAGCTTCCCCCGCGGCCAGTATCTGGAGCGCTTCCACAAGCGCACCTGCACCTACACCGGCACTCTCCATGCCGCCACCCACTGCGACGCTCCCAACCACACCCTGCATGAGGAAGAAGTGGACCGCGAGCGTTATGGCTATACCCTGTCCGAGCTGCGTCTGGAGCATGCCATCGGCACCGGCGTTATCGTTGACCTGACCTGGATGTACGATGAGTTCCAGGCTGCCTTCAACGCTGCCGGCGGCGACCCCGCCAAGATGGGCGAGTGGGCTGAGGTTCCCGGCAAGAAGGGCGCCATCTGGCACATCATCACCCCCGA
>DCGQ01000006.1:10977-13135 GCA_002314635.1 Clostridiales bacterium UBA1774
TGGAGAAAGAACAACGACAAGTACTTCAACTACTATCCCGGCAACGGCCCCGAGCTGGCCAAGTGGCTGATGTTCGATAAGAAGATCAAGGGCATCGCCGGCACCTACGGCGCTTCCGACAGCCCCGTGTGGCATTGCCCCTGCAAGGAGCAGATGCCCTGGCTGTACAACAACTACAAGCTGGCCACCGGCCGCGACATCGACGTGGATTACCCCGACTACGAGCCCTGCCATCGTCTGTTTGCTCAGCACGGCGTGTTCGCAGTTGAGAACGCCGGCGGCGACGTCGATATGGTCACCGGCAAGCGCATGATCATCTCCGCCTTCCCCTTCCGCTGCGAAGCGGCTGACGGCGGCATGGTCCGTCTGGTTGCCTGGGAAGAAGGCAGCTTCTAAGAAGCCATCGCCAGGGCGCAAGTCCTGTCATTCGTCCGGAGTTAGGGGGCCAGGAGTGATCCGAACCCCCGGCTCCGCTCCTTTTGTTCCGGAATTAAAATTAAGGGATAATTGCAGAGCGCAGAGCGGGAGAAGAATGCACTTCTCACTCCTCACTTCTCACTCCACATTCCCCATCATAACAGGAAGAAGAATTATTGCATGAAGACGCTTGCTGATATCAAGAAGATCGCCGTTCTGGGTGCCGGCACCATGGGCCCCGGCATCGCTCAGACCTATGCCATGGGCGGCTATCAGGTGACCATGTGGACCCGCAGCGAAAACACCCGCAACAAGGCTCTGGCCTCCCTGCAGACCCAGCTGAAGACCTTCGCCGATGAAGGCGAGATCAAGGCTGAGGACATCGAGACCATTCTCGCCCGCATCAGCTTCAAGCTCACCGTGGAAGAAGCTGTAGAGGGCGCCGATATGATCCAGGAAACCATCGTGGAGAACCGCGATGCCAAGATCGCTCTGTACGAGCAGCTGGCTGCCTGCGTTCCCGCCGATGTGCTGATCTGCTCCAATACTTCCGCCATGAATATCTTCGAGGTCGTTCCCGAGAAGCTGCTGCCCCAGATGCTGATCTGCCACTGGTATGCGCCTCCCCAGCTGATCCCGCTGGTGGAAGTGGTGAAGTCCGAGCAGGCTCCTCAGGAGTATGCCGACATCGCCGTGACCCTGCTGAACAACTGCGGCAAGACCGCCGTTCTGATGAAGAAGTTCATCAAGGGTTATATCGTGAACCGCCTCCAGCAGTGCCTGAACCGGGAGGTTTTCTACCTTCTGGACAACGGCTACTGCGATGCACAGGCTATCGACCTGGCTGCCAAGGCCAGCTTCATCCCCCGCGCCGTGGTGCTGGGTCTGCTGAAGCGTGCTGACTTCGGCGGTCTGGATATGACTGCCAACAACTATAAGAACCACAGCTACACCATGCCGGAAAAGGGCGACGAAATGCCCACCTCTCTGGCTGCGCTGGTGGAAGCCGGCAATCTGGGCATCAAGTCCGGCAAGGGCTTCTACGATTACGAGGGTCAGGATATCGAGGCTCTCAAGGCCAAGCGTGACAAGCAGCTCTTTGAGGTGTTCCGCGTGGCGAAGAAATTCATGGATGACCCGGTCTGAGCGACGGGGACGGAAAGGAAGCAAATAAAATGTCCAAGACCAACAAAATTATGATCCAGGCCTGCCTCTGCGGCGCAGGCACCAAGAAGGCACAGGCTCCCACCGTGCCCTATACCGCCAAGGAACTGGCCGAGCAGATCGTTGACTGCGCCAAGGCCGGCGCCTCCATCGCCCACATCCATGTCCGCGAGGACAAGCTGGTCAACGGCGAGATGCAGATCGGCTACAAGTCCATGAGCCTCAAGGCCTTCACCGATGCGGTGGAGATGACCCGCGAAGCCTGCGACAAGGCCGGTGTTGACATCATCATCAACCTGACCACCTCCGGCGGCGAGTACGAAGATGTGAAGCGTCTGCAGCATCTGGGCGCTCTGAAGCCCGAGATGTGCTCCTTCGACCCCAACACCATCAACTGGGCCAACAGCTACATCTTCGAGAACAGCCCCCGCTTCCTGAACAAGCTGGGCGAAGAAGTTGTCAAGCAGGACATCAAGCCCGAGTTCGAAGTGTTCGATACCGGCCACATTGATTCCGTTATGTACTACGTGAACAAGTGGAACATTCCCCAGCCCCCCCACATCCAGTTCATCATGGG
>DCGQ01000066.1:0-4931 GCA_002314635.1 Clostridiales bacterium UBA1774
GCATACAGCTTTGTATTGGTCGGAAAACGGTTGGTGAAAGGAATCAGCGCACCGCCGTATCGGATCAGACCGGAGCCGGGTTCCACATTGGTGATCTTTTGCATTTCATCCGCCGACAGGTTCAAAATGCTTTGCAGCCGTTCACGGTCGGAGGGAGCCTGATTCAACATGATCAGCAGTTCGGAGTTAGACACCATACTCCGTGCCTGCGGCGATGCCAGAAGCACATCCATGTTCTGCGAGATGGCAGTCGGCCACGCATTGCGCTTACGGAACTGCCGCCATGCTGAATCGAAAAATTCCGCACTGCTTTGGTTCCCGAACACCGTATGAAATTCGTCGATAAAAACATGGGTTCGTTTTCCCTGACGGGCATTGATATTCACACGGTTCAGCATGGTGTCTGTAATCACCAGCAATCCTGCCCCCTTCAGCTGAGACCCCAGACCGTGGATGTCAAAAACCGTGACCCGTTTATCCAGACGCACATTGCTCTCATGACCGAAAATGTTCAGCGTGCCCTTGGTGAACAGCTCCAGCGTAAGTGCAAGCTGTTTTGCTTCCGGCTCCGGCTGATGCAGCAGAGCTTCTCTGAGCAAAGACAGCGTGGGCGTCCGCCCGGATGCCTTCGTTTCCGAAAACACGATGGACGTACACCGATCCAGAACCGACCGATGCGTGGGGCCGATACCCTGATCGCTGATCTGCTCCACCAGTGACAGAATGAACTGGGATTTATCCGCCAGCGAATCCGCATCGCCGTAACCATTGGAAAGCTGCATGGCATTCAGGCGGTTCTTTCCGTCTGCGGCAATGTGGACAACGGCTCCTTCCTCACCTGCCAGTGCTTCCACCAGTGACACATACTCAGATTCCGGGTCGGCAATCAGGATATCGTCCTTAGAGTTCAAAATCGTTGCGGCAATCATCCATTTCGCCAGCATGGATTTTCCGGAACCCGGTACGCCGGTAATGATGGACGCCTGATTCATCAGCTTGCTCCGGTCGCAGAGAATCGGCTGGTGAGAAATCGTATTCTGTCCCAGAAACACACCTCCGGCATCCTGAATCTCCAGCGTTCGAAAAGGCTCCAGCAGAGAAAGGCTGTCACTGGTCAATGTCCGATAGGCACGGATGCGCCAGAGACCAATGGGCAGCACGGTATTCAGACCATCAATCTGCCGGTAATACAGCACGGACATCTGGCAGTGGTGATTCTGCCCAATCGACTGAAGCTGCTTCGTCCGACCCTCCAGTTCTTCCAAACTGTCTGCACAGACTGCAATAGTCAACGTGACCTGAAACATTCTCTGATCGCAGCGCACAAGCCCGTCCATGAAGTCCTTGATTGCGTCCCGCTGCTGTTCCAGTTCAAAGGGCACCGTGGCCGAGAAATTGTTGTTTTTATTCTGCCGCTGCTGCCAGTCCGCAATGTTCCGTTCTGCGCCCAGAAGCCGCCGCTCTGTATCATTCACCGCCTCCTCTGTGGGAATCGGCAGCAGGTCAACGGATAGAATAGTGTCCGGCCAGTTTGCCGTCAGTGCCGAAACCAGCACATCCCGCAGGAAAGAAGCGTAGTTTTTCAGATACAGGACACGGCAGTACCGATCACCCAGCATCAGATAATCCCGTCTGCTCTCCATACCGTCCGGGCTGATGCCGTCTTTGAAATGGTGTCCCAGCTTTGCCGTCTGGAGAAGGTTAAAGGCATATCTTCCAATATCCTGTGGGCGGTAGAAATCATGCAGAATCCGCAGCCGTTCCGAGCACCGAAGCGGCTTATGGCTCACATCCAGTTCTGCAAACCGGCTTTGCAGTCCGCTGTCGCTCTGCCGAAAAAACGCCGCAGCCTCCTCATAGTTCCGAGCTTCCTTTGAAATCGTCACATACCGCTCCTGCCGGAATCCCTGTGCATCGGCAAAGCTGTCGGTGAGAATGCCGTTGTGTTCCCGCCGGTAGATATCCCGGTCATTGTTCTGCATAGGCATGAACAGGTTCTTTTCGTATTCCGTGATATCGGTTCTGCGGTTGAAAATCGTGATTTTCGCACTCGCCGAGCTGTCGAGACTGTTCAGCAGATCGGCATAGCTCCTCAGAATCTGCTCCTGCCGGTCAAGACCGGCAGACAGATAGTTAATATCCGAAAAGGCGTAGCTTCGGGAAAACAGCTTATCCGAGCGAAAAATGCCGTCCTCCCACACCTGCGAAATGGGAATCAGGTCATGAACGGTTTTGGGAATCCAATAGGGCGTATGGTTGCCCGCTTCCAGTGTTTTCAGACTTTTCAGCATCTCAGTTCTCCTTCCGGTAAATTGTCGTTGTAGTACACGGGTACTCCTTCGGTTCGACGACCATGGTTCTGAGCCAAGCCCACAGCAGTTTTTCCGCCGTCATACCCTGATAGCGGACGAATCCCAGCGCTGCAAACGGAGCCGCACCCAGCATACAGACCCACGATACGGTCTCCGTTCCCAGAACCGGCTTCAAAAGAAAATACAAAGCGGCAGCTGCGCCCACCGCTGCCAGCGAAAAGGCGAACTGCCGCAAGGTCAGACCCATGAATACCGCTTCATGGTAGTCCCGAATCTCCGGGTTGATTTTTCGTTCTATGGCCACCTCAACAGCCTCCTTTCAAGCCTTTCCCTCCGGGACGTTCCCAGTCTGGATGGAAAGACATTTACAGCCCCATCATCTCTTTCACCACATGGTCCGATGCTTTGATTGCACCGGTCAAAATGAGCATATGGAAAATCAGTTCCCCCACATAGCTCCAGACCATCGTTACCGCCGCCGTTCCGGTTTCCACGGTGGGTGGAGAGCTTGCCAGTGCGGAATACACGATGCACGCCAGTACAATTACTGCGCCCTCCAGACAGACTCCGGCGTAGCTGCGAAGAAAGCTGCGTCCTATGCTTTGGGTCGGTTCCCCGGCAAAGGTGGACAGTGGCAGCGGCGCAATCGCCGTGTAAAGGAACAGCTTGAAAAACCTGCCGTATACGCTGAGAATCATCACAAAGCTCAGTGCCCAGATGCACAGGCCGGCAATCAGCGTCACCGCCCAAAGTGGGATGGATTGCAGGAAATTACAATCCTCCACCGCAGTGATAATCTCCTGCGGCAGCACCGTTGCCCCTGGTGTTCCGAATCCCGAGGCTTGCAAAATCGTGGAAACCGTTCCCTGCACAATGTCCAGCAGGGCAAGCATCAGCTCCAGACCGTAGGTAATCACCGCTTTTGCCAGTGCGAAACGAATGAACAGCTTGACCGCCTGCTCCGGGCGTTTCAGTTCTGCAATGTTCCCGCAGGTCTTCATCACCCCGGCCACGAAGAACAGAACCAGCAGACCATACCCCAGCGCCTGCAGCGCTCCGTGAATATTCAGCACTACCGCCCAGATTCCGCCGCCGTTGAACTCCTGCGGTGACTGTGTGATGAGCTTCCAGATTTCCGTCAGCTTTTCATTCCAGACATTCAGCGCATTGATCAGATTCTGTACGACCCAGTTTTCCGACACACAGCTTCACCTCCAATCCGGGCAGGCCATAAACGGCCTGCCCTTGTGTGTCATTCAGCCGGTAATCATATCCAGAATCTCCTTGGCGAAGGTAATGACCACGCCGCCGGCAAGGGTCAGAAAACCCTGACTGCGTTGGCTAGCATCGTGGGACTGGAGAGACAGACCCACCTGCACAATGCCCCAGCCCAGCAGGATCATACCCACCGCCCGAATCAGGCCGAAGATGAAGGTGGAGAGATTCCCCACCACCGTCAGCGGGTCTCCCGCAGCGCAGCACGGCAGTGCCATAGCAAGGCACAGCACGGTGCAGGCATACACACGGAAAACCTTACGAATCAGATTGTTTTGCTTCATTACGTTTTTGCTCCTCCAGTTTCATCAGTTTTTCTTCCAGTTCCTCGTTGGACAGAATTTCATAATGGTGCACAGCCTCGTTGATCTCCACGGCTTCATCGTCGGAACACTTAGGGAAGATGGAGATTGCCGCAATGCTGCGAGAATCCACACCATGCTGATACGGTTCCGCACCGCCGTCTGTGATGAGTGCAGCATTGGGATGTTTCAGAATGTCATATTTCAGATCCTTCAGCGGTCTTTCTCCCCGGATGAACAGCAAGGCATAGCGGTTGTCCAGCATCCGCACCTCATCCGGCGTCATCAGTTCTCGGCCGGTGATCTGATCGTTTTTGGAATAGCTTCCGCTGCGTCCCTTTGACTGTCCGTAGGTGTTGAAATTGATGGTCTCTTTCCCAAGTAGCTTTGATACGTATTCGTGGGTGCTGAGTTCATTACCTCCCAGATAAAGGAAAGTATCACAATTTCCCAGAATGCTTTCGTATTGTTTTTCAAACAGTGCCTTGATCTGCGCCAGATTCTGCACGATGATGCTCACGGAAATTTCCCGGCTTCGCATGGTGGAAAGCAGCTTGTCGAAATCATCGGGCAGGGCAATGTTCGAAAATTCATCCATGACAAAGTGAACATGAACCGGCAACCTGCCGCCGTGGACAAAATCCGCCTGATAGTACAGCTGCTGAAAAAGCTGGGAATACAGGATGCCGACCAGAAAGTTGAACGAGCTGTCATTGTCCGAAATGAGGGCAAAGATGGCGGTCTTGCGTTCTCCCAGACTTGCCAGTTCCATTTCATCCGTCTGTGTGATGCCCGCCAGCGAATCCAGATTGAACTTTTCCAGATGGGAAATCAGGGTAATCTGAATGGATTTCAGCGTTTTCCCGCTGCCGGAACGGTAGCTTTTATAATACTTCACGGCAATATGCCCCGGCTTTTTATCCTCCAGACGTTGAAACAGCTGATCCAGCGGCGAATCGTGGGTATCCTTTTCCTCGTTGACCTCCCCCTCCCGTATCATATCCATGACCATGGAAAAGTTCTGTTCCTCCTCCGGGGCCTC
>DCGQ01000066.1:5071-5445 GCA_002314635.1 Clostridiales bacterium UBA1774
ACCAGCCGCTGAATATCGTTGTCGTTACGGAGGTAGACAAACGGGTTGTAGCAGTGGCTCCGACTCATGGTTATCAAGTCAAGTACCTTTACTTCATAACCTTTTTCTCGCAGAAGGCCGCCGGTTGTTCGGAGCAACTCGCCTTTCGGGTCAAGGCAAACGAAGCTGCAATTCGCATTCATAATGTTCGGGAGTGCAAAATACCGGGTCTTTCCTGCACCGGAACCGCCGCAGACCAGCACATTCAGATTCCTGCGGTGCGTTCTGCCGTCCAGACCGATGGCCACATTCTGCGTCAGCTGCTTGTTCTGCTCCCATTCCGGGTCTGCGTATTTTTTGCAGACCTGTTTGGGCGATCCCCATTTTGCGGAGCC
>DCGQ01000026.1:0-9053 GCA_002314635.1 Clostridiales bacterium UBA1774
GAATACCGGGATATCCCGGTATTCTTCCACCTTCCCGGCGGCTTCCCCGGTGTAGAACTGATAATCCCGGGTGATATAGATGGGCAGCACCGTGTATTTTTCCGTGTCGAAATTGTGCAGTGCCTGCAGTCCGGAGATGATGGAGACCTCATGCTCCACACTGTCACCGCCGAAGAACAGGCCGATGGTGATTTTCATACAATACCTCCGATACAGGAGAATATACTATTATAATATGGTTTCAGTAGTTGTCCGGCAGGTCGTTTTCCAGCAGAATGATCCGCCGTCCCTCTGCTGGGAAGGCATCGGCAGCGCGGATGGCCTCCTCCACCGTCTCCACGGTGACGATCCGGTCGGCGGGGAAACCGGCGGAGAGCAGACCCTCTTTGATGGGAGCCGTCTGCTTCGCGCCTACCAGCACCGCCCGGTGACAGCAGGACGCGGCCTGTCTTCCAAATTCCAGATTCAGCTCCCGCTGCTTCTCGCCCAGTTCCACCATGCCCGGGGTCACAAGGATTCGCAGACCGTCGAACTGGCTCAGGGTCTCCAGTGCGGCCTGTGCGCCGGCGGGATTGGAGTTGTACGCATCGTCGATGATCAGCCGATTGCCGCTGCCCCGAAGCTGCTGCCGGTGCTCCACCGCTTCCAGCGCACGGACGGGGGCGCGGAGCTTTTCCAGCGGAATACCCATGGTATTGGCCACGGCGATGGCAGCGCAGATGTTCTCTACATTGTGCCGACCCAGCAGCCGGGTCTCAAATTGTACGCCCTGCACGGTGAAGCGCAGGCCATGCTCGGAGCAGGAAATGTCCTCCGCCTGATAGTCGCCCCGGGTCACGCCGTAACCCACGGTTTTCACATCCACCTTACGGTTGCGGATTTCCTCCGAATCCATGTTGCCGAAGAAAACCCCGTCCGCCGGGAGCGAATCTGCCAGCTCGAACTTGGTCTTTACCACATTCTGCAGGCTTTTGAAGCTCTCCAGATGCTGGGGGCCGATGGCGGTGATCACGCCCATCTGCGGATGCACCAGCTCGCAGATCTCTTTGATATCGCCCACATTCCGGGCGCCCATCTCGCAGACAAAGACCTCGTGAATGGCTTTCAGGTTTTCCCGGACGGTACGCACCACGCCCAACGTGGTATTATAGTTTTTCGGTGTAACCAGCACATTATATTCAACACCCAGCAGCTTTTCAAGGAAAAACTTCACGCTGGTCTTGCCATAGCTGCCGGTGACGCCGATGACCAGCAGACGGGGACTCTCTTTCAGGATCCGCCGCGCATCGTTGATATAATGCCGGTCGATGGCCTTCTCCACCGGCTGATTCAGACGGTTGGCCGCCGTGATGAGCCACGGAGCGCCGCAGAGGGCAAAGGACATCAGCAGTGCGCCGAAGGCCTCCCCGTCCGGCGCGAAAAAGCCGAACAGCAGGGGGATGCAGCCAAGAATGACCCATGTTGCCAGCAGCCGCTTTACTCTGGCGGTAAAGACCAGCGCTTTTTTCTCCTTCCGGGGACGGTTCAGCACCGCCACCGCGGCAAACAGCACCGTGCTCAGGATGCAGCCGGTGATTCCCAGACCCTTCACCAGCAGCGCCGCACCCAGCGCCCAGACGCTGCGGAGCAGCAGAGCTTCAATGTTGTCCCGAACCCACTTTTCCTGTACCTCGGGTTTATAGGAGTTCAACTGAAAAATATGCACATGCCGCCGGAACAGCAGGAGATAAGCGATGAAATAGCTGATGGAAAGAATGGCAAAAAAGATTTTAAGCATGATGATCCGCTCCGAAATAGGAATCCAGCACCCGGTATACAAAACCGGACTGCTCCAGATATGCGTAGTGCCCTGCGCCGGGGACCTTGACCAGTCCCGCGTCCGGCAGAAGCTTTTCAAAGGTCTCGCCCATCCACAGCGGGGTGTCCCGATCCTCCGTACCCCAGATCAGCAGACTGGAATTGGGAATCTGGGGCATCCGATCCCGCAGGTCGGTGTTGACCAGCTTCACCAGCGTCTGCCGCATCACCGGACTGGCGCTGCGGTAATCCGCGGAGCCGTGGGACTGCCGGTATTTTTCCAGCAGGCCGGGGAAGGGTTTCAGCAGTACCTTCAGAAGCTTGAAGGCAGTCTGCCGCAGGCGCTTCTTCGCGGTCATGGGCGGCACCAGACCGGCCGCGTCCATAAATACCAGCTTGCCGAAGCGGATATCCCGCTTGCGGGAGCACAGCGCCAGCATGATGCGGCCGCCGTTGGAGTGGCCGATCAGATGGCATTCCCGGATGTTCAGCACGCGGCACAGGGCCAGTACCACATCCGCATAGTCCTCCGCGTCCAGCGCCGCCTTCGGCTCCGGCGATTCACCGAAACCGGGCAGCTCCGGCAGCCAGACGTGCAGATAGGCGCTGAGATGCTGCGCCAGATCCCGGTACAGGGATGCGTTGGTGCCCCAACCCTGCAGGATCATGACGGTTTCCGGCCCGGAACCGTATTCTTCAATATGAATGGGGTATCCCCCGGCTTCAATCATCATTGTGCTTCACCTGCCCTAAAGCGATAGTATAACAGGTAAAAATATCGTTGGCAAGATGCGGAAACCGTGAATTTCGGAGATTGCATCTCCCTTTTCCTCCTGTTTTTCGTGATATCCGATAGGACGGAAGTGAGAACTTGACCGGCGGGCGGAAATGGGGTAAAATAGCGGAAAAACTCTGGGAGGCAATCCATGGCGGAGATCAGCGTGATCATACCGGTTTATCAGGCGGAACCGTTTTTGAAAACCTGTCTGGACAGTGTGGTGCATCAGACCTTCGAAGACTGGGAGCTGCTGCTGATCGACGACGGCAGCCGGGACCGGTCCGGCGATATCTGCGAGGAATACAAGGCGCGGGACAGCCGGATCCGGGTGTTCCATCAGGCGAACGCCGGGGTCAGCGCCGCCCGCAACCGGGGTCTCAGCGAAGCCGCCGCACCCCACGTGGCCTTTCTGGATGCGGATGACAGCTGGGAACCGGAGATGCTGGAAACGCTGCTGACCCTGTGCCGGGAACACAACGCGGATACGGCGGCCTGCGGCGTGACGCTGTGGGAGGCGGACGGCTCTTCACGGACGGAAGCACCGCTGAAAGCCGGTACGCTGGATGCTGCGGGCATCCGGCAGCAGATCCTGCTGCCGCTGATGGGGCAGCGCCTGTGTCCGCCCATCTTCAACGGCTATATCGTCCGTTATCTCTTTGACCGGCAGCGTCTGGAAACGGAAAAGCTCCGGTTTTACGGCGGTTATCTGGAGGACGAGCTGTTTCTGCTGGAGTATTTCCGCACTGCGGAGCGGGTGGCCGTCACGGAAAAGAGCCTCTATCATTATATGCAGAATCCCGCGTCTGCCACGCATCGGTATATGAAGGATTTTCCCGGTGTATTCCGGGCGTTTATGGAGCGAAAGACCGCCTTTGCGGAAAAAGCCGGACTGACGGAGATCACGCCGGATTGGCGGGAAAACTCCCAGTGGGCGGGTCTGCTGATCGCCGTGGGCAATGTGTATGCCCCGGGAAATCCCGATCCCGCTTACGCGGCAAAGCGGCGGGAGGTCAAGGCGCTGTGTGCGCTGCCGGAATACCGTTCCTGCATGGAAAAGCTGCGCCCCGTCCATATGGGTCGGCGGAAGCAGCTGGTGGCGGAGCTGCTGCTCCGGCGGCAGTTCAGACTGCTGGGTCTGCTGTATCGGGTGAAAAACGCGAAAAGAGGAGCATAAGGGATGCAAAAGGTGATAGAAGGAAGCTATGCCCACCGGATTCTGGTCCTGCTGGCGCTGCGGCTGAAAAGCAGTCTGCTGGCCGGGGTCTGGGTGTGGCTGTGCAGCGTATATAAAGAGAGCCTGATCTATCGGGCGCTGGCCGCCTGCGGAGCCGCGTTCTGCCGCTGGCTGGATCAAAGCCTGCTGGTGGGGATGCTGTTTCATCGCGGCCCCGTGCCGAAGGCGTGGGAGCAGAGCCTTGTCTGCCGGGGCGCAGAGGGATTGATGAACCTGCCCGGCCGGGGACTGCACTGGTTTTATGAAAAGACCCGGAAGCTGTGGGACGGCAGCTTTTTTGCCGGACTGTTCTTCCGCCTCAGCGACAGCAGCGCCGGTGTGGAAGCGCTGCTGCTGGCGGCACTGTGGGTCATCCCCTATGCAAAGTGGAACAATGTCTATAACCTGCTGGGTTATTTCATCGTGCTGCTGTTCCTTCTGCTGCGGCAGATGCGGTGGCAGACCCGGCTGGAGCTGCGGAAGATCGGCCCTTATCCGGTGCTGCTGCTTCTGACGGCGGTGCTGGCGGTGTTCAGCTCCACCTTCCCCGGCCTCAGCAGCCGCTATCTGATCTATCATGTGATCAGCGCACTCTGCGTGCTGGTGACGGTGAACAGCGTCCGCCGGGAGGGGCACCTGCTGGCGCTTTGCATGGGTATTTCGCTGGCGCTGCTGGCCATGTCCGGCTACGGCGTTTACCAGCGTATCACCGGCAAGCTGATCTACTATGCCTATATGGTGGACACCTCGATGAATGCGGGTATGCCCAGCCGGGTCTACAGCTGGTTTGACAACCCTAACACCTTCGCACAGGTGCTGGTGCTGCTGACGCCTGCCGCCGCGGTGCTGCTGCTCCGGAGCCGGTATGCTGCGGGCCGTCTGCTGGGTCTTGCGGCGCTGGTACTCAGTGTTACCGCATTGGCTGTGACCTATTCCCGCACCAGCTACATCGGGTTTGCGGTGGAAGCGCTGGTGTTTGTGTGCCTGTGGAAACCCTCCCTGCTGCCCATCGGCGGCGCGCTGTGCGTACTGGCGCTGCCCTTCCTGCCCGATTCGGTGCTGAACCGGATCCGCACCATCGGCAGCGCCGGGCAGGACTCCACTGCAACCAGCCGTCTGCCGCTGATGAAGGCCGGTCTCAAAATCATCCGCAGCCGTCCCCTGTGGGGTGCCGGTCTGGGCACGGACGCCATGCGGGCCTACGGTAAGGAGCAGCTGATCACGGCGGCTCTGCTGTCCTTCCCTCACACCCATAATACCTATATTCAGGTCTGGGTGGAGCTGGGTCTGGGCGGCTTCCTCTGCTTCATGCTGGGTATGCTGGACGGACTGCGGAATATGTTCCGCGCCTGCAGGGCGGACAGCGGCATTGCCGGGATCACCGCGATTGCGGTGGTGTCCTCCCTCTGCGGCAGTCTGGTGGGCGGCCTTGCGGACTTCCTCTGGCATTATCCCCGGGTCATGGGTATTTTCTGGCTGATTTTCGCACTGGGTCTGAGCGCGGTGAAGGTAGCTTCCCGCCAGTCTGAAACAGATACCGATACATATAATATATAATGTGTCAGAATAGAAAGCGCGCCCCTGTCCTCGGCTGAGGGCAGGGGCGCTCCGGCGCTTTACCGGCAGATCAGCTCTGCCAGAGATTCCGCATTGATGCAGAGAAACAGGACAAGACCGATCCCTGCAAGCTGTAAAATGTTATACCATTTCTGAACGCGCATGTTTTTTTCCTCCTCAAAAGCTTTTTATGCCCGAAGTCTAGCAAAAGAAAAGGACAATAAACTGCCCTTTTCTGAAAATTGAGTAGAAAAATCCGAAAATCGAGATTTCTTCGGAGAAGCTCCGGCGGCGTTATGTAACAGTTGAGTTACACGAAGCTTTGGGTACTTGAAATATGACACGGAATCGGGTACACTCACACCGTCATAAGGGGAAGGGTCTCCTTATGGGAAATGGTGATAACGCGAGAGCGTTGCACCCGGCAGCGGTTTTTCATGTGGCCGCTTCCGGAAAATATTTAAATAGGAGGAATTATACATGAAGACTTTCAAGAAGTCCCTGTGCCTGGTTCTGGCCCTCGTGATGGTTCTTGGCCTCTGCATGGTTGGCGCCAACGCCGGTTACGAAGAGTACACCGACATTGAGACCGTCGCCGCCAATGAGTACGCTGATGCCATCAATCTCGTGACCGACCTGAAGTACATGGAAGGCGATGAGGGCGGTTTCCGCCCCGAGGACGGCCTGACCCGCGCTGAGGCTGCCAAGCTGATCACCTACATGGTGCTCGATGCTGATGCTGCCAAGGCTTTCGGCGAAATGCGCGTCACCAGCGCTCCCTTTGAAGACGTTGCTGCCAGCTTCTGGGCTGCTAGCTACATCTCCTTCTGCAAGCAGAGAGGTTTCATTGCCGGCTACGGCGATGGCAACTTCGGCCCCGGCGACAAGCTCACCGGTATTCAGTTCGCTAAGATGCTGCTGGCTACCAAGGGCTACGGCGCCAAGGGCGAGTATGTCGGCGAAGGCTGGGATGTCGCTGTCTGGACTGATGCGACCATCCGCAAGCTGCTCATCTCCGGCGTTGACACCGCTGCTCAGGTTAAGCGCGGCGAGGCTGCTCAGTATATTGCCAATACCCTGATGAAGGTTCCTGCTGTTACCGTTGAATCCAACGGCCAGTACAAGGATGGCCAGACCTATGCTCAGGAGAAAGCGATCACCACCAACTATGCTGTTGTCATTGCCAATGCTGCTACCGACGGCAATGTCAAGGGTCTGACCACTGTTGCTCTCTTCAATGGCAAGGACTACAAGGATGCCATCACTCTGCCCATGACCGGCATTCCCGGCGACGAGAACCTGATCGGCCACGAGCTGCAGATCACCTACAAAGCCGGTACTGTCGGCACCTGCTACATCTCCAACGATGTGACCTCCGTCATCACCGCTGCTGATTTCGCAAAGGATCCCAACGGTGCTGCTAACGTTGCTTTCCAGTTCCATAACTTCAAGGCCGGTACTGCCACTGATATGGCTACCATCGTGAAGTATGCTACCGGCAGCTACGCCAAGATCTCCGCTGATTACCTGCTCGGCTACATTGCCAGCTACACTGCTGCTGATGCTGCCAAGGGTGTTCTGGAGCAGATCGCTGTTGTTTACGGCGGCGCCGAAGATGTCGCTGTTGTTTACGGCAGCTTTGCCAAGACCGATGTCAACTCCTATGTGAAGCTGTATCAGGTCGGCACCATCAACAAGGCTACCATCCTTGAGACCAAGGAAGTCACTCTGACCTCCTCCAAGAAGGATGCTTCCGGCAACACCGTGTACAACGGTCTGGCTCTGGCCGGTGTTCCCTTCGTTGTCAACGCGGTTGATACTCAGGACAAGATCGCTCTGGGCAACACTGTGACCATGGTCATGGTTGCTAACGGCGTGTACGCCGGTCTGGTTGATACCAAGGCTGCTGAAGTCGATACCAACGAGTATGTCTATGTTGTGAAGAACTACACCAAGGAATCCACCACCTCCACCGAGTACTCCTCCAAGCCTGTTACCACCAACTGGGTACAGTGCATCAACGCTGCCGGCGAAGTTGTCAACTATCAGACTAAGGATGCCTTCACCTATACCGGCGTCTACGCTCTGAGCAGCGAGACCGATAAGGGCGTGACCTACACCGCCTTCAAGTCTGCCGGCGATAAGGTCGTATGTCTGGAAAAGGCTGATTTCAAGGCCACCAAGGCTACCGTTGGCTCTGCAAACTACTACTTCGACAGCGCTGCTGTCCAGGCCTTCAAGGGCGAGCTGGACACTCTGAAGGTTTCCCAGAACACTTCCTTCGCTGCCAACAACTTTAAATATGCTTACGCGATCGTCAGCAACGTTCGCGGCAACATCTACAACATCAACACCGCTTGGCTGACCGAGGCTGTTGCTGTTGTGGATAACACCAAGGTTGCTAACAGCTACATCTACATTACCGATGCTGATGTCAAGAATCCCACCACCGTGTGGACCGAGGCCGGCAATGTCACCAAGTACAACTTCTACCTGGATGGCGTTCTGACCGCTGATCAGCTCTTGGCTGCACCTGTTGCCAATGGCGGTTACTATCTGTACTCCGTCAACAATGGCGTGTACACTCTGGATAACACCGGCGTTCTGGCTGCTGTCGTTACTGTCAACAAGACCAGCGCTGCTTACATCCTGAATGGCAAGCTGACGGATAGCGCCAACAGCTTCGACGAAGACGACATCTCCGCTCTGAAGGTTGTTGATCTCCGCAAGAACGCTTCCATCACCACCATCGCTGAGCTGGCTGATGCTGCTCTGACCAATGACGGCGTTGTGTTCACTGTTATGTACACCAAGGTTGAAGCCGCTGGTGTCGTCAATGCAACTCCCTTCGGTGTCATCTACGTCATCGGCTAATCAAAAACCTGAAAGATCTCTGATCTGAACTGTTCCGCCCCCGGGCTTCGGCCCGGGGGCGGTTTTTCTCTTGTATCAATCTCGCATTTATGCTATTCTATACCCCGTGCCCGGGAAATGAGGACAAAAAAATCCCCCGGACGACTGCCCGGGGGAGAAACACCGAAATCACTCAATGATGTTGATGATGAGGGTCAGCACCACGAACACGATAGCGACCCACTTGGTATACTTGGCCAGCTTGGCATCCAGACTCTTGGCCTTGTTCTTGGCAAGGAAGGTGTCGGCCATGCCACCGATGGCACCGCTGAGACCGGCACTTTTGCCGGACTGGAACAGAACGATCAGAACAACAGCCAGAGCGGAGATGAGCTGCAGGATCGTGAGAATGATCATCCATGCACTATTCATTTTTTAGCATCCCTTTCAGTTTTGAAGGCTCACGGCTTCTGCCCGGCCTGTTTTTTCGTGCATATTATGTTATCATAAGCCTGTCCCTTTTGCAAGAGCTATTTTCTGCAGAACCCGATTTTTTACATCAAAACCGCAGGAGAAAGGAACTGCCATGTATTTTGATACCCACGCCCATTACTACGATGCCCGGTTTGACGAGGATCGGGATGCGCTGCTCTCCGCCCTGCCCGACCGGGGGGTGGGCTGCATCGTCAACTGCGGCGACCATACGGATACCTCCGCATGGAGCGTGGAACTGAGCCGCCGCTATCCTTATATATACTGCGCCGTGGGCATCCACCCGGAGTCCGCCGGTGTCTACACGGAGGATGATCTGGTAAAGATCGAGACGCTGAGCCGGGAGGAAAAAGTTGTTGCCAT
>DCGQ01000026.1:9077-9205 GCA_002314635.1 Clostridiales bacterium UBA1774
GGCGAGATCGGTCTGGACTATTACTATGAGGACGCTGCGCCGAAAGAACAGCAGCTTGCCCTGCTGAATGCCCAGCTTCGCCTTGCAGCTCAGCGGGACCTGCCGGTGGTCATCCATGACCGGGAGGC
>DCGQ01000043.1:0-3854 GCA_002314635.1 Clostridiales bacterium UBA1774
AAGCCGTCCATGCCCTTGTGCAGCGGCATGAACACGAAGCGGCAGGTTCCGGCCTGCATCTTGATCATCTGCAGCGTCTTTTCATAGTTTTCCTCAATGCGGGCCTCCACGAATTCCGTGTTGTCATACAGGTCGCTGAGGCTGAGGATCGTGCCGCGCATCCCGTTGGAGTAGCTGTCGAAGGGAACGCCCGCCATGCCGCCGCGCAGCGTGGGATAACCCATTTCCTCAATGGTCTGTACTACCTTGGCGGCACGCTTGTCGTGCTCGGCGTAGAAATCCTGAATCTGCTGGAACCGATCCTGCATTTTCCGAAATTCCGGACTGGTGAAGAAGGCCGCCAGACTGCGGGTGCTGGCGTTTGCGCCCATCTGACCCAGCTTGGCCATGGGAGCCAGCAGCGGCGAGGAACGGGGCAGCAGCTTGCGGAAGGCCCAGCCGGTGCGGTCGGTGCTGTATTCGTCAAATTCCTCGTCCAGCAGGTTCGGGTACTCGATGAACTGCTGAATGGAGTTTTCGTCAATGATATTGCCCGGCATACCGGCCCAGCGCATATTGTTGGGTTCGCTCAGCTCCATGCCCGGCCCTTCGCCGGGATTGATGTGGCAGAGACCAGGGTTGTCATCCGGGTCGAAGTCCTGCACATACTTGATCAGAGCCTTCTCCATTTTCTCCATGGAGGTATCGTAGTTGATCTCCGCAACGGTGTATCCGGCGTTGAAAACGGGGAACAGAGAGGGAGAGGGGGTACAGGGGATCCGATCCGGTTCCTTCAGCACAATCGAATCATACACCCGTTTCAGCTTTTCATCATATTTCTTTTGAGCTTCCGGCGTCATGGTTATCCCTCCAATACGATATTTTCGATTATTTGTTACACAGAGATTAACACAAAAGCGGCGCGCTGTCAATGAAAATGACGGCAGACCCCAAGGCCTGCCGCCGATCTCCGTGTGATCACCGCTTTCCGGGAATCCATTCCTCTCCGGTTTCCAGACCCCATTTGCGGAACATGTTGTTGTAAAACGCCGGTCTTGCATAGTCCGGGCGGATATCGTAGGCCAGCTGTTTCAGGCTGAAACCGGCTCTGGACAGATCCCTGCAGGACTGCATGAAAAGCGGCAGCGTTTCGCCGGACATGGTGAAGATCATCTCGTTTTCCCCGCAGAGACTGCGCTCGTATTCGCCTGCGTCCGGCATGGAGACATTATAGCTTTTCTCCCCGTTCAGGATCGGCACCAGTGCCGCGCCGCAGCTGTCGCAGGTATCGAAGGAGGACTGGGCGATCTCACCGGTATGATATTTGGCGGCCATCAGCAGCTGCCGAAGCTGGCTGGGGTCGCAGTAGATCATGACCGCCTCCGGCTGGAAGGTGCAGCGATCCAGCGGCGCAATGGCCATACCGTCTTTTTTCAGCTCCTCACGGATGTAGGGGTATTCCTTGCAGAAATGCCGGTAGCTGACCTGCGGATCCCGGATGAAGTAGCCGGAACCTACATAGCGCTTGTCCTCCTCGGTCAGCTCCCGCAGGCGGAAGTTGATGATGGGCCAGAGACACCAGTGATCTTCGGCGAAAACGGCCAGAGAGTTGCGGGTGCGGCGGACGAAGGACAGAGCCTGACAGAGCGCGTAATGCACGCCTCCGGCAGAAGGCTGGGTGCAGTTGTCCGGGATTTCGTCCCGGTCGATCAGCCGAATCGCCATGGGGGCGGTTCGCAGCAGCATGAGCTGTTCCAGCTCCGCGGCAGCAGCGTGAAGTTCATCCAGTGTAAGCATCAGTTTGCCTCCTCGGTTTTTTCTTCCAGTATAGCATGATCCCCGGCGGGAAGCAAGTCCGCCGATCCGCCGGAACAGACCAGACCGAACAGCATGAAGAAGAAGGGGGCGGAGTAGAACATGGTATTGCCCACAAAGGCGGAGATCAGATACCCGATCAAAGCACCGGCGGCAGCCAGCGTGGAGCTGGGAAGCCTGGAAAGCTGCCTGACCCGCCTGACGGCAAGGGAAACCAGCGCGCTCAGATAGAGCAGCAGGCCGGGGATTCCGAAGAACGCCGCATATTGCAGGTATTCGTTGTGCGGGCGCGAATGTCTGATGTAATCCGGCATGTCATAGGCCAGCCCGTCCGGCCCGTAGCCGAAGACGGGACTTTTCAGAATCTTCTCGAAGGTGTACTTCCAAAGTATGAACCGTCCGCTGCCGGTCGCCCCTGCTTCCATGGAGTTGGGGTCATCGGCAATGGTACCCACATCGCTGCCAAGCACGCTGAAATTGTTCAGCACGATCTTGTACTGAACACCGGATACCAGAAGCAGCACGGCGGCAGGCAGCAGGATCCGGTAATGGTAGCGATGGCCGCTGAAAAAGTATATCAGATAGATCAGGGGAACCGCCAGAATCACGCCCAGGAAGCTGCCGAAGGTATTGTTGGTGATCAGGGCGAAAAACTGGATCTCCATGGAGATGATATAGAGAACCCTCTTTTTCCGGTTCGTTTCATACAGGGAAAGACCGAACAGACTGACAATCGTCATGGTCAGATAATAGCCGCAGTGATTGGTGTTGTAGTAAGTACCGGCGCGGACAGAGGTAAAGACCTTCAGCACATAGGGGGCGGTGACATACCAGTCCTGCAGAATGATCAAAAGACCCATGAGCGTACCGGCATGGCCGAACAGGGACAGGAAGGAATTTCGGCTTTTTTCGCTGCGAATGGCGGTACAGCAGACAAAGGCACCGGCATAGTACAGATAGGTGATAAGACCCTCATGCTGGTATCTGGTTCCGGCGGTCAGCTCAAGGAAATGGCCGGAGGACGCGGTGCAGACAACGATCCAGACCAGCAGGGCTGTCAGCAGCCAGTAGTACGCATAGGTCTGCTTCTGCCGGGTGCGAGCCGTTCTGNNNNTTCTGCGGAGCAGATAAAACACGGCAAAGCAAAGGCACAGCAGTCCGAACAGGTCCATGATCCATGTGTAGATCTCATAATACCAGTAGCTTGCGGTGTACTGGTAGCGGAACAGGCTGACCAGCATCATGATTTCCGGAAGCACCGACCAGATGGAGGCAAGAAACCGGGGGATGCGGACGAAGTCATCGGATTCCAGAATCCCGTCTGTGCTCAGAGCTTCCGGAGCGGAGCGGCGCTTCCGAACCGTATAGAAAAGAACGAAGAACAGCAGCGCCAAGGGCAGCACCGTCAGATAATCCACCGTCAGCGGTGCGGTCTCATTCAGGGAGATATCCACATAATCCAGATTCTCGCCGATGATGCAGACATACAGACATTCGCTGTTCCCGGTGGTACAGAAGGAGACATAGCGGCTGTCCGGATTTTTGGGCGGGATGCTGATCACTCTGGTGCCGATGGGAAGCTCGGATTCATTGCCGTAATAGAGCACGGTATGCAGTGCATTTTCATCGGACTGGCTCAGGTAATGCGGATCCAGAAAAACGCTGCAGATGGATTTCGGCAGATCCTCACATTTCAGAACCGCCACATCGCCGCCGTCAAACACAATGCGGGAGCGATCCGGATCCTGCGTGGCGTGAACCAGAATCCGCTCCATGCGCTCCAGCTTTTCCGGGTCGGTGGTTTCCGAAAGACGGATCAGGGAGCAGTAATGGCTTTCCGTTTTGAAATCCAGCACGTCATAGGACATTTCCCGGAAACAGGTGACGGAATACGTGGTATCCTGAATGGGGAAGGGCTTCCCGCACCAGAGCGGGCCGTAATGTGTATAGGAAAGCGCGGTGGACTGGATCACGAGAGCAAGAAAAATGCAGAAGCAGGCCGGAAAAGCATAGAAGCGCTTCGTTTCCTTCGGGACGATCAGGCGGAGCCGATAGCTGAG
>DCGQ01000043.1:3890-4306 GCA_002314635.1 Clostridiales bacterium UBA1774
ATAGCTGAGATAATACCCCGCACCCACGGCAGAAAGTGCAAGCGCGATGCCGAGCGGGATGTCCAGCTCAGTCAGCAGCTCCGAAAAGGAGGGGAAATGCAGAACATCCAGAAGGGTATACAGAAAAAGCAGAACAGGGAACAGAATCAGCATGATCAGAACGCAGGATAAGGTGGAATTTCGGGTGTTTTTCATGGCGGAGATCCTTTCTGCACGGCGGTAAACGGCATTGCCCGGGCGTACACACAAAAAAAGCTTTGTTTTGAAACTCAGAACAAAGCTTTAAATTTCGCATTACGATTGCGGAACGACGCTTTTTTTGATCAATATATCATATCCTGTTTCCGCTTTCAAGATAATTCATTCGGAACGGAGAGTCCGCTCTCGAACACCGACAGCCCCAAAGCGCAGGATGT
>DCGQ01000034.1 GCA_002314635.1 Clostridiales bacterium UBA1774
CCGTGAAAGGGCGGTGTCTTAACCACTTGACCAACGGGCCGATGCTGTTGCTTATCTGGCAGCAAGCTGCCAGATAAGCTTGGTAGCGGCGACTGGATTTGAACCGGTGACACTGCGGGTATGAACCGCATGCTCTAGCCAACTGAGCTACGCCGCCGAATCAGCGATTGCTAATATAACGGATTTTGCCGGATTTGTCAAGCGATTTTTCCTTTTTTCCAGCATTATTTTTCCCGGAAGAAAAGCAGGGAAAACCACGTGACAATGTTGCCGCCGAAGAACTCAATGCCGTGCTTCTCGGCAATATCCGTGGCCAGAATGCCGTGGCTCTCCACGCAGGGGAACATCCGTTCCGGGTGACGGCAGGGTGCATCCGGCCATGCACAGTGCTCACAGTGGGCGCAGGCCTCCGTACTCAGCACCATCACATCCGCCGTCTGCTGCCGCAGCAGCTCCGAAACCTGCCGGGTGATCTCCTCATGGGGTGCGCGGGTGGCCAGCGTCTCCGCCAGATCGGCGATATCCCGCACTTCGGTAACGGTGGTGATCATCAGTGCTTTCGGATAGCTGAGACAGCGGCTTTTGCATTCCTCCACCGTACCCACGGCAGGCGGACAGGCCCAGCTTTTATTGTACATGGGGCACTCAGTCTCGCAGACATAGCGCACCCGCTCCGTAAACACCAGTTCATCGGTGTCGATCACTTCATACTGGCACAGCGGCAGCTGACCCAACTGTGCATACAGCTTCTCATAGTCCATGGTTATTGCTCCTTTTTACTGAGTGCTCCACTCCGCATAGATCAGGTGGAAATTCTCCCGCAGATAGCTCAGATCCGGCATTTTATCCCATTCGCTGCGGGCCAGCAGCAGCTTACAGACATAGATCGTTTCGCTGCTGCTGAGCAGGGTCAGCCTGCCGTCGCGCCCGGCCAGCTCCGACCGGTTCTCGCCGGTAACGGCGTAGATGATCAGGAAATCCGTCACATCCTTGCCCTCCCCGTTCCAGAGGGAGAACACCACAGCACGCTCGCCGGTGTCCGTGTCCTCGCGGCGGACGGTGATGGTATCGCCCCAACTGTCCGGCAGGGTCAGATACCAGCTGTCCGAATAGTTGTGATAGGTGGTCATGACGATGGTGCGCCGCCCCTTGCTGCTGTAGCCGTACCAGTCCAGCACCCGGTAAACCGTCTCGCCCTGTGCATTCAGCGCCCGGGGAATGGGGATCAGCGGTCTGCCACTGCCGCCCAGATCCAGATAGGTCGCGGTGGAATTGCGCCAGGTAGCATCGCTGCGCCCGGTTTCGGCGTCCAGCGTAATGTTTTTCAGTTCTCCGTTCTTCCAAGTCAGAATATCCGTCACCAGTCCGCCCTGACAGCTGCCCTCCACGAACAGCGCTCCGGACGAATCCTGCAGGATGCCGCTGGACATTTTCGTAATGCCTTCCATGCCCTCGCTGAGCCGCGTCTGCGCGGTAGTGGTCTCCCCGTCGCTGGTAACATCAAACAGCGTCACGGAACGGGAACCGTCATCGTCGCCCTGACGGGCGGCCATCAGCTCACTGTGTCCGTCTCCGTCCAGATCGGCCACCACATACCTTTCATAGTCGGCAGCGCCGATGGAGGAGACCTGAAATCCTTTCAGCGAATACAGATTCAGCATTTTGAGACCGCTGCCCATACCCCAGCCAACCACGATCTCCCGCCAGCCGTCCCCGTCCATGTCCGCATAGTCGATGCTTTCGATGTTCAGACCGTCGCCCTCGATCACGGCGGCCTTTTCGTAGCCGTTCTCCGTCTGGGTGAAAATGCAGATTTTCAGCGGTCTTTCGCCGTTGACGCTGAAAAAGGCCAGTGCCTCCGAAACCCCGTCGCCGTTGATGTCGAACAGCTGTACGCTCTGCCGGTGGGTGCCGCCGGTGGGTGCGGAATGGACCGCACCGGCATTGAGCACCCCGTCAATGGCGTGCTGCAGATCCAGATATTCGTCTGTCAGCTGGGGCAGGCTGAACAGCTCGTCAATGCTTCCCTCCCGGCTGCAGCCGGTCAGCGTCAGGCATAGTATGACCAGAATCGGTATCAGGCGTTTCATGAAATCCCTCTCTGCGTTTTTTTCTATCATACCACGATTTTTCGCCATATGGTAGACCGTTCAAAAAGATTCTGCTTTCTTGCGCGGACACACCGAGTATGCTATACTGCTTCATATGTGGTTTTTTCAGGAGGATAAGCTATGTTTGAAATATTGAATCCGTTGGTCGGTGCGCTGCCGGTTCCTCAGACGGAGCTGCGGGCCATGCGGAATACCAATCGTGGGGTCTCCATGCTGAACGGCGCACTGGTGGGCAACCAGCGCAGCGAGATTTCCGGGGTTTCCGCCCGGATCTGCCGAGGCGGCGTTTACGGCTTTTCCAGCATGGCGGAGCTTTCCACCGCAGCCGCCGAGAAGGTACTGAAAGCCGCCGAAGACAATGCGGATTTCATGAACCGGCACATCGGCAAAAACAAGGCTGCCCGTCCCGCTCTGCCGGTAAGCCGGATCGCGCCCCCGCTTAGCTGGAATGACGCGGCGCAGAAGCAGTATATCGAGTTTCTGCAGTCGCTTGACGCGTATGTGTCCCAGAAGGCCCATCTGACCAGCCGCACGCTGGTGGTTCGGGCGGACAGCCGGGAAAAAGCGTTGATCACCGGTGACGGTGCTCAGGCGCAGGCCGCCATTCCCCGCTGCTACATCTATTTGGTGCTGGACGCGGAAACGAAGGACGGGGTGCCCGTGGAGTATTTCAAGTCCTTCGGCGGTTTCGGCGGCTTCGACAGCCAGTTTACCGATCCCGCGCTGCTGTTCCCGGAGATTGACAGCGTCTATGAGCTGCTGATGCAGAAGCGAGAGGGCGTTTACGCCGAGGCCGGGAAAAAGACCTGCATTCTGGGCGGCATTCTGTCCGGTATGCTGGCCCACGAGGCTGTGGGTCATACCGTGGAGGCCGATCTGGTGCTGGGCGGCAGCGTTGCCGCCAAATGTCTGAATCAGCGGGTCGGCTCCGAGCTGGTCAGCATGACCGATTTTGCCCACACCGCCTTCGGGGAAACCGCGCCGCTCCCCGTCTACTGCGACGATGAGGGCGTTCCCGCGCAGGACGCAAAGCTGATCGAAAACGGCATTCTGGTGGGATATATGCACAACCGGGAAAGTGCCGAGCATTTCGGCGCGTCTCCCGCCGGCAACGCCAGAGCCTACTGCTTCTCCGACGAGCCGCTGATCCGGATGCGGAACACTGCGGTACATCCGGGCAAAGACAGTCTGGAGGACATGATCGCCTCCGTGGAGGACGGGTATTATCTGATCGATACCAACAACGGTCAGGCCGACAACACCGGCGAGTTCATGTTCGGCGTGACCATGGGCTATGAGATCAAGCACGGTAAGCTGGGCCGCGCCATTCTGGACACCACCATTTCCGGCGTAGCCTTTGAGATGCTGAAAACCGTGGACATGGTTTCCGATCACATGAACTGGTCCAGCAGCGGTTATTGCGGCAAAAAGCAGATGATGCCGGTAGGCATGGGCGGGCCTGAGCTTCGCTGTCAGGTCATGATTGGAGGTCGCTGAGATGGAGAATCTGCGGAAAATCGCGGCGCTGGCGCTGGATGCGCTGAAAGCCGCCGGAGCGGATGACGCCTGTGTCACCGCCATCACCACCGAGACCCGGGAGTTTAATGTGGACGCCGGGGAGTTTACCCTGTTCCGCACCCTGTTTGACAATTCTCTGCGGATGACTGCCTTCAAGGACAAGAAGAAGGGCACCGCCGCGCTGAACCGCTTTGACGAGGAGAGCATCCGCGCCGCCGCCAAGGACTGTCTGGAGACCGCCGTTTCCGGTGCGCCGGACGAATGCTGGCAGCTTGCCCCCGAGGGCAAGGCGCAGGACTGGGCGGACGGTTGCTATAAGCCGGATCTGGACCGGTTCTTCGCCCGCAGTCAGGAGCTGATGGACACCGTCCGGACGGACTATCCCCGGATTCTGGTGACCCAGTTCGTGCTGGATCACAAGGGCGAACGGGAGGTCTATCTGAACACCCGCGGCGCTGCCTTCACCAGTGAAAGCGGCGGCTACTCCGTCAGCATGGACTTTTCCGGTCATGACGGGGAGCAGGGTTCCAGCTTTTTCTGCACCGGCTTCGGCACCGTGGATCTGGACAGGCCGTTTATCGACCAGTACACCGTGCGTCAGGATCTGGAAAGCGCCGTGGCTTCCATCGAGACCACCCCGGTCAGCGGCAAATTTACCGGCACCGTAGTGCTGCAGCCCGGCTGTCTGGCCGATCTGCTGGGTACCGCGCTGGAATCCTTCACCGGCGACGCTGCCATGATCAGCGGCACCAGCATCTGGAAGGACAAGCTGCACCAGCAGGTGGCCAGCGAAAAGCTCACCGTCCGCATGGCACCGCTGGACCCCCGGATTCAGGGCGGCGAGCGCTGGACCGGCGAAGGCTATGTGTCCGAGGACTATACCCTGATTGAAAAAGGCAGCCTGAACTGCTTCATGCTGAGTCAGTACGGTGCCAACCGCACCGGCCTTGACCGGGCAAAGAACACCGATGGTGCCATGATCGTGGAGCAGGGCACACAGTCTCTCGACGAGATCATTGCCGGAATTGAGTATGGCCTTCTGGTTGGGCGTTTCAGTGGCGGTGCACCCAGCAACAACGGCGATTTCAGCGGCGTTGCCAAGAACAGCTTCCGGATCCAAAACGGAAAACTGACAGGTGCTGTCAGTGAGACCATGATCTCCGGCAATCTGGCTGAGATGTTCCGCAATGTCCGCGCCATTTCGAAGGAAACCGCCATGGACGGCGGCAGCGTTCTTCCGTGGCTGGCCGCGGACGGTATCGTGATCTCCGGACAGTAAAAATGATTCAAGCACAGGAAGAAACGCCTGTGTCTGTGCGATTCATCATTTCGTATACTTTTTTAATCTGATAAAAGGGTGATATAAGTGGCCCGGGATATGACAGTCGGCAGCGAAAGCCGACATATAATTACCTTCGCGCTGCCCATTATGGGCGGTCTTGTTCTGCAGCAGCTCTACAATACGGTGGACAGCGTGGTGGTGGGGCGGTATCTGGGTGAAAGTGCGCTTTCCGCCGTGGGTGCCTGTGCCGCGCTGACCATGTTCGTCGTTTCCTTCGCCACCGGTCTTTGCAACGGTGCCGGTGTCCTGTTCGCCCAGCTATTCGGCGCGAAAAAGCATGACGACCTGCGTTCCAGTCTCAGCACGGCGCTGATCCTGCTCACCGGGCTCAGCATTCTCATCAGTCTGCTGGCGGTGGGACTGGCCTCGCCCCTGTTCGGCCTGCTGCGGGTACCGGAGGAGATCTTCACCCGGGCGCTGCAGTATTTCCGCATCTATTGCATCGGTCTGGTGTTCCAGTTTGTCTACAATGTGATCTCGGCAGCGCTCCGAAGCGTGGGCGACAGTCAGGCGACCCTGTGGTTTCTGCTGATCTCCAGCGTGCTGAACATCGTGCTGGATCTGCTGTTTGTGGTGGCGCTGGACTGGGGCGTGGCCGGAACCGCCATTGCCACCGTCATCTGTCAGGCCGTAGCCGCAGTGGTCAGCGTCTGCTACATGGTAAAGCGCTACCCCTTCTACCGCTTCGGCAAGGGGCAGTTCGTCTACCGGAAGGAGCAGAGCAGTCTGATTCTGAAGCTGGGCGTTCCTACCATGCTGCAGATGTGCATCGTATCCGGCGGCAATGTGCTGATCCAGTATGTGGTCAACGATCTGGGCACCTCCGCCATTGCTGCGAACACGGCGGCGGGCCGCATTGAAAGCTACCTGTTCATCCCCTGTCAGGGTCTGAACAACGGCATCAGCACCTTTGCCGGGCAGAACATGGGTGCGGGACTGGCTGACCGGGTACGTTCCGGCCGCATCCGCTCCCGGCGGATCATGGTGCCCATCGCCGTGGGTCTGGCGGTGCTGCTGTTCCTCTTTGCGAAGCCGCTGATCGCCCTGTTCGGCGTCACCGGTGACGCGCTGACGCTGGGCATTTCCCACCTGCGCTTCATCGCACCCTTCTTCGTGTTCTTTGCCCTGTATATGTCCAATGCGGGCGTACTCACCGGCACCGGCGATGTGAAGGCCGCCTCCGGTATTACGCTGGGCTGCCTTGCCATCCGCGTGGCCTTCACCTATCTGCTGTGCTATGCGTTCCACATGGGTTTCAAGGCGCTGTATATCGCCAATCCTCTGGGTTGGGTTTTCGGTCTGGTGATGTCCTACCTTCGTTTCCGCAGCGGCAAGTGGACGGAAAAAGCCGTTGTCCGGCGTTAAGGAGAAAGCACCATGTCCGCCCTGACCGTAGCGCTGGAATTTGCGCTGATCGTTTTTCTCGGTATCTTTATTATGCGGATTCGGCTGGTCAGCACCGCCTTTCGCAAGGAGCTGGCGGTATTCGTCACCAAGGTGGCGCTGCCCTGCATGATCGCCCGCTCCATCTACAGCCGCACGGAGGCGCTGGACGGACTGGGCGGCCTGCTGCTGCTCAGCGTATGCACCATCACGCTTCTGCTGCTGGCAGGACAGGCGCTGTTTCTCCTGATGAAGCGCTCGGAGCTGGGTTCCTCCGCCCGATTCTCGCTGGCCTTCGGCAACTTCACCTTTATGGGGTTCCCGGTGGTGGAAAGCCTGTACGGGGCGGACGGGCTCTTCGCCTTCACCATGTTCACCCTGCCCATCCGAATCGCGTTCTACACCTCCCCCGGCTTCCTGCTTTGCCCGCAGGGCGGACAGCGGCAGCGCTTTACCTGGAAGCTGCTGCTGAAAAATCTGATCACGCCGCCGATTCTGGCGGTGGCGGCAGGTCTGCTGCTCCACGCCTTTCAGCTGACCCCGCCGCTGTTTCTGGACAAGGCGGTGCAGGCGCTGGGCAGCTGCAGCAGCGTTCTGGGGATGCTGCTGGTGGGCATGGGTATGTCGGAGCTGACGCTGCGGGGACTTTGGGAACGCCGCCGCGCTTTCAGCATCGTGCTTGCCAAGGCGGTTCTCTGCCCGCTGCTCATGCTGGCGCTCTTTTCCCTGTTCCCGCTGGACAGCACCCTGAAACAGCCGCTGTTTCTCTATGGCGCGGTACCGGTGCCCTCCCTGCTCACCGCCTTTTCGCTGACGCAGGGGCGCAGCGAGGAGGCCTGTCAGGATGCTTCGGCGGCGGTGCTGCTGAGTACGCTGCTCAGCGTGGCTACCCTGCCCCTGTGGGCAAATCTAGGCGCAAAGCTGCTGTAAAAAAAGAGGCCTCTCACCGTCAAAGTGAGAAGCCTCTCGTTTTATGCCCAGACGAACCAGATGAACAGATATCCTACGATCACCGCCGTCAGCGTGAAGGGGATGCCGATGCGAAGGAAGTCCTTATTCTGAACCTCCCAGCCCTCCTTTTTCAGAATGCCGATGGTGGCGATATTCGCGGAAGCGCCGATGGGGGTGATGTTGCCGCCCAGCGTTGCGCCGATCAGCAGGCCAAAGTACAGCACATAGGGACTGCAGCCCAGCAGCGATGCAATGCCGGACACCACCGGCAGCATGGTAGCCACATAGGGGATATTGTCAATAAAGGCGGAGAACACCACGCTGAACCATACGATCAGCGTATACATCAGAAACAGGCTGCTGCCGCCGATCCGTACAAACAGGGCGCTGATCGCGTCGATCACGCCTGCCTCGGTGATACCGGCAATGACGATGAACAGACCGAAAAGCTGCAGCAGCGTCATATAATCAATTTCCTTAAAGGCATTCAGGCAGGAATCAAAGCCCTTGTTCTTCGCAATGGAGCGGATCAGACCGAACACGAACAGACCCATGCAGATCAGACCGTTGGTCACCTCCGGTTTGTTGGGCAGGAAGGACGCGCCGATCAGCAGCAGCACATTCAGGCAAAGCAGCAGCGTGGGGAAATAATCCGTCACCGGGGTCAGCTCTCCCGGTTCCACCGTCTGCTGATCCCTCCGGCACAGCCACATGATAATGGGGATCGTGGCAACTGCGCCGATCTCCACCGCCCAGAAGATGCCGAATTTGCCGTGCATGAACAGGAAGTCGGTGAAGCTCATATCCGCATAGCCGCCCAGCAGGATAGAGGTGGTGTCGCCTACCAGCGTGGCCGCGCCCTGCAGGTTGGAGGACACAGAGATACAGATCAGCATCGTCACCGGACTGATTTTCAGTTTTTTCGCAATGGCCAGACCCACCGGCGCGATCATCAGCACGGTCGCCACATTGTCCACAAAGGCGGACACGATGCCCGCGAAGGACGACATCAGCACCACGGCCCAGACTACATTGCGTGCCTTCCGCAGCAGCAGGTCAGCCAAACGGTTGGGCATTCGGGATTCGCTGAAAAAGGCCACGGTGCCCATGGTGCCGGCCAGCATCATCAGCACATTCCAGTTCACCGCGGCGGCGACCTTTCCGAAGGGCAGGATTCCCAGTGCCACGAACAGCACCGCACCGCCCAGCGCCACCCACACCCGCCATTTGGGCAGAGCGATCATCAGCGCATAGGTCAGGAAAAAGAGTATCAGAGCAGGGAGCATGGTAATACGGTCATCCTTTCTGCATCAGGTGGGGTGCATTATATCACATCGTATGCTTCTCCGCAATTTCTTTTCCGTTAAAAAAGCACCGGAATCCCTTTGTGGGAATCCCGGTGCGGAAAAGCATATCTTACAGGTTGAAGAAAGCCTTTTTGCCCAGATACTGCGCGGCGTCGTCCAGCTCTTCCTCGATGCGGAGCAGCTGGTTGTACTTGGCCACACGGTCGGTACGGCTGGGAGCGCCGGTCTTGATCTGTCCGGCATTCAGACCCACCACCAGATCGGCAATGGTGGTATCCTCGGTCTCACCGGAACGGTGGCTGACCACGGCGGTGTAACCGGCGCGGTTGGCCAGCTGGATGGCATCCAGCGTCTCGGTCAGGGTGCCAATCTGGTTCAGCTTGATCAGCACGCTGTTGCAGACACCCATATCAATGCCCTTGCGGATGCGGCTCACATTGGTGACGAACAGGTCGTCGCCCACCAGCTGGATCTTCTTGCCCAGCGCGTCGGTGAGCAGCTTCCAGCCTTCCCAGTCGTCCTCGGCCATGCCGTCCTCAATGGAGATGATGGGGTACTTCTCCACGAAGTCCACATACATATCCACCATCTGCTGCGGGGTCATGGTGATGCCGCGCTTGGGCAGATGATAGCAGCCGTCCTCCTTGGAGAACCAGTCGGACACGGCGCCGTCGATAGCCAGCATGAAGTCCTCGCCGGGCTTGTAGCCGGCCTTCTCAATGGCAGTGACCAGAGCCTTCAGTGCGTCCTCATCGCTGTCCAGATTGGGTGCATAGCCGCCCTCATCGCCCACGCCAGAGGCGGGAACAACTTTTTTCAGGGTGTGGAACACCTCGGCGCACATCCGCAGAGCTTCCTTCCAGCTGGGAGCTCCCACGGGCATGATCATGAACTCCTGAATATCCACATTGCTGCCGGTGGCATGAGCGCCGCCGTTCAGCACGTTCATCATGGGAACCGGCAGGGTCTTGGCATTCACGCCGCCGATGTACTGATACAGGGGCAGACCCAGTGCGATGGCAGCGGCCTTGGCGCAGGCCAGAGAAACGCCCAGCAGTGCGTTTGCGCCCAGACGGGTCTTGTTGGGGGTGCCGTCCAGCTCCTTCAGCAGCGCGTCAATGGCAGGCTGATTCAAGGCGTTCATACCGATCAGGGCATCGGCGATCTCACCGTTGACGGCGGCCACGGCGGTCTGCACGCCCTTGCCCAGATAGCGGGACTTGTCCCCGTCGCGCAGCTCACAGGCTTCGTAAATACCGGTGGAAGCACCGGAGGGCACGGCAGCGCGGCCCATGGTCCCGTCATCCAGCCAGACTTCCACTTCCACGGTGGGATTGCCCCGGCTGTCCAGAATTTCACGGCCGAGCACATCAACGATTTCCAGATACTTCATAATCATACCTCTTTCGTAATGTTCAAATGACAAAATTTCGTTATTCCATAATCAGGCTCTCGCCTGTCATTTCCCGAGGCTGTTCCAGACCCATCAGGCTCAGAATGGTGGGGGCGATATCAGCCAGTCTGCCGTCCCGCAGGCGCACATCCGCGCCAGAGATGATGAAGGGCACCGGATTGGTGGTGTGACCGGTGAGAGGCGTTCCGTCCTCCGTCCAGACCTCCTCCGCGTTGCCATGGTCGGCGGTGACGATGGAGATGCCGCCGGCCTCCGCCGTGGCCCGCACCGTTTCCATAACGCAGCGGTCTGTCACCCGGACGGCTTCCAGAATCGCATCCCACACGCAGGTGTGACCCACCATGTCGCAGTTGGCGTAATTCACCACCACAAGGTCATATTTGCCGCTGCGGATCTTCTCACAGACCGCATCGCAGACCTCGTTGGCCTTCATCCGGGGGATCAGGTCATAGGTGGCATATTCCTTGGGAGAGGGGATCAGCACCCGATCCTCCCCGGGAAGCTGGTTCTCGCTGCCGCCGTTGAAGAAGAAGGTCACATGGGCGTACTTCTCCGTCTCCGCAATGCGGAGCTGGGTACGACCCAGACCGGACAGGTATTCGCCCAACGTATTCTGCGGCTGCTCCGGCGGGAAGGCCACTTCCACGTTGGGCATATCCGCATCGTACTGGCTCAGGCACACATAATTCACCGGGAAGTACCCGTTCACCCGCTGGAAACCCTTGAAATCCGGGTCAGCGAATACCCGGGTCAGCTCTCTGGCCCGGTCAGGACGGAAGTTCATGAAGAAGATGGTATCTCCGGAGCGGATCAGCGCATCGCCGTCGCACAGCACCGGCTCCACAAACTCATCCGTCACACCGGCAGCATAGCTCTCCTCGATGGCCTTCACCGGATCCGGCTCCTGCTTTCCCGTACCGGCAATCAGATTTTCATAGGCCTTCTGCACCCGATCCCAGCGTTTGTCCCGATCCATGGCATAGAAGCGGCCCGCCAGAGAGCCGATTTTGCCCAGACCGATGGCCGCCATCTGCCTCTGTGCTTCCTCGATATAGCCCTTGCCGGACTTGGGAGAGGCGTCGCGCCCGTCCATAAAGCAGTGGAGATAGGCCCGCTCCACGCCCTGCTGTTTCAGCAGCTTCAGCAGCGCCCACACATGGCGGACGTCGCTGTGAACGCCGATATCGCTGAGCAGCACGAAGATGTGCGCCGCACTCTCGGCAGCTTCCGCGCAGCGCTTTGCCGCGCCTGCCAGCACGGGATTTTCAAAAAAGCTGCCGTCCGCAATGCTGTTGGAGATCCGCAGCAGGCTCTGATACACCACACGGCCCGCGCCGATATTGGTGTGTCCCACCTCGCTGTTGCCCATGGTGTCCGGCGGCAGACCCACATCCACACCGGAGGCTTTCAGCATACAATGGGGGTTCTGATCCCAGAGCGCATCCACATTGGGGGTGCCCGCGGCACGGATGCCGTTTCCGTCCACCCGGCTGCTGAGACCGTACCCGTCCATGATAATCAAAGTAACTGGCATTTTCATTCTTTCGCCGCTTCCAATATCTGATAAAATTTCTCCGGATCCAAACTGGCACCGCCAATCAGTCCGCCGTCCACATCCGGCTGGCTGAGGAGCTGCGCCGCATTGGCCGGATTCATGCTGCCGCCGTACTGAATGGTCACTGCTCTGGCCACCCGTGCGCCGAACAGCTTCCGCACCGCTGCGCGGATGCCCTCGCACATCTGCTGTGCTTCTGCCGGGGTGGCCGTCCGCCCGGTGCCGATGGCCCAGACCGGCTCATAGGCGATCACCACATGGCGCATATCCAGACCGGTCAGTCCGTACAGGGCGCTGCGAAGCTGCAGCCGCACCACGTCCTCCGCCAGCTCCCCGTCCCGCTCCTCCAGCGTTTCGCCCACACAGAGGATGGGTGTCATGCCCGCAGCCAGCACCTGCCGCAGCTTTTTTGCGATCATCGCATTGGTTTCGCCGTGCATTCTCCGGCGCTCACTGTGACCCACGATCACATATTTCACGCCCGCATCCGCCAGCATGGCGGCGGAGATCTCGCCGGTATAGGCGCCGCTGTCCTCGGCGGACACATCCTGCACGCCCACGGCGATCTTGCTGCCTCGCAATGCGCGGAGCATGGGAATTGCCATCAGCGCCGGAACGCAGACCACGGCTTCACAGAAGTGATTCTTACCGTAAAGCTTCATCAGCGCCGCGCTGTAGTTTTTCACGTCGGAGGGCAGCAGATTCATCTTCCAGTTGCCCGCCACGATGGTTTTCCGATATTTCGTATTCATAGTCGCTCAGGCGTCCAGCAGGCAGGCAATGCCGGGAAGTTCCTTGCCCTCCAGAAATTCCAGAGAGGCGCCGCCGCCGGTGGAGATGTGGCTCATCTGATCCGCCACACCGGCCTTCTGTACGGCGGAAACGCTGTCGCCGCCGCCGATCACGGTGATGCCGCTGCACTTGGCCATGGCTTCCGCCACTGCATTGGTGCCCACGGCGAACTCGGGACGCTCAAACAGACCCATGGGGCCGTTCCAGATCACCGTTCCGGCCTTCTCGATCTCGGCGCAGAACAGCTTCCGGGTCTCGGGGCCGATATCCACGCCCTCAAAGCCATCGGGAATCTCCCCGGCGGGAACGAGCCGTGCAACCTCCGCGCCATCCGCATTTTTGCCGACAGCCGCATTATCCACAGGCAGGAGCAGCTTCACGCCCTTCTCCTTCGCCTTATCCATCATGTTCCGAACATAGTCCAGCTTGCTTTCATCCAGCAGACTGCAGCCGATGCTGCCGCCCAGCGCCTTGCGGAAGGTGTAGGACATACCGCCGCCGATGATCAGGGTGTCCGCCTTCTCCAGCAGGTTTTCGATCACGCCCAGCTTGTCCGCCACCTTGGCGCCGCCCAGCACCGCCACCAGCGGCCGCACCGGGTTTTCCATAGCACCGCCCAGCGCTTTCAGCTCTGCCTCGATCAGGAATCCGCAGTAGGCGGGCAGATAATCCGCCACACCGGCGGTAGAGGCATGGGCGCGATGGACGGTGCCGAACGCATCGGACACATACACCTCCGCCAGTGAAGCCAGCTCCTTCGCAAAGGCCGCATCGTTCTTTTCTTCTTCCTTATGGAAACGCAGGTTCTCCAGCAGCAGGACCTGACCCGGCTGCAGCGCCTTTGCCATGGCTGCGGTCTCCGCGCCCACGCAGTCCGGCGCCATCTGCACCGGGGAGTCCAGCAGCTCACTCAGGCGGACAGCTACCGGCTGCAGTGACATCTCCGGCACCACCGCGCCCTTGGGTCTGCCCAGATGGGAGCAGGCGATCACCGCGCCGCCCGCATTCAGGATATACTTCATGGTGTCCAGTGCCGCGCGGATCCGGGTATCATCCGTGATCACGCCGTCCTTCATCGGCACATTGAAGTCGCAGCGCAGCAGCACTTTCTTTCCGTTCAGTTCCGCAGAGGAAACGTTCTTCTTCTGATAGTTCATCATAATCCTCCATGATTGATGAAATGAGGACTTTCGGATTACCCTTTCAGTCCTGCGAAATCCCGCTGTCTTAACGCTTCGTAGCAAAGCACCGCTACGGAGTTGCCCAGATTCATGCTTCTGGCACCTTCGATCATGGGAATGCGAAGGCAGTGATCCGCGTATTTTTCCCGCAGCCACTGGGGCAGTCCGGCGCTTTCCTTGCCGAATACCAGCCAGCATTCCTCCTCGAATTTTGCCTCGGTGTAGCGGATGCCGCCCTTGGTGGAAGCCAGCCACAGGGTCTCATGCCCGTTCTGCTCCATGAATGCATCCAGATTCTCATAGACCCGCAGATCCAGCAGGTGCCAGTAATCCAGTCCGGCCCGTTTCACCGCTTTTTCCGAGATATCGAAGCCCAGAGGCCGCACCAGATGGAGTCTTGCGCCGGTGATCGCACAGGTCCGGGCGATGTTCCCCGTATTCTGGGGGATCTCCGGTTCCACCAGTACCACATTCAGCATGGTCTCATGCCTCCCTCCATTATACCCGGGTTATTGTATGCTACCGGCCGGGAATATGCAAGATGAAAATGGACGAAATAGTGCGTAAAACTGCCGTTTTTTTCGCCGAATCCGGCAGATAGGCCGCCGATAGATACATACAAGTGCATACAAGTTCTGTGAATCGGGCGTTTTTCAGAGGTTTCGGCAGAGGGAAAACCCGTCGAAATCCCGCTGCAAATGGGTCTTTACAAATGACGGGGACAGTGCTATAATACCCGGGTAATTGAATCCCGCATCCATGCGCCTGTAGCTCAGTTGGATAGAGCGTCTGCCTCCGGAGCAGAAGGTCGTGCGTTCGAGTCGCGTCAGGCGTGCCAGAACACCCTCCATTCCCCATTGGGGAATGGAGGGTGTTTGCAGGTTTACGGGGGATAGCGTATGCTAACGGGAAACCGCATATATTCTTAGTAAAGTCAGGTGATCATCCGTCATGACGGAATCAGGCTATGCCCGCAGGGTCGGCCTTGTGGGTCTACTTACAAATGCGCTGCTCTGCGTGATGAAATTCACGGTAGGACTGCTGTTTGCCTCCGGTGCGCTGGTATCGGACGCGGTGAACTCCGCCTCCGATGTGCTGAACGCGCTGATCGCCATGGCCGGCGTGAAGATCGGCAGCAAGCAGGCGGACCCGGAGCATCCCTACGGGCACGCACGCTTTGAATGCGTGGCCTCCATCCTGCTCAGCTTTCTGGTGTTCCTCACCGGCTGCAGCATCGGTCTCAGCGGCCTGAAATCCATTCTGTCCGGCAGCGAAGCGCTGGAGATCCCTGGCGTTCCGGCGCTGGTGGCCGCCGTGGTGTGCTGCGTTGTGAAGGAGTTCCTCTACCGCTACACCATCCGTGCCGCGAAAAAGCTGGACAGTGTGGCACTTCGTGCCGCCGCATGGGATCACCGCAGCGACGTCTTCGCCTCGCTGGGCGTGTTCGTGGGCGTACTGGGTTCCCGGCTGGGTCTGCCGGTGCTGGACGCCATTGCCAGCGTCATCATCAGCATTCTGATCGTCCGGGTGGCCATCAAAATCTTTATCGAGGCCGTGAACAAGACGGTGGATCAGGCCTGTGCGCCGGAGATCGAGCAGCATCTGCGGGAGGCCGCGCTGCGGGAGGAGGGCGTCATGGGCATCGACCTGATGCGTACCCGCCAGTTCGGCGCGGGTATCTATGTGGACATGGAGATCTGTGCTGACGGGGATATGACGCTCCATCAGGCTCACGACATTGCCGAGCGGGTCCACGACGCGGTGGAGGCCGCAGAACCCGGTATCCAGCACTGCATGGTACACGTGAACCCGGCGGATACTGACCGCTGCGTCCTGCGGCCGAAAACCGATTCGCCTGTTTGAAAAAGCGCTGCGCGTCAGCAGAACCCGCTTTCTTTTTCCCCGACTCTTGACATTTGTACCGGAGGAAATACAATAAGTATTACAGAGAATAAACGACATTTGAACAGAGGAGTCGATAAACATGAATATTCCCGAAACCATGACCGCCCTTGTGGCCTACGGCAAAAACGATTACCGTCTGGAGCGGGATTTCCCCGTTCCCGAATGCGGCGACAATGATATGCTGATTCGCACCGAAGGCTGCGGCATCTGTGCCAGCGACCTGAAATGTCTCCACGGCGCGGAAAGCTACTGGGGCACCGAAAACACCCCCGGCTGGGCGCAGGCGCCCTTCATTCCCGGTCATGAATTTGTAGGCCGCGTGGTGAAGGTGGGCAAAAACGTAAAGGATTTCGCGGTGGGCGACCGTGTCGCTCCGGAGCAGATCGTTCCCTGCAACGAGTGCCGCTTCTGCAAGCGGGGTCAGTACTGGATGTGCCAGCCGCACAAGATGTTCGGCTATTTCACCGAGTACCACGGCGGCATGGCGGAATATGTGCGTCTGCCCATGGATCACGCCCGGGTGCATAAGGTGCCCGACAGTCTGCCCCTCAGCGCTGCCCTGCTGATCGAGCCTTTCAGCTGTGCCAAGCACTGTGTTGACCGGGCGCAGATCGGCTCCGAGGATATCGTGGTGATGTCCGGCGCCGGTACGCTGGGTCTGGGCATGATCACCTACGCCCGCTCCCGGAACCCCTATAAGCTGATCGTGCTGGACATGAAGGAGGAGCGTCTGCAGAAGGCTCTGGAGTTCGGCGCAGACGAGGCATGGAACCCGGGCAAGGAGGATGTGGTCAAAAAGATCATGGACATGACCGAGGGTTACGGCTGCGATATCTACATCGAGGCCACCGGCGCACCGGCCTCCGTCCGTCAGGGTATGCAGATGATCCGCAAGCTGGGCCGCTTTGTGGAGTTCTCCGTATTCGGTCAGGAAACCAGTCTGGACTGGTCCATCATCGGCGACAAGAAGGAGCTGGATGTTCTGGGCGCTCACATCAGTCCCTACTGCTACCCCTATGTGATCGAGCACATGGCCACCGGCTCTATCAAAACTAGCGGCGTTGTCACCGCCACCTATCCGCTGACGGACTGGGAGGCTGCCTTTGACCGTGCTTCCGGCAGGGACGGGGACATCAAGGTTGCCTTCACCTTCGGGGAGTAAATCATGCCGGTTTATGTGGATGCGGAGCGGCGGATTTACCAGCTGAACGGCGGGAATGTGAGCTATGTGCTGTATCGGGACTTGGATGACCGGCTGCTGAACCTGTACTGGGGTCCGCGGGTGCCGGAGAGAGCCATCGTGCCGGAGCTGAGCTGTTACCCGGACGGGGCCTCCTTCGACGCGGTGCAGAACCGGCTGCCGTGGGAGCTGCCCACATGGGGCAGCGGTTGGTACGGCACCCCTGCTCTCTCCGTGAAAACCGCGGAGGGGGACGAAGTCACCGACCTGCGGGTCACGGATCATTTCACCCGCCCCGGAAAGCCGCCGATTCCCGGCCTCCCCGCCACATATACGGAGGACGATTCCGAGGCGGAAACGCTGGGCATCGTCCTTCGAGACCCGCTGACCGGTCTGGGGATCACGGTGTTCTATTCCGTCTATGCGGAATCCGGGGCCATCACCCGCAGCATGGTTCTCACCAACGGCGGCGGGAAAACGCTGACGCTGGGATATGTGATGTCCGCTTCCCTGCCGCTTTGGGGCAGCGAGTATGACTGCATCCATCTGAAAGGCGGCTGGGCAAAGGAGCGGCAGCTTGTCCGCCGTCCGCTGGGTGAGAGCGAGACCCGGATTTTCTCCCAGCGGGGCGCTTCCGGTCACGAGGAAAACCCCTTCCTCGCCCTGTGCGAGCGCAGCACCACGGAGCATCGGGGCAGCGTCTGGGCCATGAATCTGATCTACAGCGGCAGCTACCTTGGCTCCGCCTTTGTGGACAATCTGGGCAATACCCGGCTGAGTCTGGGTCTGAATCCGGATGTGTTCTCGTGGCAGTTGGACCCGGGCGAGACCTTCCGCAGTCCGGAAGCGGTGCTGGTCTATTCGGACAGCGGGTTGAACGGTATGTCCCACATCTATCACAGTCTGTACCGCAGCCGTCTGGTGCGGGGGTACTGGCGGGACCGGCCCCGTCCCATTTTGCTGAACAACTGGGAAGCTACCTACTTTGATTTTGACGAGGAGAAATTGCTGACCATCGCCCGCAGTGCCAGGGAGCTGGGCGTGGAGCTGTTCGTTCTGGACGACGGCTGGTTCGGCAGACGCAATACGGACAACTGTTCGTTGGGCGACTGGGTGGTGAACCGGGAAAAGCTGCCCCGGGGACTCAGCGGTCTTTCGGAATCGGTAAACGCGCTGGGACTTCGCTTCGGCATCTGGGTAGAACCGGAGATGGTCTCCCCGGACAGCGACCTGTATCGCGTTCATCCGGACTGGTGCCTCCATGTGGACGGGCGCACCCGGACGGAGATGCGGCAGCAGCTGATTCTGGATCTGAGCCGCACGGAGGTGCAGGATTTCATCATCCGCGCCATTTCCGACCTGCTCCGCAGCGCGAATATCTCCTATGTAAAGTGGGATATGAACCGAAATATGACCGAGTTCTATTCCCCTGCCCTGCCGCCTTCCCGGCGGAAGGAGACCCAGCACCGCTATCTTCTGGGTCTGTACCGGGTGCTGGAAACCGTCACCACCGCCTTCCCGGAGGTTCTGTTTGAAGGCTGCTCCGGCGGCGGAGGCCGGTTTGACGGCGGGATTCTCCACTACATGCCTCAGATCTGGTGCAGTGACAATACGGACGCGGCAGATCGGCTGCGGATCCAGTACGGCACCTCGCTGGTCTACCCGCCCTGCACCGTGGGTTCCCATGTGAGCGCGGTGCCCAACCACCAGACCGGGCGCAGCACCGGCATGGAGTTCCGGGGTCATGTGGCTCTCAGCGGTGCTTTCGGCTTTGAGCTGGACCTGAGCATCCTGTCCGATGCGGACCGGGAAACGGCGCGGCAGCTGGTGGAAACCGTGAAGTCCCTGCGGGAGCTGACGCTGGGCAGCAGCTTCACCCGGCTGCTTTCCCCCTTCGAGACGGATTACGCTGCGTGGCAGTTCACCGCGGTCGATACGGCGCTGGTCTGCGTCTATCGGCTCACCTACCGCCCCAACACCCCGCCTCTGCGTCTGAAGCTGCGGGAGCTGGATGAAAATGCGTGGTACGAGGACGAATCCGGCAGCCGTTACAGCGGAGCCGCGCTGCGGAACGCGGGTCTGTCCGTCTCCCTGAAGGGCGACAACCAGAGCAAACTTATCCGGCTGAAAAAGGTATAATATACGCCGCACGGCAATGTGAAAAAGCCGTGCGGCGCATTTTTTATCCGTTGTGACCTGTCAGCTGACCGGGCAGCACCTTTTGCTCCTTGGGGGGATATTCCGCTTCATAGGCGGCAAAGGCTTCCGGCTCCGTTTCGCAGACATAGTACCCTGTCGGGGTCTGATACACGCCGGTGACGCCGTCAAAGTATCCGGGAATCAGCTCCCTGCCGAGAAAGAAGGAGTCGTCCGCCCCCTCCGGCAGATCGTGATAGCGAATGTCGAACTCCCGGGCATAGCGGAAGCCGCTTTTCCCGTAGAACAGGATGTTCCCTTCAAAGCACACACCTCCGCAGCCCCAATCCTTCGCCAGCTCCAGCGAAACGTCCAGCAGCTGCTTGCCGTACCCCTGCCGCTTACGGTCATTCGCAATGCAGATGGGGCCCATGGTCAGGATCGGCAGCGTACCGCCGCCGTCCTTCTCGATCACCGTGCGGACGAAGCAGTTCTGCCCGATGATACGCCCGTCCTGTACCATGACCACATCCAGCTCCGGCACAAAGGCCGGGTCATCCCGAAGCCGCTTCAGCACATAATGCTCCAGACAGCCGGGATGGTACACATTCCAGAAGCTTTCCCGCACAAGGTTCTCTGTTTCCCGGTAATCCGCCCGGGTCTCACGACGGATGATCAAGTCAGTGTTATTCAAATTTTTAAACCTCCTGAATATTGTTGACCGGCAATGTCCGTTTGGACGGGAGGCCCGAAAACCGGTGTCGAGCGCTCCCGCTCAGAACACCGACTCTCGTTTCGGCTGCATCAGCAAACTGCAACGCTCCTTCTTTTTTGTAGTATGCTCAGCATACCCGATTTCCCGCAAAATTGCAAGGCACTCACGCAAAACGCCCCCGGCCGCAGCCGGAGGCGTTTTCTTACAGACTTTATCAGCCGACAAGCACATTCTTGCCGAACTTCTTGATGCCGAACAGGGTGGCAACCATCAGCACCACGCCGATGGGCAGGCAGATGGCCACGCTCTGCACGAAGCCGGAGATGATGAAGCAGACGAAGCTGACCGCAGCCACGGTGATCGCGTAGGGCAGCTGGGTGGAAACATGGGTCACATGCTCGCACTGAGCGCCGGCGGAAGCCATGATGGTGGTGTCGGAGATGGGGCTGCAGTGGTCGCCGCAGACAGCGCCGGCACAGCAGGCGGAGATACCAATGATCATCAGCGTGCTGTCCGCCGGGAAGATGGCGGTGACGATGGGAATCAGGATGCCGAAGGTGCCCCAGCTGGTGCCGGATGCGAAGGCCAGCACGCAGGCCACAGCAAAGATGATGGCGGGCAGCATATTGTACAGACCCTGAGAGGCATTGAACATCAGGTCATGCACAAAGTCCTTGATGCCCAGATAGTCGATGCTCATGGTTTTCAGGGACAGGGCCAGCGTCAGAATGATGATGGGAGAAAGCATGGCCTGGAAACCCTTGGGGATGCATTCCATGGCTTCCTTGAAGGTGACGACCTTGCGGCAGATGAGGTAGATGACCACAATGATCAGGGAGATGATGCCGCCCCAGGGCAGGCCAACATAGGAGTCGGTATTGCCGAAGGCCGCAATGAAGTCGCCCTTGCAGTCGGTTCCGCCCCACCAGTCGGTGCCGAAGAAGCCGCCCACATAGATCATGCCGATGGTGCAGAACACAATCAGAACCACAACGGGGAAAATCAGATCCAGAACCTTGCCCTTGGGGTTGCCGGTCTCTTCCTTCTCATTGGAGAGGCCGCCCAGATCGCCCTCGCGGGCCTTCTTTTCATAGGCCACCATGGGGCCGAAGTCCATCTTCATCAGGCACAGGGCGATGATGAACACAAAGGTCAGCAGAGAGTAGAAATTGTAGGGAATGGCCTTGATGAACAACTGAATGCCGCTGAGACCGATATCCAGATCCTCCGCCGTACCGGAAACGGCAGCGGCCCAGGAGGAGATGGGGGCGATCATGCAGACGGGAGCAGCGGTAGCATCGATCAGATAGCTGAGCTTCTGACGGCTCAGCTTGTGGCTGTCCGTGACCGGCTTCATGACGGAGCCCACGGTCAGGCAGTTGAAGTAGTCGTCAATGAAGATCAGGACGCCCAGCACGAAGGTGGCCAGCATGGCACCGGTGCGGGTCTTGATGTTCTTTTCTGCCCAGCGGCCGAAGGCAGCGGAGCCGCCTGCCGCATTCACCAGCGCAACCAGAATGCCCAGCAGTACCAGGAACAGGAAGATACCGGCGTTATCTGCCAGTGCGTTGGTCAGACCGTCCGCAATAATCAGGTTCACGGTCTGAACCGGGTTAAAGTCTGCCGCCAGCAGTGCGCCGACCAGCACGCCCAGGAACAGAGAGCTGTAAGCTTCCTTGGTGATCAGCGCCAGCGCGATGGCCACGAACGGCGGCAACAGTGCCCATGCAGTACCATACATACCGGGGCCTGCTTCTCCGTCCTCAGCCGCGAGAACGCTGACGCCCAGCAGCGCGCATACCAGCAGCGCCAGCAGGACGATGCGGAGTATGGATTTTTTCTTCATGATTACTCCCCCTAAAAAATAAGAGCCATGCTGCAGCGAACCGCCGCACCATGACTGCACACGAAGGGAGGAGCCTCCCAAGGTCTACCGGCATCAGACAGCGCTCCGCATTTCTGCGACAGTCCGCCGGATATTCTCCGGCGACCCGGGCAACAACAGGCCGGGCGCCTGTCATCCCCTCGGCGGCCTCCCCTTTTACCCCCGCATACCCGTGCGTCTCCGGAGTACCTTATGTCAGCCGCTCCTCTATCAGAAGCATGTTCAATTTACGGGCACATCATATGCCTGATACGATAAATTGTCAAGGGGAATCCAACAAAAAATCGGCAGAAAGCGGGGTTTTTCCGCTTTCTGTCGATGAAACGGCATGTTTCAGTGACGGATTACGTCTGGTCCTCTCTCAGCGTGACGGACACGGTCATGGTCTGTCCGTTCCGCAGGAACACCACCGGCACGGTATCGCCCGGTTCCCACTGACGCTTGGCGCTCTGCAGGTCCGAGAAGCTGTTGATCTCCGTGCCGCCGATGGTCAGGATCACATCTCCCCGTTTCAGTCCTGCCGCCTCGGCAGCGCTGCCGCCGGAAACATCGGTGAGATACACGCCTTTTTCATAGCCGTAGCGGGTGGCGGCGGTGACGGAGATGCCCAGCATCACCCGCCCGCGAACATACCCGTAGGTCAGCACATCGTCGATCACCTTTCGGGCGTCATCCGTGGGAATGGCGAAGCCCAGGCCCTCCACATCGGAGGCTTTATACTTGGCGGAGGCAATGCCCACCACCTGTCCCCGGTCATTCACCACCGGGCCGCCGGAATTTCCGGAGTTGATGGCAGCATCGATCTGGAACATGATAATGGAAACGGAGGAGCTGATGGAGATCTCCCGATCCATGGCGGACACGATGCCCTGTGTCATGGTCCAGCTCAGCTCGCCCAGCGGGTTGCCCACGGCGTACACCTTCTGACCCACCGATACCTCTCCGAAGTCCCCCAGCTCACAGTAGGGCAGGTTTTCCGCCTCGATCTTCACCAGCGCCACATCGCTGCGTTCGTCCCCGCCGATCACGGTGCCCGGATAGCTGCGTCCGTCATACAGCGTGACGGTAAAGGGCAGGCCATTGGTCAGCGCGTCCTCGATCACATGGTAGTTGGTAAAGATATAGCCGCTGGGATCGGTCAGAAATCCGGTGCCGGTGACGGGTGAGGTGCTGACCTGACCGAACACATTGGTGCTGGTCAGCTCCGTGCGAATGCTGACACAGGCAGGCGCGATGCGCTCATAGATCTCCGTGGCGGACAGCACCGAACCCCGGCTCTCCGATGTATGATACACCGACATGGAGATGCGGCTTCTGCCCTCCAGCTCCACGATTTCCACATCCCGGTAGGCCCGCAGGGTCATGCCCGTGCCGTAACCAAGCGCCGAGAGCAGAACAGCCAGCGCGATCCAGAGTCCGATCCGGCTCTTTTTCTGATTTTCATACATGGTATGATTCCCCCATTTCTCCTCAGAAAAACGAGAGCTGCGCCGATTCCGGCATATTGCCGAAGGCACCGGCGGCTTTCAGTTCCTCGATGTGTGTTTTACTGACCTTGGTACAGGCAATGGCAAACTCCTCGATGGAGGTAAAGTCCTGCCCCTGCTTGTCGTAGATATCCCATGCCGCAGCCTCGCCCAGACCGGTGATCGCGTTGAACGGCGGAATCAGGCAGTCGCCGTTCATGCGGAAGCGGATGGCGTGGCTCTTTTTCAGATTCACCGGGGCAAAGCGGAAACCCCGCAGGTAAAATTCGTAAACCACCTCAAGGCCGGTATACAGATCCTTTTCCGCCTGTTTCAGATCCTGCATATTCCGCTGCAGCTCCAGCAGCTTCTGCCGCACCTTGTCCACGCCGGAGGAGGCGATATTCAGGTCAAAGGCGGGACAGCGGATGGAGAAGTAGGCCGCATAGAAGGCCAGCGGCATATGTACCTTGAACCACGCGATCCGCAGCGCCATCATGACATAGGCCACGGCATGAGCCTTGGGGAACAGGTACTTGATCTTGTGGCAGCTTTCGATATACCATTCCTTCACGCCTGCGTCCCGCATATCCTTTTCCATGTCCTCCGCCAGACCTCTGCCCTTTCGGACGCTTTCCATGATTTTGAAGGCCCGCTTGGCGGGAAGTCCTTCGTCGATCAGGGTCAGCATGATATCGTCACGGCAGCCGATGGCCTCGTCAACGGAGGCGGTTCCGGATTCAATGATGTCCTTGGCGTTGCCCAGCCACACGTCCGTGCCGTGGCTGAAACCGGACAGACGCACCAGCGTGCTCATTTTCTCCGGCTGGGTGTCCACCAGCATTTCCCGCGTGAACTTGGTGCCGAATTCCGGCACGGCGATGGAACCGGTGTGGCCGATGATGGGGTCGCCGTCCGGAATGCCCAGTGCCTCCGGCGTGCGGAACAGCAGCATGGTCTGCGGGTCGTCCAGCGGCAGCTTCTTCACATCCACCCCGGTCAGTTCCTCCAGCATATGAATCATGGTGGGGTCATCGTGTCCCAGCATATCCAGCTTCAGCAGGTTCGATTCCATGCTGTGATACTCGAAATGGGTGGTGATGATATCCGTATCCGGGTCGTCCGCCGGATGCTGTACCGGGCAGAAATCGTAGATGCTCTTGTCCTGCGGAATGACCACCAGACCGCCGGGATGCTGGCCGGTGGTTCGCTTCACGCCGGTGAATCCGGCAGCCAGTCGGTTTTCCTCCACCTTGGACACCTGCCGTCCCCGCTCGGCCATGTACTTTTTCACATACCCGTAGGCGGTTTTTTCCGCGATGGTGCCGATGGTACCGGCGCGGAACACATGGTCTGCGCCGAACAGGTCTATGGTATCCTTGTGGGCGTGGGACTGGTATTCGCCGGAGAAGTTCAGGTCGATATCCGGTACCTTGTCGCCGCCGAAGCCAAGGAAGGTCTCAAAGGGGATGGTGTAACCGTCCTTATCATACTTGGTTCCGCAGACCGGGCAGTTCCTGTCCGGCATATCCACGCCGCAGGCCCAGCCTTCGCCGCTTTCGAAATCCACATGTCGGCACTTGGGGCAGCGGTAATGGGACGGCAGGGCGTTGACCTCCGTGATGCCGGACATATAGGCGATGATGGAGGAACCCACGCTGCCCCGGGAGCCTACCAGATACCCGGCCTCGTTGCTTTTCTGCACCAGCTTGACGGCGGACATATAAATCACGTCGTAACCCCGGGAGCAGATGTTGCCCAGTTCCTCCTCCACCCGGTCCACCACCAGCTTGGGCGGGTCATCGCCGTAAAGCCGGTGCAGCTTACCGTACACAAGGTCTTTCAGCTGCTGGGCGGAGTTTTCGATCTTGGGCGGGAACAGGCCGGTGGGCAGCGGTGCCACCACCTCAATGCTGTCGGCAATGGCGTTGGGGTTTTTCACCACCACCTCATAGGCTTTGTCTTTGCCTAGATAGCCGAATTCCTTCAGCATCTCATCCGTGGTCTTGAAATACAGCGGCAGCGGCTCATCGCAGTCGGTAAACTTGTTGCTCAGCAGGATCCGCCGGAAAATTTCCTCCTGCGGGTCCAGAAAATGCACATCGCCGGTGGCCACCACCGGTTTCCCCAGCTCCTCGCCCAGACGGACTACCTTCCGGTTGTAATCCATCAGCTCCTCCGTATTCCGGGCGGTGCCGTTGCGGAGCAGGAAGGCGTTGTTGCACAGCGGCTGAATCTCCAGAAAATCGTAGAACTCCGCCACTCTTTTCAGCTCCCGCATACTGCGCCGCCCGGTAAGGGCGCGGAACACCTCGCCCGCCTCGCAGGCGGAACCCACGATCAGTCCCTCCCGCAGCTCCATCAGCAGGCTTTTGGGGATGATGGGGTATTTTTTGAAATGCTCCAGATGGGCGCGGGACACCATCTCATACAGGTTGCGGATGCCCTTCTGTTCCCTCACCAGAATGATGATGTGCTTGGGCTGCCGCCTGCCGTCGTATTCCTTCCGCAGCGCCGAGATCAGCGGGGCAAGCTGGGAGATGCGGTCACAGCCTTTTTCCCGCAGCATTTTGAAGAAGGCCTCCAACAGCAGACCGGTGGTCATGGCGTCATCGGATGCGCGATGGTGCCGGAACTCCGGCAGACCCAGATAGTTCGCCGCCGCGTCCAGATTGTGCTTTTTCAGACTGGTCAGCAGGCTCTGGCTCAGGATCAGGGTGTCGATGCTGGTGCTGTCAAAGGGGATTCCATGGCGGGCGCAGGCCTCCGCCACAAAACCCATGTCGAAATCCACATTATGTCCGCAGAGGACGCTGTCTCCGGCAAAGCGGAGAAATTCCCGGACGGCGGTTTCCTCATCCGGCGCGCCGGACACATCCTCGTCCCGGATGCCGGTCAGCCGGGTGATCTCCGACGGAATGGGAACTCCCGGGTCCACAAAGGTCTGAAACCGGGCAAGCTCCCGGCCCTGCTTCATCCGCACCGCTCCGATCTCGATGATCCGGTCATAGTCGGCACGGAGGCCGGTGGTCTCCAGATCGAAGGCCACAAATTCGTCCTCAAATCCCATGTCCCGGCTGCCGGACACCGCCACCCGGTCGTCCACATCGTTCACATAGTAGCCCTCCACACCGTAGAGGACCTTGATATTGTACTTTTTCCCGGCGTTGCACAGCTCCGGATAACCCTGCAGCACCCCATGGTCGGTCAGTGCCACCGCCTTGTGGCCCCAGCGGGCCGCAGTCTGCACCATTTTCGTGATATCGGTCAGCGCGTCCAGCTGGCTGTAGCGGCTGTGCATATGCAGCTCCACCCGCTTCTCTCCTTCGGCCAGATCCTTTCGCTGGGGCGTGGGCAGGCGCATCACCGCCCGGGGGTCCATGGCAATGTCCCCATGCCAGCGGTCATAGCTCACATCGCCGGAGACGGTAACGGTCATGCCGTCCTCCACGGCTTCCAGTCCGTCGTCGCCCTCCTGCAGGAATTTGGAAATGTGCAGAGAGCCGGTATCGTCATTCACATTGAAGGACAGGATCCGCCGTCCGCCCCGAACCTCCTTGATCTCCCGTCCGAAAACCGAACCGGAGATCACCACCTTGCCGGATTCCGGGTTCAGTGTGCCGATGGGCACACTTTCGCCTTTCAGCTTCCGTCCCCACAGCATTTTGGGTTCGTTTTTATTGTCCGGCTTGCCCTGTTTTTCCGTTTTGGCATCTTTGGAGAGGAATGCCCGGATGTTCACCCGGTTCAGGTTGTACTGGGCGGCGATCCGGCTCTCTGCCGTGCCCAGACTCACCGGCGGCGGAACCTGCATGAACTCCGCGTCCAGCTTCATAACGGCGTTTTCCTTGTCCAGCGCCATGTCGAATACCATGGCCTCCCGGAAAACGCCAAGGATCCCCTCCTCCGGCCCATCCTTCTCCGCGGCACAGCAGGGGAACAGTTCTGTAAAAGGAATGCGTTGTGACATAGTTTACCTCGCAATGATGAATGAGAGATCATCCGGTGATTCCGTTGTCTGCAAAGCGCTCCACCCGTTGGGCAGAGCGCTTCCGTCATTTTCCCAACGGACTTTCCATTCATCATTTCCCATTTCAAGGACGATGATGCGTCCGTTCACGGTTTCAATAGAAGGTTGCCAGCGTATCCTCCGGTTTCGGCACCTTATCACAGGTGACTACCATCAGCAGCGGTGCCGGATTGCCCTTTTTATCCGTCTGCACGGAAACCTGCGCCGTCAGCTCCACCCAGGAACCGGGCACCGGCACATTGCTCTCCGCGCCTACCGCATTGAAGCCAAGGAAGGTGATATCCGCTTCGCAGCAGGTCATGACCTGACGGCCGAAGCTGAACCAGCCCTTCCGCTTGTCCCGGCTCTTCACCGCAAAGCCGCGAAGCCGCAGGATTTTGCCTTCATACTTGTCCGGATCCTCGGAAATATCCCGCTCCCACTCGGCGTAATCCCGGTCGGCGATCTCCACAATGGGTGCGTTCAAATCGTAGGGCAGCTCGTCCGGCGTATCGTCCGGCACTTCCAGTCCGTCCTCGCCCTGATAGAAGATGGGAGCCTGCCGGGAAGCGGCGCGGATGATGCGGTGCAGGGTCAGCCTGTCCGTATCCGCTTTCGCCCGGTTAAAGACCACCACCGTGGCCTCCCGCAGCTTGTCCGCCACCAGCGCACGCATGTTATTATTATAGGTAACGAAGCTGGAGGCGTCCGCTATGACGAACTTACGGAAGGGATACCAGTTTTCCGGCATCCGGTCAAAAAAGTCCGTCTCCTGCCACATGCCGTTCAGCTCTACCATGATGGTATTGGGTTTGTACTCGTCCTCCAGCGCGGTCAGCTTTTCCGGGGTGATGTCCTCCAGACTGTCGAAGCTCACATAGCGGAAGTCCTTGTCCTTGACAGGCTCCAGCTCCTCCATACCCTCCTCGGTCTGGATCACCAGAATGTGCAAATCCTTGGGGATGCTTTCATCCTCCAGCAGGCTCTGGATATACCGGGTCTTTCCGGCCTCCAGAAAGCCCTCGAAGAAGTAAACGCCGATATCTTCCCGTTTCTTCCGAAACATTTTAAATCCCTCCGAACAGGGCGGACAGTGCGTCCTCCTTCAAGCCGGAGCCGATCACCACGATGCGGCCGATGACCTCCGCACCGCCCCGGCGCACGCTCTGCTCACCGGGCACAAAGTCAAAGTGGATCCAGCCGCCGTCCTGTGCAGGGACAATGCCCTTGCTGCGAAGCACGGCGCCGTATTTTTCCTCCTGATTCAGCGCGGTCAGGATGCTTTCGATTTCGCTGTCCGTGTATTTCCGTGCGGTCTCCCGGCCCCAGGAAAGGAATACCTCATCCGCATCGTGGCCGTGGTGGTGATGATGGTGGTGGTGATGCTCATGCCCGTCCTCATCCTCGTCATGGTGATGGTGGCACTGGCAGTCCGGATCATCGCACTCGTCCTCATCCTCATCCTCGTCATGATGGTGGTGATGATGATGCTCGTGCTCATCCTCATCACCGTCATGATGATGGTGATGGTGGCACTCACAGTCCGGATCGTCGCACTCGTCCTCGTCCTCATCCTCATCGTGGTCATGGTGCAGCAGGGCCTCCTGCCAGCTTCCCGCCTGCTCCGCAGCGGCAAGGATCTGCTTGCCGTCCAGCTGATCCCAAGGCGTGGTGACGATCTTCGCGTCCGCCTTCAGCTCCCGCAGCAGATGCAGGCAGGCATCCAGCTTTTCCGCGCTGATGTCGCCGGTGCGGCTCAGCACGATCAGATCGGCGGCTGTCACCTGATCGGTGTAAAACTCGCCGAAGTTTTTAATATACATCTTTGCACGCAGGGCATCTGCCACGGTGATCCGCACACCGGGCTTCCAGTCGTCCCGGCTGAGCTTGCGGACAGCCGCGTCCACATCGCTGAGCTTGCCCACGCCGCTGGGCTCGATCAGGATCCGGTCGGGGTGGAAGCGATCCAGCACCTCGCCCAGCGCCTTGCTAAAGTCGCCCACCAGAGAGCAGCAGATACAGCCGGAGTTCATCTCCGTGATCTGCAGGCCCGCGTCCTGCAAAAAGCCGCCGTCGATGCCGATCTCACCGAACTCGTTCTCAATAAGCACCAGCTTTTCGCCGGCGAAGGCTTCCTTCACCAGCTTTTTAATCAGTGTGGTCTTACCCGCACCCAGAAAACCGGAAATAATATCAATCTCGGTCATCGTCTATCCCTCCTGTTTCTGCGGCTCAAGTCGCAGCAAAATATTATACTTGATTTTGGGACAGGGTGCAAGGGGCAATTATCCGCATTCCTAATGAATCCGATTCACAAACCATGCCGCCGCCACGGCTCCAACCACATCTCCCACCAGTGCCGCCGGAAGGGCATGGCGGGTCTTTTTCACCTCCGCCGCGCCGAAATAGACGGAAAGCACATAGAAGGTGGTCTCCGAGCTGCCCAGCATGACGGCGGCGGTGAGGCCGATGCGGCTGTCCGGCCCGAAGCGTTCCAGCAGCTCCGAAGCCGCCGCCAGCGCGCCGGAGCCGCTGAGCGGGCGGAGCAGCAGCAGTCCCGCCGTCTCCGGCGGAATCCCCAGCTTCAGAAGCAGCGGTGACAGCAGGCATTCCAGCGCATCCAGCGCGCCGGAGGCCCGAAACAGGTAAGCGGCGGTGAGGATGGCCGCCACCGGCGGGAATACGGTCAATACGGTCTGCATTCCCTGCCGGATGCCCGCCGTCAGGGTGCTGTACACCGGTTTTCCCCGGCACAGTGCCGCCGTTCCCGCAAGGCACAGGATGGCCGGAATCAGCAGTCCGCTCATCGCCATAGTGCCCGAAGCAGCTTTTCCGCTGCCAGCGCCGCAAGCAGGGCGCACAGACTGGCTCCCCACACCGCAGGCAGAATGGCGAAGGGTTTTTCCGAACCGGCAGCGGCTCGCAGGGCGCAGACCGTGGTGGGGATCAGCTGTAGGGACGCGCTGTTCAGCACCGTCAGTCGGCACAGGCTGTCGCTTGCCCGCTCCCCGCTGCGGAGCAGCTTCGCTGCCCGGATGCCCGCCGGCGTGGCCGCATTGCCCAGTCCCAGCAGGTTGGCGCTGAGATTCTCCGTCAGCGCAGTCCCCAGCGCCGGATTCTCCCTTGCTTCCGGGAACAGTCGCAGAAGCAGCGGCCGCAGCAGTCTTTGCAGAAGGCCCAGCGCACCGCCTTCCTCCAGCAGGGCAAGCACCCCGCTCCACAGGCAGATCGCGCCGCCGGTTTCCAGACACAGCTTCACCGCAGCGGCTGCACCCTCCAGTGCCGCCGCGCCTGCCGCATCTCCCCTGCCGCTCAGCAGGGCGAACACCAGTGCACACAGTACCATTCCCATCCAGAGATAATCCGGCATTTCCATCACCTCAAAACAGCATATGAGCCATGTCCGCCGGAAATACCGCCGCTTTTCCGCCGCCGAAAAGATGGAAAAACCCCCATTTTTGCGCTTGACTTTGGAAGACACACCGTTTATAATGTCGGAGCTTGTCATAATTTGGATTTGAATTGGAGGCACACTGCATATATGAAAACCACCGGCATTGTCAGACAGATGGATAGTCTGGGACGTATCGTTCTCCCCATCGAGCTTCGCAGAACTCTGGAAATCGCTCAGAAGGATTATCTGGAGATTTATGTGGAAGGCGATAAGATCATCCTGAAGAAGTACGAGCCCACCTGCATTTTCTGTGAAAACAGCAAGGACATCGTGTCCTTCAAAGGCAAGAATGTCTGCCCCAACTGTCTGGCGGAGCTGAAAAATCAGGCTGAGTGATCATATTCCCCTGCTGAAAGGCAGGGGTTTTTCTTTACACCGGCCGTATACGGAAAGGAACCACGACCATGAAACGTTTGATCCTGCTGATCCCCATGCTGATGCTGCTCTGCAGCTGCACCGTTACAGTCACGAAAACCGACAGCCCCGCCGCTGCCAGACCCAAAACAAACTTCGTCGGGGACGCATCCGTCAGCGGTGCGAAAAGTCTGAATATCGACTGGCCCTCCGGCAAGGTGGTTTTCATCGAGGGCGAGGATGAGGGCTTCCGCTTTCAGGAGGCCTGTGACCGGGAGCTGACCGAGGCGGAACGGCTGCACTGGGGTTTCACCGATGACACGCTGTATATCTCCGCCGCTGCCGAAGGCGCGACCCTGCTGAACACGGAAAAAACGCTGACCGTTATGCTGCCGAAGGACTTCACACTGGAGGAGCTGACCGTTTCCGTCTCCTCCGCCGATGTGGAAGCAGGTCTGCTGCGTGCCAAAAGTCTGAACATCTCCGCTTCCTCCGGGGAGGTGGAGCTGACCGTGGACGCACCGGAACAGCTGCAGATCTCCACCGCCTCCGGTGATGTGAAGCTGACGCTGCCGGTGGACAGCGGCTTTACGCTGGAGCTGGACACCGCATCCGGCAGCTTCTCCTCGGAGCTTCCGCTGAAAAACGACGGCAGCCGCTACACCGCTGGAAACGGCAAGGCCGTATTCCGCATTTCCACCGCCTCCGGTGATGTGGAGCTGCTGACAAAGTAACGCACATAAAATCACCCGAAACGCAGATACTGCATTTCGGGTGATTTTTATGTATCGGGTACGTATTCTGCCGGGCATCCATCCCAAGCCGCTGCTCTATCTGCTCACGGTTCTGAAAGAGCTGAGCCGTCAGGGACTGGTGGACGCGGCGCTATGTCAGGGTCAGGCAGATCTGACCATCCTGCCCCGGGGCGCAGTGCCCGCCCCGGACTGTGGGGGACTGCTGCTCTCCGCGGGAGGCAGCTTTCCCGGCGGGATCTCCTGCGGACTGAGCAGTGCGGACACGCTGAGCCTCAGCAGCATCCGGGAGCACAGTGCTCTGCTGACTCTGCGGCGTTCCCTTTTCCGTCTGGACGGCAGGCTGCTGGAAATGCAGGAGATCCCCGTCACCTTCCGCCGGGTCATGGAGCCGGAGCCGGAGGCGCTGCTTCTGGCCGCCTCCGCCTGCCTGCTGCTGGGCGGCGGCGACGCGCAGGGGATCAGGCTGCCCTGACAGAAGCACTGTGCCCCGGTCCGATTTCCGTTTATTTTTTCTTTGCTGCCTTGGATGCCAGCAGCAGGAGCGCTGCCAGAATCGCACCGACGCACCAGAACGGGATCGCCCGCTCAAATCGAAACGCCTTTTCATAGGCAGACAGGGCAAATCCGGCGATGAAGCAGACGAGGAACGCCGCAAGCGCGGCAACCTGCATCCAGCGGTGCAGCTTCAGACCCTCCTGCGGAACCAAATCCTTCATGTTTTCCGTGTTCACCTCTGCCGCGCCATAGAAATCCCAGTAGCCGTGAACCTTGTCCTCCTCCGGCTGGGGCAGCGGCGTGGCGCAGTTGGGGCAATACCGGGTCAGCTTCTCCAGTTTTGCTCCGCAGCCGGGACAGATGATGGGGTCTTTTTCGGACTTGGGTTGAAGCTCGGTCGTTTCCATCATAACCTCCCCGAAGCTGTCTCTCGCCGAGACGGCCTCATTCCCATGCGTATTCAGTCCGGCAAGCCGAACCCGTCCGGCTCCGGCATTGCCGTAAAATGGCATCTCAGACCTTTTCCATACCGCAGGGCCAGCATTCCTCGGCGCGCTTCTGCTCGGTGGTGACTGTGCTCCAGAAGCGGTAGCCGCCGGAGATATTGTAGCAGTCATAGCCGTTCTGGCTCAGGATGCGGCAGGCGATATAGCTGCGGATGGCAGTCTGACACATCACATATACAGGCTTTCCGGCGGGAATCTGATCCAGATGCTCCCGGATGCCGTCCAGCTCCACATTGATAAAATCCGGAGCGTGACCGCGCCCGTACTCCGCCGGGGTGCGGACATCCAGCAGCGTCACGCTGCCGTCCCGGGGCAGGTCAGGCAGTTCATCCCAGTGTGCCTGTTTCACCAGACCCAGCTTCAGGTTTTCCAGAATGAATCCGGCGAAGTTCACCGGATCCTTGGCGGAGGAATAGGGCGGCGCGTAGCTCAGCTCCAGATCCTTCAGCGCATAGCCGGGCATACCCGCCGAAATGGCGGTGGCCAGCACATCCAGCCGCTTCTCCACGCCGTCCCCGCCGATGATCTGCGCGCCCAGCAGCCGATATGTGCCCTTCTCAAACAGCACCTTCACGGTGATCTGCTTTGCGCCGGGGTAGTAATCCGCATGGGAGCTGGGGCTGAACACGATCCGGTCATAGTCGATCCCCGCAGCCTTGGCGGTCTTTTCGTTCAGGCCGGTGCAGGCAGCGGTGACGGAAAACAGCTTCACCACGGCGGAGCCAAGTCCGCCACGGTATTCGCTGGGAATGCCGCACATATTGTCCGCCGCAATGCGTCCCTGCTTGTTGGCAGGGCCGGCCAGCGGGATCACTGTTTTCTGACCGGAAACCAGATGCTCCACCTCCACCACATCACCGGCGGCATAGATGCCGGGCACGGAGGTCTCCATATGGCTGTTCACCGCAATGCTGCCCTTTACGCCCAGCTGCAGACCGGCAGCTGCGGCAAGGTCGCTCTCCGGGGTCACGCCGATGGCCAGAATCACTATGTCGGCTTTCCGCGCTTCGCCGGATTCCAGCAGGGTCTCGATCCCATCCCCGCAGTCCCGGAAGCCGGTGACGGCACTTCCCAGACACAGGTTCACCCCGTTTGCCCGCAGCTCTGCATGGGCGAAGGCGGCCATATCCCCATCGAAGGTGTTCAGCACCTGCTTCGGACGCTGGACGATGGTGACGCTTACGCCTGCATGGGTCAGGTTCTCCGCCATTTCCAGACCGATGTAACCGCCGCCGGTAAGCACCGCGGTTTTAGGCTGGTTCTCCTCCACGAATTTGCGAATCCGCATGGTGTCCTCCACCGTTCTCAGGGTGAAGATTCGCGGACTGTCCATGCCCGGCAGCTCCGGGCGGGTGGGTTTTGCACCGGGAGCCAGCAGCAGCTTGTCATAGGAATCGCGGAATTCCTCGCCGTTCTCCAGATTGCGTACCGTAACGGTCTTTTCCGCCGGGTGGATGGCAAGCACCTCATGGCTTACCTTCACTTCGATGCCGAAGCGCTGCCGGAAGCTGCCCGGGGTACGCAGCGTCAATGCGCCGGGATTCTGAATTACGCCGCCGATAAAATACGGCAGCGCGCAGTTTGCATAGGAAACGAAGCCGGTGCGCTCGTACACCGTGATCTCCGCTGTTTCGTCCAGTCTGCGAAGCCGTGCCGCAGCGGAAGCACCCGCCGCAACGCCGCCGATGATGATAACCTTCATTTCATTCTCCTGTTCCGTTTTCTTTCATATTAACATAATTTTTACCGGGAAGCAACGGTCAGGCAAAACAAAAGCCGGGAACGGTCTCGACAGTGTTTCGAAACCGTTCCCGGTTCAATTCATCCCTTTCGCAGCTCCAGCGTCCGTTCATAGGCCGCGGTCACAGCAGCCATGGCGCCTGCCCGGAAGGCGTGTTCCTCCAATGCCTGCACACCGGCAATGGTGGTGCCGCCGGGACTGCAGACCTGCGCCCGCAGCCGCGCAGGATGCTCACCGCTGACCATGGCCATTTTTCCCGCGCCGATCAGGGTCTGCGCCGCCAGCTCCAAGCTCTGGTCATAGGTCAGGCCGCAGCGCACGCCGCCCTCGGCCAGTGCTTCCAGAAAGGTGTACACATAAGCGGGGCCACAGCCGGAAACCGCGGAACCTGCATCCAGCTTTTCCTCCGGCAGACGCAGGATCAGTCCCGCTCCGGCCATCAGGCGCTCCAGCACAGCCAGTTCTTCCTCCGCAGTCTCCCCATCGGCGCTCAGCAGCACCACGCCCTCGCCCAGCGCCACCGGCAGATTGGGCATGATCCGCACCACCGGGCAGTTCACCCCTGCCAGCACCTTGATAGCGGAAATTGGCAGTCCCGCTGCCATGGACACCAGCACGAACCGATCCTTCCGGGCCTGCAGCACCGGCCTAAGCTCCGTCAGGAGCGCAGCCATGCCCTGCGGCTTCACACCCAGCAGAAGAAAGCGGCAGCTTTTTGCCGCCTCTGCATTGCTGCCGGTAATGCTGCCCAGCTCCTCTGCCAGCGCAGCCGCTTTCTCCAGACTGCGGTTGCACAGCAGCAGCTTTTCGCCGCTGCGAGCAATGGCTCTGGCCAGCGCACCGCCCATATTGCCGGTTCCGATAAGTCCCACTTCAAACATAGTTACCATCCGTTCCGCCGCTTCGTCACGGCATGAAATCTGAATTTCCGCAGCTTATCCCTCGAAGCCAAAGGAGGATCAGCGGCTGCACGGGTTCCGTGTCAGCATTTGCAGGATCGGCGGAAGTATTCACAATTTCCACCAAGTTATCCACAATCCGCTTTTTCTGTCGGTGGAAAAACGGTCAAATACCGTGTTTTTCCCCCTCATTTTGCCTGTCAGACGGCAGTTACAGCAGATTTTTGCTCTATTCCGCATACAGTCCGGCTGCATAACCCTGCTTCATTCCCGGCTGCGTTCTTCCATATCCATCCGCAGACGCAGCATTCCCCGGTGCAGCACCCGCTCCGCCGCCCGAAGCAGCCGGACGCAGGCGGCCTTTTCCCCGTCGCTGCCGGACAGCAGCGGCCCGGTGCGGTAATAGGCCAGCAGCCGGGTACTCAGCCGGGCAAGCTGGCGGAACAGCGCATCCCCCGTCCCCTCCGGAATCGCTGCCGAAACCAGACAGAGCTGCTTCAAAAGCTGCCGTTCCCGTGGGGAAAAGGGCGCGGCGTTGTCCCCGGACGGATATCGGGCGATCAGCGTTTCCAGCCGAAACCGGGTATAGCGGACGGCGTAAAACGGACTGCCGCCGTCCCTCCGAAATCGCTCCGATTCCGGAACCGGGTATGCGGTTTCCGACGGCACCGGCAGCGGCTCCCCGGCCAGTAACTCCGCCGCAGACGCATACCACCCATCGCCCAGCGACACATTCACATAGCCGTTCTGCGCCCAAACCCCGTCGATCCAACCGGCAGGCTCCGCTGCGGCGCAGATTCGCTCCGCTGCCGCCGCAGCCGAAATTCCGGCACGCTGCGCCAGCAGAAACGCGCAGGAGGAAGCATAGTCCACCCCGTCCCGCTCCGTCACCGGCTTCACGGTACCGGGCAGCGGCTGTCCGTCCCCCAGCAGTCCTGCAGCCAGCGCCGCAGGGCGCAAAAGACGCAGAAGCTCCCGCTCCGCCTGAACAAGCGGACTTACGAGACCTGCGGCTTCCACGAAATCAGGAAGGTGTTCCGACTCAACGGAATGCCGTCCACATCCACGTTATACTGCAGGTCCAGCTTTCCGCCGTTTTCCCCCGTCTCCACCTTCAGACGGCGGGTGTCCACCCCCATGGTCATGGTGCCGAAGGGGGTTTCATACAGGAAGGTGTTTTTCTTACCCGGCTGAAACAGCATCTGGCTGGTCACGGTGCCTTCCCGCAGCATGGTGATCTGCTCCTTTTCCACCCGGAAGGTGGTGGTCGTACCGGCCATGCCGGTCAGTTCGCTTTCCTGATAGGTAAACTGGCTGAAATCCGGGTGGTAGCTGCACGCGCCCTCCGTGACCAGCTCCACCGTAGTCGGGTCAGAACCCGCCTCCGGGCCGCTTACATTGTGCTGCGTGCCCCGAATCGTAATCATCGCAGGAGAAATCATATTCTTCATCATCCGTTCTGTCTTTTATTCTTCGCCGATCATCACGGTTTCCGCTTCCACCGGGCCGCCGCACAGAAAGCGGGCCGCCTGCTGCCGAAACCGCTCCGCATCCCCGGTCACATAGCAGCGGAAGCTGCCGGGGCGGGTTCTCTCGTGAAGCGCTCCGCTGCTCTGCAGGGTCTCCGCCAGTGCGTCCACCGCACGGGCCGCCACATCCACCAGATGCACGCCTTCCCCCAGATAGTTCCGGATGGCTGCCTCGATCAGCGGATAGTGGGTGCAGCCCAGAATCACCGTATCCGCGCCGAAATCCCGAACCGGCTCCAGATACTCCGCCACCGCCGCAGCCAGCTCCGGGTCTGCCGGGTCGGTCTGCCCGTTCTCCACCAGCGGTACAAATCGGGGACAGGCCGCGCTCACTGCCTGCACCTCCGGCCTGAGCTGCCGCAGCGCCCGGAGATAAGCGCCCGCCCGGATGGCGGCCTCCGTTCCGCTGATGCCCACCCTTCCGTTTTCCGTCACGGAAGCGGCATACCGGGCCGCAGCCTCCACCACGCCCTGCACCGGAATCCCCCGGTTTTGCAGCAGCGGAAGGGCGATGCTGCTGACCGTTCCGCAGGCCACTACCACCGCTTTCACATCTTTTTCCCGCAGGAACTGAAAATCCTCCTGCGCGTATCGGGCAATGGTCTCCGGACTGCGTCCCCCGTAGGGCACCCGCCCGGTATCTCCAAGGTAAACAATATCTTCAAATGGCAGCACACGCCGAAGCTGTACCACCGCCGTCAGTCCGCCAAGACCGGAGTCGAAAACGCCGATAGGCCTCTGATCCATGTCATTCCTTTCCCGGTGCCGCAGCTTCGCAGCACCGCAAACAGCGCCTTTTATTATATAAGATAACGCCCTGCTCTACAAGGGGAGCCGCTGAAATTTCGGGCAGGAAAATTCTCGGAAAAACCGCAAAAAACAGTGGATATTTTCATTCGGTAAGGCTATAATAGCGGCACTTACAGGAAAGGACGGTGCGCTTATTATGAAGCTGGAGCTTTCGGATCAGGAATACCGGCGGCTTCTGGATCTGGTTTATGTCGGAAACTGGGTCATGAATTCCATGCGCGGCAATCAGCGCATCCGGGAATATGACGAGGTGGAGTCCAAGTGCTTCTCCTACTGTCTGAAAACGGGGATGTATTCCCTGTTTGAGATTCAGGACGGGGATGTGGTTCCTTCCGCCCGCTATGAGGACGGCGGCATTCAGGAAGCGATCATGGACTATGAGGACGCGGTATTTTTTGACATTCTGGCGGAGGAGCTGGCCCGGCGGGATCTGGATCTTGGGCCAACGGACACCTCGGCGGACGGTGAGCTGAACCGCAAGATCGACGAATACATGCAGGAATTTGAAGCAAACGGCCTCACCAACGTGAATGTGGACAAATAATCGCGTATGAAACGCCTCCCGGCAGCAGATACTGCTCCGGGAGGTGCTTTTTATGGTTGAAATGACCGCTGAACAATATCGGAAGTATGTAAAGCAGCGCTGTCCCCGCTCACCGGTGGGGAAGGATATGCTCTGTGCCTTTCTCATCGGCGGACTGATCTGTGCGCTGGGACAGCTGATCCAGAATCTCTGGCTGGGCTTCGGCACGTCGGAGCAGGACGCGGGCACGCTGACCTCGGTTTCGCTGGTTTTTCTGGGCACGGTGCTTACCGGACTGGGCGTCTATGACAGGCTGGCAAAATTCGGAGGAGCCGGAACACTGATCCCCATCACCGGCTTTGCCAATGCCGTTGCCTCTCCTGCGCTGGAATTTAAGGCGGAGGGATTTGTCACCGGCATGGCGGCCAAAATGTTTCTGGTAGCCGGACCGGTGATCGTGTTCGGCATCAGCGCCAGCGCCGTCTACGGTCTGATTCTGGTGCTGCTGGGGAAATAAAACAGGAGGACATCTCAAACCCGAGATGTCCTCCCTATTTCACGGGAATAAGTCATTACAGCCTTGCTTCAAAGGGTGTGCGGCTGCCTTCGGCCTTCATTTCCTGCTTGTTCTGATACAGCAGTGCGTCCGCCCGGGCAATCACCGTTTCCAGCGTTTCTCCATCGCTGCGGATGGCGCTGCCCATGGCCGCAGTGTAAGGCGTGGCGCTGATGGCCTTCCGGATCTGCTGTGCCAGCGCCGTCACCTTTGCTTCCTCCCGGGTGCGGCAGATGATGACAAATTCATCGCCGCCGATGCGGTACAGCCGGGCGTTACGGGGCAGACAGTCTCTTGCCGCATGGGAAACGGCGATCAGCGCCTGATCTCCCATCAGATGGCCGCAGGTGTCGTTGATGCGTTTCAGGTCGTTTACATCCAAGGCGATCACACCGTAGGGTTCGTTCAGATCCCGCACATCCTCATACAGCCGGTTGCGGATGCAGGCGTCCGTCAGCTTGTCATAGCTGTAGCTGTCGGACATGAAGTGCATATAATAGAAGATCGTACCCAGAATGCAGGAGGCGGGCAGAATACCCTTGAAGGCCCACTTCACCTCCATGGTGGTTGTGACGGTGGAAAGCATGAAGATAAACAGCACCAGCATGGTTTCCCGCTTGTCGCCCATCTTCATGTTATGAATGCCTTCGATGATCAGAATGACGAAATACAGGAAGGACACCGCAAAGGGCACCAAAATCAGCGGCCCGCGAATCAGCACATTGTTCTCGGTATAGCTAAAGACCTTCTCCGTGAAAAACGCACTGAAGGAAACCAGAATATTCACCAGTGACGGAATCGTAATGAGCGCCCTGACCCTTTTCGTCCGCCGTCGGCAGAACAGCAGCATGAAGCAGTAAAGCACGATCACCCGCAGGGAATACCCGGAGGCGGCAAAGAACATTCTGGCGGCCGTCGGATAAGGCAGCGTGGCATAATAGCTCTGCATCCCGTCCGCCGCCACCAGCAGGAGGATGGACAAGGTGGCTGCGGTGAAATATCGCAGGATTTCCGCGCTGAAGGCGCGGTAATGATACAGGAAGAACAGGAAAAACCCGGCTGCCAGCACGACGATCCCGTAGCTCTGCACCGCAGTATGCAGAAAGCTCTCCATCCGATCCGCGCCTCCTCTCTTTTTTGCTCTATTTCAGTATAGCACAAAACTCCGAAAATTGCCACTGAATATTTCAGATTTTTTATTCCATTGCCTTGATTTTTACAGTTTCTCTGCGGTCAGCAGGAAATATCCGGTATTCCGACCGATCTTCGCCTTGCAGCAGGGACGTGTACCGGCGGGCAGGTTCTCTGCCCAGAAGTTCTCCAGAGAACCGTGATCCATCAGCAGCTGGGCATACCAGTCCTGCAGCTGGCGGGTACGATCCCGGAACAGGGTGATCTCAAATCCGGCCTCCCGGATCGCGTGGATCAGGTGATCCGCCACGAACATCCCGTCCAGCAGATAGGGAGATGGGATTTTATCCGCGTTCTCGCAGTCGCCCTCCTCCCGGGGCGTATTCAGAATGCGCTTTGCCTCGTAATACACCTCACCTGCCCGGTTCTGATCCGGGTTGATATAGTACAGGTCGGAAATCGCCAGCGTTCCGCCCTTTTTCAGCACGCAGTACAGCTCGTTCAGCAGTTCGTCATGACGGGTCATCAGGCTGAACGAGCATTCCAGCAGCGCCCCGTCAAAATACAGAGAGGGAAAATCCAGACTCATGCCGTCCGTCTCCCGCAGCACAAACTCCGGATCCAGAGTCTTTGCCCGCTCCAGCATTCCCGCATCCGTATCGCAGCCCACAGGCCGGATGCCCAGCCGCTCCTTCAGCAGCTTCATGCTGGCACCGCCGCCGCAGCCTACATCCAGCACCCGGTCTCCCTCTTTCCAGTGGCAGGCTTTGGCCGCTTCCAGTGTCAGCGCCTCGCCGCCGGGATGAAACATACAGTTCACCATGTTATGTCCTCCAATCGCGGAATCATGAATTCAGCTCAGAATATCCGTCAGGTCATTCAGTCCCTGCGCCGTGGTGACGATCAGAATATGGTCGCCGGTGCGAAGGGTATCGCTGCCGCCGGGGATGATGGTCTTTCCGTCCCGGACGATGCAGGCCAGCAGCACATCCTTTCGCAGCGGCAGGGATTTCAGCGGGATCCCCAGCACGCCGGGCACCTGACCCGAGGCTCTGAATTCCAGCGCCTCCGCCTTTTCCGAGCAGATGCGGTGCAGCGCCTCCATGTTGCTGCCCTGAGAGTTGGACATACCGCGTACATAGCGGAGAATGGCGTTTGCGGTGATGTGCTTGGGACTGACAACGCTTTCCAGACCCGCCTTTTCACCCAGTCGCACCAGATTGCCGGAATTGACCTTGACGACCACCTTTTTCGCGCGTTCCAGCGAAGCGGCATACATGCCGAGAATGATATTTTCCTCATCCGAACCGGTCAGTGCGGCAACACCATCCATATTCTGCAGTCCCACTTCGTTCAGAAGCTCGTGATCGGTACCGTCGCCGCAGATGATCTCTGCAGAGGGCAGCAGCTCGCAAAGCTGCCGGCACCGCGCCTCGTCCTTCTCCACAATGGTGCAGCGAGTACCCAGACCGGTCAGCATCCGGCACAGATAGAAGCTGATACGCCCGCCGCCAACCAGCAAGACGCTGTCCACCTTTCTGCGAAGCAGACCCAGCTTGCGGAACGCACGGGTGATCTCATTGGGTTCGCCGGTGAAGCTGACCCGATCCCCCTCCCGCAGGGTAAAATCGCCCTTGGGAATGGTCACTGCCCCATCCCGCAATACGGCGCTGATCAGGATATGCGCATCCACGGCTCCCGGCAGATCCCGCAGACTGACGCCCGCCAGCGGACTGTGCGGCTGCAGGGTCATATCCACGATTTCCACCCGGCCCTCGGCAAACACGTCGATTTTCTGGGCAGAGGGGAAGCGCAGCAGCCGGAATATCTCACTGGCTGCGGAATACTCCGGGTTTACATACATGCTGAGTCCCAGTTCTTCGCTGAGAAAGTCCATCTGCGCCACATACCCCGGATCCCGCACCCGGGCAATGGTATGTCCCGCGCCAATCTTCCGGGCCAGCAGACAGGCCAGCAGATTCTGTTCATCGGACGCGGTGGTGGCGATCACCAGATCCGCCTTGTCCACCTGCGCGTCCCGCATCACCGGCAGGGTGGCACAGTTACCGGTAATGCCCATCACATCGGACTGGGAGCAGGCTTCTTCCACCTGTGATTCCCTCAGATCCACCACTGTGACGCTGTGCCCTTCTTCGCTGAGCTGCTGGGCCACCTCTCCGCCTACCTTGCCGCAGCCTGCAACGACAATTTTCATCCAACTGCCTCCTTTACAACGATCACGTGCAGCCAGCATTCATCCAGCATTTCTTCCGTTTCCATATCGCTGGTCCAGAAACACACGTAGGTCTCGCCCGGTTCTTCCGCCGTGATCTTCATCGTGACGAGATCATCCATCATACCCAGAGACACGATCTCCGGATCCATCGCCGAATAATGCAGCAGGCACACGCCCTGCTCATAGCTTACCGGCATCTGCACCGTCTGTCCCATCTCCATTACCAGCTCGGTATCCGGAATGGACAGCATTTCATAATAGGATACGGAGATGGGGATGGACAGCTCAGCCAGCCATGTCCCGTCCTCCGTATAGTAGATAATGGTCAGCTCCGTGTTTCCGGCAGTCAGCGGACGGATGGTGAGATCAATATAATCACCGTTCCACTCACCCCACTCACACTCCAAGAGACCCGGATTGTCCATGCTGTAATACACATAGGAGGCGCTGCCGTAAAGCTCGGAGTGAGCATAAACCGTCAGTGTTTCCTGACCGAACAGATCCATGGATACATAGCCTTCGCTGATGGTCAGCACTGCATCGCTGTCTGCGCTGACTTCCCCGGAGGCGCCCACCTCCACATGGATATAGGCGGTGTCGATCAGATTCTCTGTACCGGAATCCAGCATATAGACGGTTACATCCGTGCTGCCCACGCCATTTGGAGTCAGGTACAGCTCAATATCGTCGCCGTTCCACTCGCCCCACAGGGCCGTGACCACATCGGTATCATCAATTTCATAGCGGACGGTGGCGTAATCGAAGTTCTGCTTGTAAACGGTACAGAGTATGGTGCGCTCGGCCTCACCGATGGAGGTGCTGACCTGCTGTTCGCTGACCCAAAGGGTACCGCCCGGTTCCTTGTTGATGACGGAAAGCGCGTGGTAGATGCGCTTCTCCGCGTTTTCCAGATAGGTCATGGGAATGGCAAGGTTCAGATTCTGTCCGTCCGTATAAGTAGCGGAGGTGATGCCGATCACTTCGCCGAACTTGTTCAGCAGGGCACCGCCGCTGCTGCCGTGAGAGATGGCGGCGCTGGTCTGGATGTAGTCCATTCCGCCGGAGATCCGGTGGGGATTGGAGATCAGACCGGCAGAGATGGTATTCTGCAGACCCAGCGGACTGCCGATGGCGTAGACCGTAGCGCCGCCCACATCATCCGATGCGTCGCCGATGGGCAGGGTGGCAAAGCCCTCTCCGTCGATCTGCAGAACTGCCCAGTCCTCATCCACACTGTAATCGTAAACACCGGCCACAGGATAGCTTTCGCCGGTATCGGAAACGGTGATGGAGGCGTCGGAAGCGCCGGAGATCACATGGTAATTGGTGATGGCCAGTCCGTCCTCCCGGATGAAGAAGCCGCTGCCGGTTTTCAGGCACCATCCGTCGCTGTCATACACTTCGATGTAGAATACCGCCGGGGCGCAGCGGGCATAGATTTCCTCCGCGTTCAGCTCCGGTACAGCGGTCACGGTGGGGGTGGGTTCCGGCGTTGGCTCAGGCGTAGGCTCGGGTGTGGGTTCCGGCGTGGGTGCGGCGGTGACGACCGGGGTCTGGGTGGGAACCGGCTCGGGTGCTTTCTGCGTGCATCCCGCCAGCAGCAGCGCCGCGAGAATCAACGGTAAGATTCGTTTCATGGAAATGGCCTCCCTGAATATGTTCTCTTTGATGATCGCATCGGAATGCGGAATTTACGTGGTTCCGGTCAGAGTACGCTGCCCCGGTACTGCAGAGCCTCTGCCAGATGCAGGGGCTGAATGCGCTCGCTGCCGTCCAGATCGGCGATGGTGCGGGCCACCCGCAGCACCTTGTCGTGGCTTCTGGCGGTGAGATTCAGCTTGTCATAGGCGCTGCGAAGCATCTGCTCTCCCACGGAATCCAGCGCGCAGGTCTCCTGCAGCAGCGCACCGCTGAGGCGGGAATTGGTCAGCTCTCCGGTGCCCTCCAGCCTTTTTCGTTGAATGGCCCGGGCCTTTTCCACCCGCTCCCGGATGGCGGCGGAGCGTTCCCCGTTTGGCTGGCTCCGCAGCTCGTCAAATTCCAGACTGCGAACCTTCAGCTGAATGTCGATCCGGTCCAGCAGCGGGCCGGAGATCTTCTGCCGGTAGGCATGAACGGCGCTTTCCGAACAGGTACAGCGCCCGGAGGGGTGGCCGTACCAGCCGCAGCGGCAGGGATTCATGGCACAGACCAGCATAAAGCGGCTGGGATAGGTCTCTGCACCGGCTGCCCGGGAGATGGTCACGGAACCGTTCTCCAGCGGCTGCCGCAGCACCTCCAGCGACTGGCGGCCAAATTCCGGCAGCTCGTCCAGAAACAGCACGCCGTTGTGGCTGAGGGAGATCTCGCCGGGTCTGGGACTGGCGCCGCCGCCTGCCAGACCGGCAGCGGACACGGTATGATGGGGCGCACGGAAGGGGCGCACGGAAACGATAGGGTTCTGGGAATCGGTCAGTCCGGCGATGGAGTGGATCTCGGTGGTCTCCAGCATCTCCTCCCGGCTCATGGCGGGAAAGATGCCCGGCAGCCGGGAAGCCAGCATACTCTTGCCCGCGCCCGGCGGGCCGCTGAGCAGTACATTATGGCCGCCTGCAACCGCCACCTCCAGCGCTCGCTTCACATCCTCCTGCCCCTTCACATCGAAAAAGTCCGGCACGGGCACGGTGATTGGCGGCGTTTCCGGCGGCAGCACCGGGGAAAGCGGTTCTTCGCCCCGCAGATGGCGGAGCAGCGCGCCCAGATTTTCCACGCCGAACACCTGCGTTTCCGCCGCATAGGCCGCCTCTGCCCCGTTTCCGGCAGGGACAAACAGCTTTCGAATACCCTCCCGTCCCGCCGCAAGAGCCATGCTCAGCGCACCGGACACCGGACGCAGCTCGCCGCCCAGACTCAGCTCACCGAAAAAGGCGCAGTCCGCCTCCAGCGGCGGAATCTGCTCCGTAGCCGCCAGAACGGCCAGCAGAATGGGCAGGTCGTACAGGGTGCCGCCCTTCCGGGTATCTGCCGGAGCCAGATTGACGATCACCCGACCGGTGGGGAACCGGAAGCCGCTGCTGCGAATGGCGGCACGAACCCGATCCCTTGCCTCCTTCACCGCCGCATCCGGCAGACCTACCAAGTCGAACACGCTCTGTACCCCGTGAGCGGCAAAGCACTCCACGGTCACGGCATAGCCGTGTATTCCACGGACGCCCAGTGAGCGCACGGTCTGCGTATCTGCCATATCCACACCAGCCTTCTGTCTGATCTTCCCATTCCGGGTTTTCCTGTCAGCAACGATAATATCTCAGTTTGATTATAGCATTCTTTGCCGGAAAAGTATAGTCCCTTCTCCTTTCTGCCGCAAGGGAACACAACGACCCCCCGGTGCTGCATTCCGGGGGGTCGTTGTGAGAAAGGGACCAGTGAAGCCGGAATGACCGGCGGCTCCAACGCCGGTCATTCCGAACTGGCTTAATTACTTTTTTAAAGGGGCGCTCCGTCAGAAAACTCAGGCTGCCATGTAGGCGTCGTAGTTATTCTGATAGATCTCGGTGATACGATCCATGCCCATGGCGCCCAGTTCATCCTGGAAGGCATCCCATTCGGACCAGGGCTTCTCGCCGATGAAGAACATCACGTAGTTCTCGGAGAAGTAGGTATCGGCATCGCCGCGGAGGGTGGTGACTTCGGCGGACTGATCATCGCTCATCTTGATGGCAGCGGGGTAGTTGTACGCACCATCGTAGTAATCCAGAGCCTCGTTCCACACGTCGAAGAAGTGAACCAGACGCTCGCCGCCATCGTAGTAGTAGTTGCGGGTCCACATATTGACACCGGCGTCCATGGGGTTCTGCAGGTAGCACATGGTAGCCCAGCCAACGCCCATCTCGAAGGAGGTCATGGTTTCGTTCCACTGCTTCACGCCGTTTTCATCGTAATCCCAGTAGGTGCCTTCGGGGCCCCAGTTGCACCAGTCGGCGCCGGTGGGAGAGTAGCACCAGTCAAGGTAGGTGAGAACCAGCGGGACATTCTCGCAGCTGGCCGCCACGGAAGCACCGCAGCCGCCGAACTCGTCGGGATCCAGACGCCAGTGGATGATATCGCCTTCGTTGCGAACCAGCTTCTTCATAACGTCGTAACGGCACTCCGGATCGACGCAGCTGGATTCGTAGCCAAGGATCTCAGAGGGGTTGAAGAAGGGGCAGGCCGTCTCGCTGTTGCTGAGAACTGCCTGAATGTCCTCCGTGGAGGAGGTGGACTGGAAGTTGGGGTTGATCAGGCCTTCGTTGTACCAGTTGGCAATGTACTGCAGAAGGACCTTGTCGTCCTCGCTGGTGCCGTTGAAGTTGACCTTGCCGTCGATAACACGCACATAGGCGCAGGAAGCGGCATAGGGAGAGGTGTTGAACGCGTTCCACACATTGGCGCCTGCGTCAATGTTGGCGTAGATCATCAGGGGGTATTCGCAGTAGCCGGCGACCTTCACGGCGGTCAGCATATCATGCCACTGATCGAAGGTGTTGACAGAGTAGGCATCCATGCCCATTTCGTCCAGCCAGTCGCCGCGCATGAAGTAACCGGTGGTCATACAGGGCTCATCATAGAAACCCATGAAGCCGATCCACTTATCGGTGGCGGGCATATTCACATAGCCCCACATGGCTTCAACCCACTTGAACTCGATGGCGTAGCGGCAGTAGTTGGGGATGTACTCCCGGTAATCATACAGGTTCACGATGATGTTGTCGTCAATGACCTCATTCAGGCTGGAGCCGGAATGGTAGGCCCAGTAACCGGCGATGACGTCATCCAGATCGTCACCGGCTTCCTGCACGCTCAGGGTGGTGGAGAAGGTGCTGGAAGCAACCACATTGTATTCCATATGTACGCCGGTCATCTGTTCGCGTCCCGCATACATGGGCAGACCCGCGTAACCGTCCTCCGGCAGATACTGGGGAGTGAAGCACAGGGTCATGTTGGTGAACACTTCATCGGTGGTGCTCAGGGGCAGCTCGTACTCATAGAAGTCCAGCGGCCAGCCTTCCGCATCGGTCTCGTACTTGCCGGGAGCCAGCTTGTAGGGGCCTTCGTCCACAGGCTCGGTGCCGGTGTCGGTTCCCGTATCGGTTTTCGTGCCGGTATCGGTCTTCGTACCGGTATCGGTCTTGGTGCCGGTATTCGTATTTCCGCCGGTGTTTCCGCCGGTGTTGCCGCCGCAGCCTGCGAACAGGGCCACGACGAACAGGACGGCGAGAAGCAGAGCAAGTTTCCGTTTCATCATTTGTTTCCTCCTGTGTAATAATTTCCGAAATAATTATTTCTAATTTATTTCGGAAATAGAGTATCACACTTTTCATTTTATTGCAATATAATTTATATTGTATATTTCATCAAAATATCTCCGTATTTTTTTGTGCATAATGACCGTATTATGTATTTTCCCGCAGAAATATGTGTAACTTTGTTTTAATATGAAATAAACATTTCGCAGATATTTCCGTTGATTGCGAATGGCGGAAAACTGTGTTATCATAGTTCCATCTTTCCCCGGCAAGGAGGACTTTCATGGAACATCCGGTCATGACCGCCGCCGTCCCGGCGCGGACGGAGCTGGCGGGCAATCATACAGACCATCAGGGCGGGCGCGTTCTGGCGGCGGGTATCGGCTTTCGGCTGTACGCGCAGGCTGCCGCCGCCCCCATGGTAACGGTGGAGAGCGAAGGCTTCGGCAGCTTCCGCTTTGACCCGGCGGAGCTGTCCCCCGCCCGCTCCCGTCCCGGCAGCGCGGAGGCTCTGTGCCGCGGCGTGCTGGAATATCTGAAAAATGCCGGATATCCGGTGGGCGGCTTTCATGCCCGGCTGCGCTCGGAGATCCCTGCCGGTGCGGGACTCAGCAGCAGCGCCGCCTTCGGTGTACTGATGGGCAGGCTGGTCAGCGGCCTTTACGGCGGCGCGATCCCCCCGATCACGCTGGCAAAAGCGGCGCAGTACGGGGAAAATGTCCATTTCGGCAAACCCTGCGGCCTGATGGATCAGTGTGCCTGTGCGCTGGGCGGCGTACAGCAGATCGACTTCATCGGCGAAACGCCGCTGGTGGAAGCGATAAAGACGGACTTTTTTGCACCGGATCACACGCTGCTGCTGATCGACACCGGCTCCGCCCACGCGGATCTGACGGCGGATTACGCCGCGATCCCGCAGGAAATGCGGGCGGTGGCGGCCTGCTTCGGTGCATCCCGGCTGCGGGATGTGGAGGAAGCCGCATTTACCGCTGAGCTTCCCATGCTCCGGAGCCGCTGCGGAGACCGGGCAGTGCTGCGGGCGCTGCACTTCTTTGCGGAAAACGCCCGAGTACCGGAGATGGCGCAGGCCCTGCGGGACGGGGACTGCAGCCGTTATCTGGCACTGATGGACGATTCCGGCCGCAGCAGTGCCGAAAATCTGCAGAACAGCAGCGTCAGCCATGACCCGCAGCCGATCCCGCTGGCGCTGGCGCTGTGCCGCAGGGTACTGGGACACAGCGGCGCTGCCCGTGTCCACGGCGGCGGCTTTGCGGGCATGATACAGGCGCTGGCTCCGGCTGACAGTCTGCCGCTTCTGCGCGCCGCACTGGAACCGCTTTTCGGAGTCGGCTGCGTAAAGACGGTTGAAATCGCACAGGAATGAGGATAACACAATGAAGATCATGGCCATAGACTACGGTGACGCCCGGACGGGAATCGCCTTCTCCGATGCACTGGGAATGCTGGCCGGGGAAACGCTGGTGCTGGATTCCTGGAATCAGGATAAGCTGCGGCAGCAGCTGGTAGAGCTGGCGCAGAGCCGCCGGGTGGACACCATTGTGCTGGGTCTGCCCAAGAACATGAACGGCACGGAAGGCCCCCGCGCGGAAAAAAGCCGTGCGCTGCAGGCGTATCTGACCGAGCAGGGTCTGAACGTGGTGATGGTGGACGAGCGGCGCAGCACCGTGGAGGCTCACGGCATTCTCACCGAAGCGGGAAAGCACGGCAAAAAGCGCCGCCAGGTCATTGACGCGGTGGCGGCTACTTTAATATTAGAAACCTATCTGAACGGACTGCGCTGATCCCGTTTCTCACTCGATCAGCGCCGTGATGTCCTCCACGCTCAGGTCCTGCAGCGCCAGATTGAGGGCATATCCCAGCAAACGGGACAGGTCGGCGATCTGTCGGTCGATCTCCCGGGGCGTGACGATCATCTGCCGTCCCGGGTCGCCGAAATCGCCGGGCGAAGGGCATCCCAATCCGGCTTCCGCCGTCAGGTCAGCGGCCAGCGTACCGCCGTCCACCACGGTGGGAACTCCCAGTACCAGCACCGGCACACCCAGCAGCGCCCGGTTCAGCGCCTTCCGGCTGTTCCCTACGCCGGAACCGGGAATAATGCCGGTATCCGTCAGCTGAACAGTGCGGCAGACCCGGCTGAGCCGCCGGGAGGCCAGCGCATCCACGGCAACGACCGCAGCGGGCTGCAGCCGCTCCACCGCCGCCGTCACCAGTTCGCTGCTTTCGATGCCGGTGTTGCCCAGCACATCGGTGGTCAGGGTACTGACCTTCCGCAGCACCCGAAATTCCGGCAGCGCATCCGGAAGGTGGCGGGTGGCCAGCACATGACGAAGGGTGCGAGGGCCAAGGTCATCCGGCGTGATGGCCCGGTTTCCCAGTCCCACCACCAGTACGCCGCCCTCCCGCGGCAGCATCGTCCGCAGAAGCTGCCCCAGCAGCATGGCACAGCGCCGAAAGCCGTCCTCCTCCCGCTCCAGAAACGGCTTCGGAAACAGGGTCAGATAGCGGCCCGCCGGTTTTCCCAGCGCCGCTTCCCCCTCTTTGGATTCGATGCGAAGCGTTTCCAGACGGCAGCCGTCGATTTCCTCCGTTTTGCCGCTGACGCCCTCCGGCAGTCCCTTTCCGCCCTGTTCCTGCCAAAGCTCCGTGGCTTCCCATGCCAGATCGGTGCGAACCATGGTGCATCCCTCCCTTTTCGGTTCAGTTTTCCCGGAATGCAGGTGCGCTATTCGAATTTTCGTCTGGAAAAAGGAAAAACCCGCAAAATAGGTCTTGCACTTTTTTGCAAATGGTGTTATATTGTCTACTCGCTGGAACTGAAATTGAGGAGGTGAGTAATTTGCCCAATATTAAATCTGCGTCCAAGCGCGATGAGCTGTCCAAGCTCCAGAACGCTGCGAACAAGGCCAAGCGTACCGAGCTGAAGACCGAGCTGAAGAAGTTCGAGGTCAAGGCTGTGGAAGGCGACAAGGCTGCCGCTCAGGAAGCCTACAAAGTGGCTGTCAAGGCTGTGGATCAGGCCGTAGCCGACCATATCATCCACAAGAACAATGCGGCCCGTAAAAAGAGCAGTCTCACCAAGAAGCTGAACGCTCTGCAGTAAGAAAATCCGCCCTCGACCAACCGGTCGGGGGCGTTTTCGTAAAACGAGCTAGGACGGAGGTACTCACCATGCGAATCGTCATCAAGATTGGAACTTCCACCATCACCCACCCCAGCGGCTGGCTGAATGTGCGGCAGATGGAAAAGCTGACCAAGGTGCTGGCAGATATCGAAAACGCAGGCCATCAGGTGATTCTGGTGTCCTCCGGCGCCATCGGCATGGGTGTGGGCAAGCTGCACCTGACCGCCCGCCCCACGGATATCCCCACCAAGCAGGCCGCCGCTGCCGTGGGTCAGTGCGAGCTGATGTATACCTATGACAAGCTGTTTTCCGAATACCGGCGCACCGTGGCGCAGATCCTGCTGACGGCGGAGGACATTCAGGTTCCGGAGCGGCTGACGAATTTCCGCAACACCATGGAACGGCTGCTGGAATTTTCCGTCATCCCCATCGTCAACGAGAACGATACCGTTTCCGTGGCGGAATTCGGTATCGGCGACAACGATACCCTGTCCGCCATTGTGGCGAAAAGCGTTCAGGCCGACCTGCTGGTGCTGCTGTCGGACATTGACGGGCTTTACACCGCCAACCCCCGGAAGGATCCCAATGCCCGCAGGCTGGATGTGGTGCCGGAGCTGACGGAGGAGATTCTGGCACTGGCGGACGGCAAGGGCAGTGAGCTGGGCACCGGCGGCATGAAAACCAAGCTCCACGCCGCGCAGATGGTCACGGAGGTCGGTACGGACATGATCATCGCCAATGGCGCTGAGGTGGAAGGTCTATATGCCCTGCTGGACGGAAAGCCCTTTGGCACCCGGTTTCTCGGGAAAAAGTAACCTTTATAACATATCCCGGGCAGCGATTGTGCTGCCCGGGATATGTTGTTCTTACAGCTTTTCCATTTCGCTGACCAGCTCGTCAAAGAGTTTCAGTGCGCTTTCCACGGGGGCGGGGGTGGACATATCCACACCGGCGATTTTCAGAAGGCTGATGGGGTCGGTGGAACAGCCGCCGGACAGGAAGCGCTTGTAGTCCTTCACGGCGTTCTCCCCTTCGGTAAGGATCCGTTCCGCGATGGCCACGGCAGCGGAGAAGCCGGTGGCATACTGGAATACATAATAATTATAGAAGAAGTGGGGGATCCGCGCCCATTCCAGCGCGATGCCGTCATCGGAAACCATGTCGGGGCCGAAATACGCCTTGTTCAGCGCCAGATACTTTTCGCTGAGAGCATCGGCGGTGAGGGCCTGACCGGATTCCGCCATTCTGCCCATCTCCAGCTCAAACTCGGCAAACATGGTCTGGCGGTAGACGGTGCCCTTGAACTGATCCATGAAGTGGTTCAGCAGATAGGCCCGCTGCTTTTTATCCGTGGTCTTGTTCAGCAGCCAGCGCACCAGCAGCACCTCGTTCACGGTGGAGGCCACCTCGGCCACGAAGATCACATAGTCGGAGGTGCTGACCGGCTGGTTCTGGCAGCTGAGATAGCTGTGGAGGGAGTGGCCCATCTCGTGTGCCAGCGTGAACATGCTGTCCAGATTCTCCTTGTAGTTCAGCAGAACATAGGGGTGCGGGCGGCCCAGACCGGAGGAATAAGCGCCGCCCCGCTTGCCCTCGTTCTCATAGATGTCGATCCAGCGGTTTTCAAAGCCTTCCCGCAGGATGGCAAGGTAATCCTCGCCCAGAACAGCCAGTGCTTCCAGCACCGTTTCCTTTGCCTGCTCGAAGGGGATCTCCACGGCTGCATCGGTGACGATGGGGGTATACACATCATACATGTGCAGCTCATCCACGCCCAGCAGCTTCTTACGCAGGGCCACATAGCGGTACATGGGGCCGAAATTCTGATGGACGGCCTCGATCAGATTCGTATACACCTGCTCCGGCACCTCGCGGCCGAACAGGGCGGCCTCCAGCGTGGTCTTGTAGTGCCGCGCATCGGCGAAGAAGCGCAGCTGCTTGAACTGCCCGTCCAGCGCGGCGGCTACCGTATTCCGGTACTGGCTCAGCTTATTGTAATAAGTCTCGAATACGGTCTTTCGGAAGTCCCGGTCGGCGCTTTCCAGATAGGGTACCAGCGTGCCGGAGGTCAGCTTCCGGGTCTTTCCGCTGCCGTCGGTCACATCCGGGAAGCACATATCCGCATCCCGCAAGGCGGAACCGATGTTATCCGCCGTGTCGGCCATTTCACCGGCAGCGGCCAGCAGCGCTTCGCATTCGGGACTGAGGATGTGTTCCTTTTTCCGGCGCAGCAGGTACAGGCTGCGGCGATACTCCTCCAGACCGGGCTGCTCCTTTATGAAGCCTTCCAGCGTCTCATCGGAGATGGCCATGATCTCAGGGGCGGCAAAGGCTCCGGCAGCGGACAGGGCCACTGCGGTACGCATAGCCTTGCTCTTCATATCCAGATAGTGGGCATTGGTGGTATCCTCGTCGCTGTGGCAGCTGGCATAGCCGTACAGTGCGTTCAGCCGCAGTCCGGTTTCATCGTCCTCTTTGAAGAAGCGCAGCAGGGTTTCGGCGCTGCTGCCCAGCTTGCCCTGATAGGCGGCGATCTTCTCCGGCAGGGCGGACAGGGCCTCATACTCCTGCTGCCATGCCTCCTCACTGGCAAAAATGTGGCTCAGATCCCATGTCTGCTCCACCGGAACCTGACTGCGCTTGGGAATCATACGTTCAGACATTGTTTCTTCCTCCATAACAGTTTTTATATCCGATCAGATGATAATAATTCTTCATTCAGCTCCCGCAGCAGCCGGTTTTCCCGGCTCTGGCAGGTAAACAGCAGGATCTGGCGCTGCCGCCCCAGCTCCTGCAGCAGACGCAGGGTGTTTTTCGCCCGCGCATCGTCAAAGCTCACCAGCACATCGTCCAGCACCAGCGGGCACGGTTCGTCCCCGGGCAGCACCAGCTCGCTGAGAGCCAACCGCACCGCCAGATACACCTGATTCCGTGCGCCCTGGCTCAGATATTCCAGTTCCCGGGGCGTAATCTCCTCCGGGCGATGCACGGTGAAATGCAGTTCCCGGTCAAAATACACCTTGTCATACCGGCTGTCGGTCATGCCTCGCAGCAGCTCCGCCGCCCTGCGGCTCACCAGCGGGGAGACCTGCGCCTCCATCCGGGCATGGGCGGTTTCCATGACCTCGGCAGCCAGTTCCAGCGCCGCATACTCCCCTGTCAGTCCTGCGATCTTCTCCTGCAGGGTCTTCTGCCGGGTGGAAAGCACCAGCGGGTCGCCCAGATGGGCATAGCTGCCCTCCTCGTAGGCGATGGCCTGCACCGTTTTCTCCAGCTCCGCCCGGGTTTCGGTCATCCGTGCTTCCGCTTCGGCGCGGCTCATGCGAGTATCGCCGGTGAGCGCGTCATCCGCCGAAGGGGGCAGCGCCGGAGGCAGCAGCCGATCCGCCAGCTCCCACGCCTGCCGCTCGGTCAGCACAGCTTCCCGGCACGCGGAAAGCCGCGCCTCCGCCCATATGCGAAGCTCCGCCCCGCTTCTATCGTCCTTGCCGCCCAGCGCATTTCGACACGCAGCCAGCTCCCGCGCTGCCGCGTCCCGCCGGGCATTCATCGCCGCAAGGTCCTGCTCCGCCTCCGCCAGCTCCGTCTCCGCCTGACGGAGCGCGGCATTCCGCAGCCGCCGTTTCCTGCTTTGGGTCAGCAGCACACCGGCGCTGAGCAGCAGGAGACCTATAAGGGGCACCAGCCAACGCAGCAGCCGCGGCACTGCCGGGATCCCGGCAAACAGTCCCAGACACGCGCACACCGGCAAACAGAGACGCCAGACGCCGGGTCGTTTCTCCGGGGAACGCAGCGCCTCCAGCACGGTCTGCCGCCGCTGCCGCCGCTCCGCCCCGGCTGCCGCCGCTGCTTCGGCAGCTTCCAGCGCCGTATCCGCCTCCGAAAGCCGCCGCAGCGCATCCGGGGTGAACCGGGCGGTCTCCCGCTCCAGTGCCCTTCTCCGTTCCGCCGCAGCCTCCGCCCGTTCACAGGCGGCCCGGTGGTTTTCCTCCGCCAGCAGACGGCTTTCCAGCCGCTGATCCCGGTTGTGGCGGCGAAGCTCCGTTTCCAGCTCCGTCAGCTGCGCGGTCAGCCGGTTTTTCTCCTCGTAAAGCCGGGCAATCCGGCTGTTCTTTTCCTCCAGCTCCCGCAGCGCATCCCGGACGGCCTGCAGCTCCGCTTCCGCGGCAGGCAGCTCTCCGGTATTCCGATAGCGGCGCTTGTGCTGCCAGCGGCGAAGCCGCTGATCCACTTCGCTCCATGCGCTCTCCTCCTCGCCGGAGGACACCAGATTCAGGATCCGCCGTTCCAGCTGGGCGTCCGCGTCCACGGTCAGCTCGGTGCCGCTGATAAAGGCGGAGCGGCGGTAGACAGATTCGCTGACGCCCAGCAGCGTTTCCCCGGGTGCGGGGCCGCAGAGCGCCGGGATCCGTTCCCCGGTGCCGCTGAGCACTGCCGCCGCTTCGCCCATGGGCCGCCCACCGCCGGGAGAGACCCGGCGCAGGGTGACGCTTTCGCCCTGCCGGATAAGCTCCAGCTCTCCCGCCATGGCCGCGCCGGACCATGGCTGATACCGCTGCCGGTCAGGCAGCTCGGCGCCTTTGACGCGGCCGGTTTTGATCCCGTAGAGCATGGCGCGGATCAGCGCCGCCCATGTGGATTTTCCGGTTTCATTGGGTGCTTCCAGAATGTTCAGACCCGGATACAGGGTAAGCTCCGCCTGTTCCAGACGGCCGAAGCTGGCGCAAAGATGTGTAAATTCCATCACAGCGCCTCCCGGTTTTCCAGTGCCGCCAGTCCGAACCGAACCGCCAGCAGCAGCCGCTCCCGCTGCGCCGGGTCTGCCGCCAGCTCATACCGCTCCCGCATCAGCCGCAGGAAGCCGCCCCGCAGGGTGTCCTCCTCTGCGCCTGCCCACAGTTGCGCCGGTGCTTTCGTTTCGTCCGCAAGGGTCAGCGCGAAGCAGCGCCGCTGCAGCGCTGACCGCAGCGCCTCCATGTCCGGCTTTTCCGCTTCGCCGCAAAGGGTCATGCGGAGGATATCCCCCTCGCAGTCTTCCGGAAGCGCTTCCGTCACGGCGGTCAGCGGCTCCCGCTCCCCGGTCAGCTCCACCCGCAGCTCCCAATAGCGGCGGGACGGCAGGGATTGAAACTCTGTCCGGCAGCCTTCCTCATCCAGCCACACATGGAGGCAGCCCTTGTCCCCGGTCTCATCAAAGCCGCGCCCCATCAGGCAGCCGGGGTACTGCCAGTAAGTATCCCCGGATTTTCGCAGCTCACTCCGGGTATGCACATGACCCAGCGCCAGATAATGAAGTCCGCTGTCCCGGATTTCCTGCTCCGTAATGGGGTTATACACGCTGCCCGGGTCGTTCACCTTGCCGTGCAGCACCATCAGCTGCAGTCCCCCGTCCCGGGGCGCGGAAAAGCCCCGCAGCAGAGGCCGGGACTGCCGCTCCTGAAAGGCAGCGCCCCAGACGGTGCAGCCAAGCTGCGGCAGCACCCAAGGCTCCGGCACACCGCTGCGGAACAGATGCACCCGCTCCGGCAGACGCATCCGCCGCCACGGACTTTCCGGGGAATAGAAATCATGGTTGCCGGGAGACAGGAAGGCGGGACAGGGCAGCTTCTCAAAAAAGCTTTCCAACGCCTCCGCCGTTTCCCGGTAGCAGAAGCGGGAATCCAGCAGGTCGCCGGAAAACAGGCACAGATCTGCCCCCTCCGCTTCCTCCAGCAGCAGCTCCAGAAGCTGCCGCTGCTCCTTCCGCCGCTGGGCCGCCTGCTCCCCGCTCAGTCCCGCGAAAGGGGTATCCAGATGGAAATCCCCTGCGTGCAGGATATGCAGCATCACTTGCCTCCCGCTTCTTCCAGCCGAAGCGGCTGCACGGCCGTGCAGCGCCCGGTCTTTTCGTCAATGGTAAACACCGCGCCCTCCAGCTTCCGGGGACCAGGGGCGGTTTTGAAATTCTGCCGGGGGTCGCCCCGGAACATGGAGATGCTCTGCTGCGGCTCCACGCCCAGCACGGAGTATTTCGGCCCGGTCATGCCCAGATCGGTAAGATAGCCGGTGCCATTGGGCAGCACCATCCCGTCCGAGGTCTGCACATGGGTGTGGGTGCCCCAAAGAGCGCTGACCTTCCCGTCCAGATGATAGGCCATGGCCAGCTTTTCGCTGGTGGCCTCCGCGTGAAAATCCACCAGCGTCAGTCTGCACGGATGGTTTTTCAGATGCTTTTCCACCATCAGAAACGGGTTGTCCGGCCCGAAATCCAGATTGCAGCGGCCGATCAGATTGATGACCTGCACGGTGCCGAAGCGGGTCTCGTATTCGCCCCAACCCTGCCCGGGACTCTGGGGCGCAAAGTTCATGGGGCGCAGGATCCGGGGATTGTCCTCCAGCTCCTCGAAAATCTCCTGACGGCGGAAGGCATGGTTTCCCAGCGTGATCACATCCGCCCCCGCGTCCAGAAGCTCGCCCGCCTGCCGCCCGGTGATGCCGGTGCCGCAGGCATTCTCCCCGTTGACCGCAATGAAGTCCGCCCCAGTCTCCTTCCGGAGGGCGCGGATCCTGCTCACAAACCAGCTGAGTCCCGCTTCTCCCACAATATCGCCTACCGCAAGCACCTTCATCCCGGTTATTCCCCGCTTTCCCATGATTTTTTGTTATTATAGCATAGTTCCGTCATAAAAAAAGGAAAATTTCTATTTACAAGAAAAAAACTCTGTGGTACAATGACATGCTCATTGAAGCTCGCCCCTCTACCTGGTCATGGGATATGGAGCCTTTCCCGCCATGACCCAGTTCTGCGGGTAATATTTGGAAAGGAAGTGCTTTTGCCATGATGCAGAAAGCCGAAAAGACCCAGATCATCGAAGCCAACCGCGCCCACGAGACCGATACCGGTTCCCCCGAGGTTCAGATCGCCATTCTCTCCGCCCGGATCAACAACCTGACCGAGCATCTGAAGGCTCATCCGAAGGACAACCACTCCCGCCGCGGCCTGTTCAAAATGATCGGCGCCCGCCGCAGCCTGCTGGACTATCTGGCCAAGAAGGACATCGAGCGTTATCGTGCCTGCATTGCCAAGCTGGGCATCCGCAAGTAAGTTTAAACCAAGGGCTGCCCAATGTGGGCAGCCCTGCAAATTTAATGACGGCGGAGCTTCTCCTTTTTTAGCAGTTGAAAAAGCGCCGGAGCTTCCGGCATTTTTTCAAGTGCTAAAGAGCGGGAGCCGCCGTGGAAAGGAAAAAAATATGATCATCACCCACAGAGAGTTTCCCAATGAAAAGACCTACTCCATGGACTACTGCGGCCGGAAGCTGAGCTTCACCGTGGGCAAGTACGCGGAGCTGGCCAATGCCTCCGTCATGACCCGCTACGGCGATACCACCGTGCTGGTCTGCTGCACCGCCTCCCCCCGTCCCAAGGACGGCGTGGACTACTTCCCCCTGAATGTGGACTTCGAGGAAAAGCTGTATGCCGTGGGCCGCATCCCCGGCGGTTTCCTGCGCCGCGAGGGCAAGCCCAGCGAAAAGGGCACCCTTGCTTCCCGTATGATCGACCGTCCCATGCGTCCCCTGTTCCCCTCCGACCTGCGGAACGACGTGGTTATCTCCTGCCTGGTGCTGTCCATTGACCCGGACTGCTCCCCTGAGATCACCGCCATGCTGGGTGCTTCCGCTGCTACCGCCATTTCCGATGTGCCCTGGGCAGGCCCCATCGGCGGCGTAGTGCTTGGCTGGGACGGCGAGAAGTACCTCTTCAACCCCACCGCTGCCGAAAAAGACACCAGCAAGATGACCGTCACCATCGCTGCCACCGCCGGTAAGGTGGTCATGATCGAGGCCGAGGGTCAGGAGATCCCCGAGGATGTGATGTTTGACGGCATCATGGCCGCTCATGAGACCATCAAGCCTGCCGTGGCTCTCATCAACCAGATGGTGGAAGAGATCGGCAAGCCCAAGTTCAGCTACGCTCACACCTCCTTCAATGAAGAACTGTTCGGGAAGATCGTGGAGGAGTATTACGAAAAGACCAAGTACACCATGGACACCGACGACAAGAATGTCCGCGAGGAGCGCTGGAACAAGGTAGCCGAGGAAGTCTTTGCCGAGTTCGGCGAGGAATACCCGGAGGTCACCGCCCAGTGGGAGGAAATCACCTACCGCATCCAGAAGAAGGTCGTCAAGGAATGGCTGCTGCAGGGCAAGCGTGTGGACGGCCGCGCCATGAACCAGATCCGTCCGCTGGCCGCTGAGGTGCACCTGATCCCCCGCGTCCACGGCTCCGGCATGTTCACCCGTGGTCAGACGCAGGTTCTCAGCATTGCCACGCTGGATACGCTGGAGGCTGTCCAGAAGCTGGACACCATCTGGCCCGAAGAAACCAAGCGCTATATGCACCAGTATAACTTCCCCGGCTACTCCACCGGCGAAGCCAAAGGCTCCCGCAGCTCCTCCCGCCGTGAGATCGGCCACGGTGCGCTGGCGGAAAAGGCTCTGCAGGCGGTCATCCCCCCCGTGGAGGAGTTCCCCTACGCCATCCGTGTGGTGTCCGAGGTGCTCAGCTCCAACGGTTCCACCTCTCAGGGCTCCGTCTGCGGCTCCACGCTGGCACTGATGGACGCCGGTGTGCCGCTGAAGGCTCCCGTTGCCGGTATCTCCTGCGGTCTGATCTCCGACGGGGACAAGTGGAACACCTTTATTGACATTCAGGGCGTGGAGGACTTCCACGGCGAGATGGACTTCAAGGTTGCCGGTACCAAGGCCGGTATCACCGCCATCCAGATGGACCTGAAGAACGACGGTCTGATTCCCGAAGTGATCCGCTCCGCGCTGGACATCACCCGTGAGGCCCGCATCCAGATTCTGGACGAGATCATGCTGAAGGCCATTCCCGAGCCTCGCAAGGAGCTGCCCGACAATGTGCCCAAGATGCTGTCCATGAAGATCAATGTGGACAAGATCCGCGAGGTCATCGGTTCCGGCGGCAAGACCATTCAGAAGATCGTGGCCGAGTCCGGCGCCAAGGTGGACGTGGAGGAGGACGGCATGGTCTACTTCTCCTCTCTGGACATCGAGTGCTGCAAGAAGGCCAAGCAGATGGTGGAATCCATCGTGTTCGTGCCTGAGACCGGCGCTCTGTACTACGGTAAAGTCACCCGCATCATCCCCATCGGCGCTTTCGTGGAGTTGGTTCCCGGCAAGGACGGCATGGTCCACATCAAGGATCTGGAGTTCAAGCGCACCGAGAAGGTGGAGGACGTGCTGAATGTGGGCGACATGACCTGGGTCAAGTGTCTGGGCGTGGACGAGCGCGGCCGTCTGAACCTGAGCCGCAAGGAAGCCTATAAGGAGCTGGAGCAGCAGGGTAAGTCCACCGGCGCTCCCGCCGCTGAATAAGCAAATGTTTTCTTCCCCGCGTCCCGAAAGGCGGCGCGGGGATTTTTTCGCAGGTTTTCTCAATGAGTAAATCGGCAGAGCCTTGCACTTTCATTGGATTTATGGTAAGGTAAACCACCCGATGGACGGAGGATCAAAACCATGACAACAAGAGATATTCTGATAAATGCCCGCGCCGGACGTACCGTGCTGGCGGGTCTGGATACGGAACGGAAAAACCGGGCGGTGCTGGCCATGGCGGACAGCATTGTGGCCGCGGCGGATGCGATTCTCGCCGCCAATGAGCAGGACTGCCTTGCCGCCGCAGGCAAAATCGGCGAAGTGATGCTGGACCGGCTGCGGCTGGACGAAAAGCGCATTGCCGCCATGGCAGAGGGAATGCGGCAGGTGGCCGCCCTGCCGGATCCGGTGGGAGCCGTGCTTTCCGAGGAACATCGTCCCAACGGTCTCATCATCCGAAAGACGGCGGTGCCCTTCGGCGTGGTGGCCATCATCTATGAAAGCCGCCCCAATGTGACCTCGGATGCGGCAGCACTCAGCTTCAAAAGCGGCAATGTGTGCGTGCTTCGCAGCGGCAAGGAAGCATGGGGCAGCGCCAAGGCCATTGTGGACGCCATGCAGCAGGGTCTGGAATCCGAAGGTCTGCCGAAAACGCTGGTCAATCTGATCGAGGATACCTCCCGGGACAGTGCCGCCCAACTGATGGCCGCTCGGGGTCTGGTGGATCTGCTGATCCCCCGGGGCGGCGCGGGACTGATCCGCGCCTGTGTGGACAATGCCGCCGTGCCCTGCATCGAGACCGGCACCGGCATCTGCCATGTATATGTGGACGAGGAAGCCGATCTCCAAAAAGCTGTGAACATCGTCCGCAACGCGAAAACCAGCCGTCCCTCCGTCTGCAATGCGGAGGAGGTGCTGCTGGTACATGAAGCCGCGGCGGAAGCATTCCTGCCAATGCTGTACAAAGCGCTGGTGACGGAACGGGCGGAAAATCCGGTGGAGCTGCGGCTGGACGAGCAGGCAGCGGCGATCATTCCCGGCACTCCTGCCGGGCAGCGGGATTTTGACACCGAGTTTCTGGACTATGTGCTGGCGGTGAAGGTGGTACCGGACACGGACGCGGCCATTTCCCACATTTCCGCCCATTCCACCGGTCACAGCGATGCGATCCTTACGGAAAATGAGGAAACGGCTGCCCGCTTCCTCCGTCTGGTGGATTCCGCGGCGGTGTACTGGAATGCTTCCACCCGTTTCACCGATGGCGGCGAGTTCGGCCTTGGCTGTGAAATGGGCATCTCCACCCAGAAGCTCCACGCCAGAGGCCCCATGGGTCTCCGGGAGCTGTGCAGCTATAAATATGTGGTCTGCGGAAACGGTCAGATTCGATAATCGTTATTCCCCGGAGCGGCGCTCCGGGGAAATTTTTCACGTTTTCAGAAAGAAAGGCGACTGAAATTCCAGCGCGGCGGAGCGCTGCGCCGGGTCAGAGAATCCCAGCGCATACACGGCGGAGGCCCGCTCCTCCAGCGCGGCGAACCGGTCCGGCTCCCGCTTGGCCGCCCGGGTGATCACCGGCAGCGAAGGCTTTGCCCCATGCAGCAGCGCAGCACCCCGGTCATTCAGTGCCAGCACCCGCAGCGCGGTGGGCAGACTGCGGTTCATCCCCGCCGGGATCTCCAGCAGCGCGGCCAGCATCAGCCGCCGCAGCCGGGAGGCGGGGTAGCGCTTCGTGACGCAGGCCCGCAGAACGGCCTCGGCAGTGCCTTCCCGCAGGGCCGCACGACACAGCCGGTTCCCCAGTCCCTCACCGCCGCCCTCCCGCGCATCCAGCTCCGATGCCTGCATGGTACGCAGCCGGTAAAGCAGCGCATTGTCCAGCGCGTCCGGCATGACCTCCCTGCCAGCCAGCCGTTCCCGGCAAAACACCTCCGCCGCCGCGGGAGGCAGCGCGTCAAAGAAGTCCGCCTGCTGCCGCAGCGCCGAGGCAGGCGGCAGCTCCGTCCGCCGGGGCAGCGGACAGGGAATCATTTCGCTGCCCTGCTGCCGCAGCGCCTTCAAATACTCCAGTGCCAGAATGTCATTCCGGCGCTGCAGCTCCGGAACCGGCTCACCCAGCAGCGTTTCCAGCGCCAGCTGCCTTGCGGGGGCAAAACCCATGCCCTGCTCCAGATTTCGGTGCAGCGCATCCTGCCATGCCTCGTCCAGAAGCGCGTCGGTCAGCCGCGCCAGCCGCGCCCCGTCCCCGCATTCGCTGCCGAAGGCCAGCACATCCACGCAGCCCAGCGCATTCAGAATCGCAGTACCGCCCCGGGCAAAGCCTTCCGCTGAGGAAGCCGCCCAGGGCAGGGGCAGCTCCAGAACCAGATCCGCCCCGCAGCGCACCGCTGCCTCCGCACGGGCGAATTTCGTGTAGCGGGAAGGCTCTCCCCGCTGGGTAAAGCTGCTGCCCAGCGCCGTCACGATCACCGCGTCTTTGCCGAAACGCTGCCGCACCATCTCATATTGTGCCAGATGTCCCCGATGGAAGGGATTATATTCCGCAATTATTCCAATGGTTTTCATAAAAATCACCAAAACCCGTTGAGAATTCTGAAAAAAAGGGGTATGATAGTAGGAAACAGACATATATAGAAAAGGGGTTATTTTATCATATGAAGATTCTTGTCATTAACGCAGGCAGCTCCTCTCTGAAGTATCAGCTTCTGGATATGGACAATGAGAGCATCCTCTGCAAGGGCGGCTGCGAGCGTATCGGTATTGAGAAGTCCTTCATCGAGCATAAGCTGCCCGATGGCCGCAAGACCAAGATTGAGCAGGACATGAAGGATCACGGCGATGCGCTGGAGCTGGTCTTCAAGATGCTGACCGACGCGGAGTACGGCGTGATCAAGCACATGGACGAGATCGGCGCTGTGGGCCATCGCGTGCTGCACGGCGGCGAGAAGTTCACCAAGTCCATTCTGGTGGACGAGGCGGTCAAGGCCGGTATCCGGGAAGTCATCCCGCTGGGCCCGCTCCACAATCCTGCCAACCTGAGCGGCATCGAGGCCTGCGAAAAGGCCATGCCCGGCGTGCCGCAGGTCGCCGTGTTCGATACCTCCTTCCACCAGACCATGCCGAAGAAGGCCTATCTCTACGCGCTGCCCTATGAGTATTACACCGATTATCAGGCTCGCCGCTATGGCTTCCACGGCACCA
>DCGQ01000030.1:0-11672 GCA_002314635.1 Clostridiales bacterium UBA1774
CCGTAATTTATATTGTAGGAGGTGGGCTTCTGGTTGTTTTGCAGCTGCTGATTTGCGGTATCTACAATGTAAGCGATCAGTCCGGTGATCATCTTGTCATAGTCCACCGTCGTTCCGCCGATGGTTTCCGAATCGCCCAGCCTCCGTTTCAGCATATTGCGCCGGTTTGCCATGGGAACACCCTTTGCAGCCGCTTCACCGTAGGTGATGCGGCCGTTTTTGTTGCAATGGATATAGGACGGAATCCCCATCTTATTGCAGCTTGCGGGAAGCAGAGCCAGCTCCACACCGCCGCGGTGTGTCCTTTCATCGATTTCCGATACATATGCCGGGAAGGAATTACAGTTACCAAGGTCCACGCCGATTACAGGCGGCATAAGAAACACCTCTCTCTTTCTGTCAAACGGATGTATAGTATCCGCATGTTACTATTTTACTTCGATATCATATCATGTACCTGCGGGGATGTAAACATTGATTTGAAATCCGGTGGTTATTGTTGGAATCGGATGTTTTCTGTTGCAATCTGTCGGGAAATATCATAAAATGACAAAATAACATTCATATTTCTGCTCGCTGTGAGGAGGTACGGCCATGGATAACATATTGGATGTTCTGCGTGCGACCAGCAAAAAAATGATCTTTACGCGACCCGCGTCACCGGCGGAACTGACCCGGTGCGAAACGGCAATGGGACGGAGTATCCCCGCGGACTACCGTGCCTTCCTGCTTCAAAGCGACGGGGGAGAGATTTTTGCGCCGGGGACGGAGCTTCTCTCCGCCCGGGAGGGGGAGCACTCCCTGCAGCGCTTCAACGGGGCGGAATTTCGCTCCCGATTCTCCATGCCGGAGGATCTGCTGATCATCGGCTTTCTGAACTACGGGGATATCCTGACCATCGACCGGGAAAACGGCAATGCGGTGCTCTGGAACCATGAGGAGGACCGGGAGGAAACCTACTGGGAGGATCTCCGCACCTTTCTGGAGGATCAGATCCGCTGCTTTACGGAGGAAAACTGATGGCAGAACGAACCGTCAGAACCCCGGAGGAAAAAAGGGAACTGGTAAATGCCAGACAGCGGGGCGTTCATCGGGCCTGGGAGCGGGAAAAGCATTATGTTGAGCAGGGCCGCGGTACCCGAGACTGGACGCCGGAGCAGCAGGAACAGATTCTACACGGTTCCGGGCGGGCAGAGGGATATCACGGGCACCATATGAAAAGCTGCTCCCTTTACCCGAAATACGCGGACGACCCTGACAACATCCAGTTTCTCAGCTATGATGAGCACCTGAATGGGGCGCACAAATCCGACTATCATAACCGGACCAACGGGTACTATGACCCGGAGACCGGCGTCATGCACGATTTCGGCAGGCGAAAGCCTGAGGCAGTGGAGGCAAAATCCCTTTCCCGGCCGCTGGAGCAGCAGCGGGAGGCGGAAAGCCGCAGCAGTGCTTTCGCACAGGACGCGGAGAATGCGGGAAAGCGGGAATCCAACGCCCGTTCGGAGGGCTCCGGCTTTCAGCGGGATCAGGAATCGCCCCGTAATACATCTCAGACAAGGCAGAATTCCACACATTCGGAGCATCAGGAAAGCAAAGGAGGGATCCGGCGATGACGCCGAAAAGCGAAATTATGTTTGGCAGCAAGGCTGCCGATAACCAGACTGTGAATCTGAAGGAGGATGACCTTCGAATCCAAAACGAAGAACGACGCTGGTTTTCCCTGCGGCGGGCCGATTTGTCCACCGGCCTTCTGTGTATCGGCGGAACCGGCAGCGGCAAGACCAACGCCATCCGGCTGTTGATGCACCAGCTGAAGCGGGGCATGAAGCCGCAGGATGTGATGATCGTGTTCGACACCAAGGGCGATTTTTACCGGGATTTCTTCCGGAGCGGTACGGACTGTGTGCTTGCGGCGGAGGAGAGCGGCTGGCAAAACTGCATGAACTGGAACATCTTTCAGGAGCTGGCGACAGACGGCACTGTGGAACAGCAGAATATGACGGCGCGGGAAATGGCGCGAAGCCTGTTCCATCCCTATGAGTCCGCGCAGCAGCCGTTTTTCACCAATGCGGCAAGGGGCATTTTTACAGGCTATCTGCAGACCATGCTCCGGATCTCCCGGGAGAACTCCGGTTTTCGGCAAAATCTGTATAACGAAAATCTGGCGGATTATTTCGGTAATATCACCACAGAAAATCTGGAGAATCTGGCCTCCGAACCGGGCATGGGTTTTATCCGTTCCTATTTGGGGGACGGGGAGAACGATCAGGCGCAGGGCGTGCTGTCGGAGCTGCAGGTCATGGTGCAGGACTGCTTTTTCGGTGCTTTCAGCCGGAAGGGCAACTTCTCGGTGCGGGACTTTGTCCGTTCCGCCGGGGGAAAAACCTTGTTTGTGGAATACAGTCCCGCCATCGGAGACGTTCTGTCTCCGGTCTACAGTCTGCTCATCGACATGGCGCTGAAGGAGGCGCTGAGCAGAGCGGAGGATCAGGCGGGCAATGTGTATATCGTACTGGATGAGCTGAAGCTGCTGCCCCATATCCGGCATCTGGACGATGCGGTGAACTTCGGACGCAGCAAGGGCATTCACGTGATCGCCTCCCTGCAGGCGATCTCCCAGCTGTACGATGTATACGGGGAGCATAAAGCGCAGTCCACCATCGCGGGTTTTGGCTCGCTGCTGGCGTTCCGCCCCAACGATGCGCGGACGCGGGAATTCGTCAGCGAGTTCTTCGGAAAGTGTATGACGGTGGACACGGTCTTTCAGAATATGACCCCGGTTTCCGAGCGGCGCAGCGGCTTCTGCGTGGAGGATTGGGAATTGCGGCAGATGTCTGCGGGCAGCGCCTTTGTCAGCATCATCGGCCGCCAGCCGTATTTCTACAGCTTTCCGATGTACGTGAAAGGATAGGGTGACTATGGCACATCGAGAACTATCCCCGACAGAGGCACTGAACCGGGTCAATGACAGGGAAACGGGCCTGCTTGTCCGTTCGGTCATCTCCGGCGGAACGCAGCGTTCCCGCAATGCGGCGCTGTGGGAGCTGCTGCGGCACAGCATCGACGGCAGCATTCCTGTTTTCATCCTCCACGCAGGCAATACGGCGCTGCAGCGAGTGCTGATGCATGGCGGCAGCGGCAATGTTTACCTGCCTCGCAGCGGACAGAACAGCGAGCTGCTGTTTTTCTCTGGTCTGAACGAGGATGATATTGCGCTGATCCTGAATGGTGCGGCACAATGGTATTTCGGCAGGAATGCCCAGATGCTGGGTGCTGTGAAGTGCGGGTGTCAGCTGCTGGAGGCAGTGGGGGAAACGCCGTCACTGTGGAGACTGGCGCATTTCCCGTGGGAATCTTCAAATGACTTTCTCGAGCGGCATAAGGGAAGTGTGAATGTTACGGATGCAATGAAGACGATTGCCGCCGAGTCTGCCGGTTTTAAGGATGCAAGCGTTTTTTTCAAAAATCTGAAAAGTCTCCTTCCGCCGGAACCCCATTCCGGCATTGGGCTGCAGGGAGTATTGGATAACGGCGGCATTGTCTGTCTGGATGTGGGGAGCGAGTCCAATCTGCTGATGGCGGAGGTCATGCTTTCTCTCCTGAACAGAATAAAGCAGGCGGGATACCCGTTCCTGCTGGTGGTGGATACCCTTCCGTTTCGGAAGGACAGTCTGTTGAAGGAACTGACAGGGAGCAGGGACAGCCGGAATCCGACCATCTATCTGTCGCCGAATGTGTTCGGCACCGGACTTTCGGCGGAGGAACTGAAACCGATATTGAAGTACCCCGCCAATCTGATTTTGTTTCACCATCCGCAGAATGACGCGGCGGACTGGTCGAAATTTTTCGAGGATGTGACTTATTTCCGGGAGGATGTGACCGTGGGAGAAACCCGCGAGCGTTTCGGACTCAAAGGCAGCACCAACCGCAGCACCACCCGGACGGAGGCGACCCATCGCTTTTTGGATTCGAGAGAGCTGACGGGATTGCCAAACGGCGTGGCGCTGGTGTTTCCTCACAAGGAGACGAACCCCACACCGATCCGCTTTACCGATACCTGAGGAGGCTGCAGGATGGACAGAAGATTTCGAAAACTGCTGATTTCCGGCATCGTCGGCATTGCATTGGGAATCGCTGCCACTTGCAGCGGGTATACGGTACATGCCCTTTGGGCCGTGCCGATCTATGTGATCGGTATGATTTACGGCATTGGCTCCGTGCTGCCCGCACTGGGCCGCTTTGCGGCCTCGATGATGAGGGGAACCTTCAATTCCGTACTGTTCCGGCGGGCGCTGCTGGCAGTTTTTCTCCTGCTGCTTCTGCCGGTGGGCATTGCGTTTCTGTTGGCAGTGGGCTGGATCATCGGCATTGTGCGGATGATCACGGAGGTGAGCACTGCCGCCCGGGATGCTGACAGACAGCGGTTCAGAACGCCGCGGAGGGTCGGCCGTCCGCAGGGTGACAATCCTTTTTCCGAACCGGCGGGAAGAACCGATGACCGGTCTGCGGAAAACCGGCCGCAGCGGAATCTTTTTGACAATCAGCGGGAGGAAAATCCCTACGTGATTCGTCCGGATTCCCGTACCGGGACACAGTGGACCGAGCCGCCGGAGGATGATAACCCGTTTCGGTAAAAAAACGAATCGGGAGACTTCGCAGACTGAATGAAAGGAAATACAGAATATGGATAATACAAATAATGGCAAGCGCAATTGCTCGCTCTGCAAAAGAACGGTACCCGATGACGCCCGATTCTGCCCCTATTGCGGTATGGTCCTGCAGGATCGCCGCAGTGTGCCGGTTTCCGCCGATGCTGCGGGAACCGGGAATGTACCGGCAGAACAGACATACCCCCGCATCCACGCCGTTTCCCGGTGCCGCGTCTGTTTTGCGGATATCCCGGGAGATGCGGCAAGCTGCCCTGCCTGCGGTACCCCTCGGCAGACGGACGCCGATGCACTTGTGAAGCATATTCAACAACAAATAAATCATATTCAACAACAAAGCTTATCAAACAACCAAAAGCCTATTCAACAACACAAAGCTGCCATGATGGTATATGCGCCGCGCGAATTCATGGGAAACAGACGGCCCAGCGGGGGCATCCATGTCAGCAGACCGGAAGCGGAGAAAACGCCGCGGATCTGTCCGGTCTGCCACGCAGAGGTGAGCGGGGATGCGGATCACTGCCCGGTCTGCCTTGCCGCGCTGCCGGTACGGAAACCGTGATCTCACCGATACGGCTGTATTGTGGACAGAAATATGAGGTGAAACACGATGACGCAGGATGATTACCGCTATGCGCTGCAAAGCTGTGTTTGGGAGATCACGCTGGCCTGTTCCTTCTCCTGCAAATACTGCGGATCAAAGGCCGGAGCGGCTCGCAGAAACGAGCTGACGACGGAGGAATGTCTCTCCGTGGCGAAACAGCTTGCCGATATGGGCTGCCGTCGGGTGTCCTTGATCGGCGGAGAAGTATTTCTGCGGAAGGACTGGGCTGTAATCGCAAAGACGCTGACAGAGCGGAATGTTAAGGTTCCCATTATTACAAATGGATTTTTGTTATCGGAAAACCTGATCCGGCTGATTCGGGAGACCGGCATTGAATCCGTTGCCGTCTCGCTGGACGGGCCGCCGGAAATCCATGACAGCTTCCGGCAGCAGGGAAGCTTTGCGCGTGCAATGCAGGCGATCCGGGTTCTGACGGAGAATGACATCCCGGTCTCCGTGATCAGCACCCTGCACAGCGGGAATGTTTCGCATTTGGAGGAAATGTACGGGATCCTGAGCCAGACAGGGATTTTTGCGTGGCAGCTGCAGGCCTGCTCCCCGATGGGCAACGCGGTGGATTCTGCTGTCTCCACCGGGATCGACTTTGAAACCGTTATCCGATTTGTGGAACGGCATTTGTCCGAGTCACCCATCTCCGTCTGTATCGCGGACAATATCGGCTATTATGTGGGGAATGAAGGCGATCTGCGGGGATCACCGGACAGGAACGCTGTGTTTTACGGCTGTAGTGCAGGTCTTTCCGGTATCGGGATCGACAGTGTAGGCAATGTACGCGGCTGTGAATCCATGTATGACGATCGGTTTATCGAAGGAAATCTGCGGGAGAAATCTTTGCGGGAGATCTGGAACGATCCCAACGCCTTCGCATACAACCGGCAGTTCACGGTGGATATGCTGCAGGGAAAATGCCGGGAATGCGAACATGGGTCAAAATGCGCCGGCGGCTGCAGATCCTACAATTACTTCTCAAGCGGGAAGCTGTACGAGTCTTTGCGATGTGCGAGAAGGGGCGCGCCGAATCAATAACCTGGCGGGGAAGGAACACGCATGAGGCGTTCACGCGGTTCCGGATGTGCAGACGAGGCTAAAAGGAGAATACAGAAAATGGAAAACGAAAGGGAATGCAGCAGCAAGGATACGGAAATAGAGATAGACAATGTGAATGTTGTGGGCGAAGTCATAGAAGCGGAATCGGCCGTTCCCGGTGCGGTTTCGGAAGAAGCACGCACGACCGCTGCCGACATGGCAAAACGGATTGCCTGCGGCAATACGCATACGGTGGGATTGCGCCATGACGGCACGGTAATTGCCGTGGGAAGCAATCAAATCGGGCAATGCAATGTAGAAAAGTGGACGGATATCGCTGCCGTAAGCTGCGGCGACTGGTTTACGGTGGGCGTCCGACAGGACGGAACCGCTGCTGCGGTGGGCGATAATGAATACGGACAGTGCAGCGTAGGCAAGTGGCGGGAAATCTCGTCCCTGGTCTGCGGCAGTATGCATACGATATGTCTGCATACGGACGGAACGGTTTCCGCATCGGGCAGAACAGAGGAAGGTCAGTGCAATGTCAGCGCATGGCGTCGGATCACTTCCGTTGCCTGCGGCGATTCGCACACGGTAGGTCTGCACCGGGATGGGACGGTGACAGCGGTCGGCAGCAATGAGTCCGGCCAATGCGATGTTGACGGGTGGCGGGATATCGTTGCCGCTGCCTGCGGAGAAACGCATACCGTAGGTCTGCGCCGGGACGGGACGGTTATAGCCGTGGGCGGGAATACGGAAGGCCAGTGCAGCGTCAGCGAGTGGAAAAACATCGTAGCCGTCGCCTGCGGATCTTTCCATACCGTGGGACTGCGGCAGGACGGCACGGTTCTTGCCACGGGCGATAATGATGAGTATGGTCAGTGCAAAGTAAAGAACTGGAAGCTGTTTTGAGCCTCGTGCCGCAGAGAACCTGCGATACGGAATATCCGCAAAACGCACGCTGCAAACTGCACCAATAATATGAGGAGGGAGACCTATGGACTGGTCTGCGATCATTGCGGTTGTATTGGTAACGACTGTAACATCCGTCCTTCTGCTTGTGTTCTCCAAAATGGAAGAACGGAAAAAACGCATACTGCAGAATTTTTTTCTTGACGAATTTGAAAATAACCCGCTTCTGCTGGAAGATCACGAACCGACCGAGTTCGAGACCAGAGAAGTACAGTCGGATTTCTTTTTCAGGCTCCGCGAGTGGAATCCGAGAGCGCAAATCCAGTGCGACTACTACATAGACCAGTTTGACCGGGAATACATCCGCTATTCCATGGATTTTCCGGACATGGATCTGTCCGTAGCCGAAAGCATTCAGAATATGGGCAAAAATGTCCGGCCGCCAGAGGAACTGCTGCGGTATTTTCTGGGCGCAGGACCGTGTACCGGTGAGGAAGAAGCGCTGCTGAGCGATTTTCTGGGTAAACTCAGCTTCCGCGAAGCCGGGCAGAACCGATATGTCTGTCAATACCTTGTAATGCAGCCTATGCCTTCGACGGAGGCGCTGGAGGAGCTGGTTCCGGATGCAGACATGTTTCTGCGGCGCGGCTTTTCTCACAGCACAAACACAATTTTTGGCTGCATTCTGCTTCTGCTCACAGCTGCGGCCTTCGCAGGCTACACCACGATGCTCTTGAACACCTTCTCGGCCTCCGGACTGCTGTCTGGCATTTGCTATGTGCTTCTGGCCGCAGCTTTCCTGTTTCTCGGCAGGGGTATGTTCTGCCTGCACAAGCCGTGGCGGAATCTGTGGCATATTATTCCCGGTACGCTGCTGTTTGGCGGTATTGTGGTATTTTCGGATCTTATGTGGAGCTATCTGAACTTCTATGGCTATCTGCTCCTGAACGGCGGTCTGTCGAAGGTGGATACCTTCGCTCATTTTGCCGGCGTTTGTCTGCGGAGGGGTTATTGCATCGGCATACCGGGTTATATTCTGATCACCCTTGCCTTTGCGGGCATTCAGATCGGGAACCTGCTGTGGGTGAAGAAACGGCATGGTACGCCGAATTTCAGTTTTTTTCGGGAAGGAAAAGGTAAGCTTCTGTGATTCGGATAACGGGTGATACACACGGGCGTGAGGACAAAATGGCCCGCTTTCTGGATGCGCTGCAGCCGGGGGATACGGGGATTGTTCTCGGGGATTTCGGCTTTCTGTATCGGGACAGCGCAGAGGAAAACCGCTATCTGGACGAGCTGTCGGATGCCTGCGGCGCAAAGGGCGCGGAGCTGGCCTTTCTTCTGGGCAATCACGAGAATTTCGATGTCTATGACTCCGACCGTTTCCCGGTTTCGGAACGGTACGGCGGCAGAATAAAGTCCGTCCGGGAACATGTGCTGTGTCTGCAGCATGGGGAGATTTACACGCTGGAGGGCAGAACCTATTGCGTTTTCGGCGGCGGGCACTCTCTGGACAAGACACAGCGTCTTCTGAACGAACACGCGGACGGGGTTTGCAGATGGTGGCCGCAGGAAATGCCCACTGAACGGGATTACCGAAATGCGGAACAAAACCTGCTGGCACACGGAAACCGGGTGGATTATTTTCTCACCCATTCCTGCCCGCTGGGTCTGATGGAGCGGCTGCGGCTGCAATGCGGGAGACAGCAAAGCATCAAGGACGACCCGGAAGAGCTGCCGCTGCAGCTGAAGCTGGAGGAATACGCCTGCGGGAATGATTTCCGAGTTTGGTATTTCGGACATTTCCATGTGGATGTGACACTGGGCAACTTTTTCAGCAGCTACGGCGCCGGAAAAACATTCCACGGGCTGCTGGACGATATCGTTACTGCGGAATAATGTACGACTGCTCCGGAAGGCGTAAAGAATCGGTACATCATATGTAAAAAACTGGGCTCGGATTTTTTCCGAACCCAGTTTTCTCTTGCGGGGACTATTATTACAGCCCTCTTTCTCATGGCAAAACACATTATTTCACATCATCGTGGATGTTCATATACTCGTTGTAGGTGCAGATGCGGTCGATCACACCGTCCTCCGTGATCTCAATGATCCGGTTGGCAATGGTCTCGGTCATCTGGTGGTCATGGGTGGTGAAAATGATGTTGTGCTTGAAGGCTTGCAGACCGTTATTCAGGGCGGCAATGCTTTCCAAATCCAGATGGTTGGTAGGCTGATCCAGCAACAGGAAGTTTGCGCCGGAAAGCATCATTTTGCTGAGCATACACCGTACCTTTTCGCCGCCGGACAGCACGCTGACATTCTTGTTCACATCATCCCCGGAGAACAGCATACGCCCAAGGAAGGTGCGGAGATAGCTTTCCCGCTTGTCCTCGGAGAACTGGCGCATCCAGTCGATCAGATCACAGTCGCTGCCGTCAAACAGGCTGTTGTGATCCTTGGGGAAGTAGCTGGGCTGGATGCTGGCACCCCATTTGACGCTGCCGCTGTCCGGCTCCTCCTCACCCATGAGGATCTTGTAGAGCATGGTGACGGCAAGTTCGTTTTTACCGATCAGCGCGATCCGGTCATCCTTGCCCACGATAAAGCTGACGTTGTTCAGCAGCCGGACCCCGTCCACGCTTTTGCTGACCTGGGTGACAAACAGGCGATCCTTGCCCGGTTCCCGCTCGGCCTTGAAGCCTACCCACGGGTAGCGCCGCCCGGAGGCGGGCAGCTCTTCCACGCTGATCTTTTCCAGCAGCTTTCTGCGGGAGGTGGCCTGTCTGGACTTGGATTTGTTGGCGGAGAAGCGTGCAATGAAGTTTTGCAGCTCCTGAATCTTCTGCTCCGCCTTCTTATTCTGATCGCGGATCAGCTTCTGGATCAGCTGACTGGACTCATACCAGAAATCGTAGTTGCCCACATAAATCTTGATCTTTCCGTAGTCGATATCCACGATGTGGGTGCACACATTGTTCAGAAAATAGCGGTCATGGCTGACCACCAGAACGGTGCCCTCATAGTCCATGAGGAAGTCCTCCAGCCAGACAACGCTGTTCAGGTCAAGGTTATTGGTCGGCTCGTCCAGAAGGATCACGTCCGGATGACCGAAAAGCGCCTGCGCCAGCAGCACCTTTACCTTGAGCCGGGGGTCCAGCTCCGCCATCATCGTGCCGTGGAAGGCCACATCCACGCCCAGACCCTGCAGAATGCGCCCTGCTTCGCTTTCGGCTTCCCAGCCGCCCAGCTCCGCAAATTCCTCCTCCAGCTCCGAGGCCTTAAGCCCGTCCTCATCACTGAAATCCGGCTTTTCATAGATGGCCTCCCGCTCCTTGCCGCATTCGTACAGCCGGGGGTTGCCCATGATCACAGCGTCGGTGACGGTGTAGGCGTCGTACAGATACTGGTTCTGCTTCAATACCGACATGCGCTTTCTGGGCGCAAGCGTTACGCTGCCCGTGGAAGGCTCCAGCTCGCCGGACAGAATTTTGAGGAAGGTGGATTTCCCGGCACCGTTGGCACCGATGATTCCGTAACAGTTTCCGGCGGTGAACTGCAGATCTGCCTTGGAAAACAGAACGGAGGAACCGAATTGCATGGAAAGATCGTTTACTGTCAGCATGTTTTCTCCTGTAGCATCATATTTTTCATCCAACCGGATGACGGGAAATCTGTTCCGCGTGCCGGAGGATCCTGAGGGAGCGATATCAGCGGAAGCTGTCGTCAAAAGCCTTTACGACCAGCGGGTCGAAGTGAGTACCGGATTCGAAGCGCAGAATCTCCAGCGCCTCCGGGGAAGGCGTGGGCCCCTTGTAGCAGCGCTGGGAGGTGATGGCGTCATAGCAATCAGCAACCGCTACGATACGCGCCGACAGGGGAATGGCCTCACCGGAAAGACCGGTGGGATAACCGGTGCCGTCCCACCGCTCATGGTGGTACAGCGCGATTTCCGCTGCCATGTGGATATAGCTTTCGGATTCCAGACCGGTCATGGTGGCCCGGATGATCTTTTCGCCGTTGACGGTGTGCAGCTTCATTTCGTCAAACTCGTCCGGATCCAGCTTGCCGGGTTTCAGTAAAATCGCGTCCCGGATGGAGATCTTGCCGATGTCATGCATGGGAGCGGACAGCACAAGGGTCTGGATATACTCATCGGTCAGGATATCCGCATACCGGCCGGACTGCTGCAGCGTTTCGGCAATGATCCGGGTGTATTCGCTGACCCGGCGGATATGGTCGCCGGTTTCCAGACTTCTGGCTTCCACAATGCTTGCCATGGAGGCGAAAATGGTGCGCTGGATGTAGGACAGATGCTCGGTCGTTTCCCGGACGGCCTGTTCCAGACCCAGACGGTAGTTGTATGTCGTGGTGATGTCGTGAATCTCCACGCTTTTTCCCAGCTGCTCGGATTTGTAGGAGATGCTGTTCACATT
>DCGQ01000030.1:11700-26377 GCA_002314635.1 Clostridiales bacterium UBA1774
CACATTCCCGTCTGCCTGGTGCACGGTTTCCCCGTCCTGCAGGCTGTTCAGGTAGCTGAGGGGGAGCCGGAGCTGCCGCAGGTCGTTTGCGGTCTTGTTTTCGTAGACAATGGTGTTGGCGTCGTCAAAGACGATCAGGCCATCCAGAGAAATGTCAAGCGCGTAGTCCTTGGATGTATCCACAATGTCAAAGATGCGGCAGCGGAAGAACATTACGCCCAGAAAGAACGCACCGACGGAAACGCCCAGAACCGTAGAGTCATATCCGTTGGTCAGATTCAGCAGGTAGAGCAGATAGCCGACCATGCCGGACAGAACCATGAGGACGGAATAGATCGACAGGCGGCGCTTCATGGGACTGCTGGCCTTTCTCAGACCGAGTACGATGGCAAGCACGCTGAACACGAAAAAGACCGCGCTGTTGATGATATTCAGTACATAAAGGGGGCCATGGGTCAGCACCAGCGGCGTATAGGGCGCGTCCGCATTAAAGGAGGCGGTGGCGTAATACAGATGATGCTGGGAATTGGTGCAGACCATCAGGGAAAACAGCGCACAGTAGCTGAAAAGCACGGCGAAGAGGGGTTTGGACACCTGATTACCATAGAATGTGGTGACCAGCATGAAGGAGGACAGCATGATAAACGGCTTGCCCAGATAGGAGACAAAAGCACCGACCATGGCCGTCTCCAGACATTCCGCGCCCACCTCGATGATGTATCCGACCAGCATCAGAATGCAGGAAATGGTCAGCACGGTAATATGCTTCTGCATTTCCGAGTGCTTCTGCATGGCGGAATATGTGAGAAGGAAGAAAAAACCCGCGATTGCGACCCATTCGGTCACATTTAAAAGCCGGAATATACTCATACGCAATTCTCCGTTTTTGCCGTATACAAAAAGACTGCATGTATCGAAACAACATCGAAAACATGCAGCTGGCTGGCCGAATGAAGGCCCCTGTAGCTTTGCGTCACCAGGTTGCCCCGGTTTTGCCGCGACTGTTTACTTTCAGATAGGAATAGTTTACAGGATATTTCCACAGATTGCAAGCGAAAAAATCGAATTTTTCAAGGAGAAAATGTTTCTTTGGAATTTGGAGAATCAAACGGAACGCTGTCCATCACCGGAAGCGGCGTAATAAGCGATGATGATCGAGACTTCGCTGCTTCGTGTTACCGGCGAGCTGATGTGCCCGGTTCCGCATCCGCAGATGCCGCCGGTGTTTCGGTTCAATGACCGCATTCATCGTGATACCCTATGATTTGAAAAACAGGATAACATGCGACGTATTACGTAAATATTGCTTGACAATTCCAAATATATTGCTTTATAATTACTGTAATAATTTGGAGATAAAAACGCATACGGTGAAACGTATGCGAAAATAAGAAAAAGGAGAACAACCATGAAACAGCACACCAGAAGAATGCTTGCATTGCTGCTGATGCTGATGCTTGTTGTCAGCCTGTTCGCAGGCTGCGGCGGCAGCAATTCGGGCAATGGCGGAAGCACAACCAACAGCGGCACGGATACCTCCGGCGGCGGTAACAACGCCTCCGGCAGCAGCACCGACAAGGGTGATACGGGTGACACGGGCAACGCGGAAACCACGGACCCCGAACCTGCGGAGGACAGTCCGTACAATCTGGCAGCCGGAAAGTACGAATTGAACGACCGCGGTTTCCCTGCGGAAAATTATGAGTATGCGCTGCCCCTTTGCACCACCGATGAGGTGTTTACCAAGTGGACCACCTGCTATACGCCCCAGTATATCCCCGAAGACGGCTGGAACGGCATACCCACATGGCAGGAGCTGGAGGATCGTACCGGCGTCCATATTGAATACAATATCGTAGCCGCTTCCACCCGCAGCCAGAATTTCTCCGTGCTGCTGGCCTCCGACAGTCTGGATGATATCATGGATCAGGGCAGCTACTTCTACACAAACGGCACCCTGAAGGAAGCCTGCGAGGAAGGTTATTTCGCAAACCTCTACAACTACAAAGACTATCTGCCGAACTATCTGTATCTGGTCGGCAAAAACAGCGAGTATAACGTGGATATCTATGCCAAGGCATTCTACGACAGCGAGACCATTACCACCCTGTACGGCATGGTACACGATCCCTGCTGCGCTGAGGGTTATATGCTCCGTCAGGACTGGCTGGATGAAATGGGTCTGGGCGACGCCATTGATGTTGTGACCTATGACCAGCTTGAGGATGTTCTGGAGGCTATGAAGATCAACTACTCCCGCAACGGCAAGGAATGCTTCCCCCTGTTCATCAACAACATCGGCGAGGTCTACCAGAGCGCTCTGGTTGGCGGTTTTGATACCTGCCTGATCAGCTCCAGTCTGGCTTATCCCCGCGTGGTCGATGGAAAGATCGACTTCTGCGGTACTACCAGCGATGACTATGAGATGATGACCATGATGTCCGACTGGTATGCCAGAGGCTTCATTTCCCCCAACTTCGGCACCTTTGTGGCTGGCGAAGACTATGACTGCGGCGCCTATGACGATACGCTGGGCTGCCATCTGGTCGTTCCATCCTCCTGGGACGATCTGGAGAACAACAGTGAAAACCCGGATGCCCGCTGGGAACCCATTAAGCGCACCCGCAAATACGAGGGTCAGATCTTTAAGTACGGCTATGTGAAACCCCGCGACATTTACAGCTATGGTTCTGCCAACATCTCCGGCACCTGCGAAAACATCGCGCTGGCCGCTTCCTGGCTGGACTACGGTTATTCCGAAAGCGGCTCCGATTTCGTGTCCTGGGGCACGGAAGGCTACCTGTGGGAGTACAATGAGAACGGCGAACGCCGCCTGACCGAGTGGGCTCTGACGCATCCGGCCGGAACCAGCTGGCTGCTCTGCATCTATGCCACCAACGGCCTTCTGGAAGCTACCATGATGCACAATATGCGGAACTACTATTACGACGGCGGCGACCGCTGCCTGCGCGCCTTTGAAGTTTTCAACGAAGACGAGTATTACGGCGAGTATGACTGGCCCAGCTCTGTCCAGTTCACGGATGACGAGCGCAGCGAGAATACCAATCTCCTGACGGACCTGAATACCTATTTCTCTGAGAACTATATGCTGTTCCTCAGCGGTGATAAGCCTCTGAGCGAGTGGGACAGCTACATTGCCGATATGAAGGCTTTCGGGCTGGATACGCTGACCGAGAACTATCAGAATGCGTACGAGCGCTACATGGCAAAGTTCTGAGCACGGTTTCCGATAACGGATTCCGGATTCCCAACCTCTGATTGAAGATGCTCCCCCTGTGCGAGTCGGCGGAAACGCCGTCAGGCATAGGGGGAGCATTGCCTTGTTCACAGGTTCAACAGGACTATCCGCGCAGCACACGAAATTGCCGGTTTTTCCGTCCGTTTTTCCGATTCTCCGCATCCAATCGGGAAAACGGAATGGAGATGATTCCGGTAATGCAGTTCATACAGCAAAAATGCGCTTGATATCGCCGAAAATCGTATTTTTATATTGACGTTTCTATGATAGTCATGCTTTAATAGAGTAAAAATACTTGATAAGGAGAACCTCAGAATGCCTACGAAAGAACAGCTTAGAAAACGCAGAGAAATGGTTAGGAAGGCCATTGAAGAATACCAATTCGCTGTAAATCCTAATTACAAACCCACAAAAAATGAAATCGAAGAGTTCGTTAATAATGAAAATAATTTTAAAAATTTTGAGTACCTGCAGGAATGTTTTGAGAATCAAGAAAAATTAAATCAGGTGACGATGGAGCTGAAAGCAGTAAGCTCAGATTCGCCTCGTAGTGTTTTTTCCCGCTTTGTTCCGCTGCTGCTGAAATACCCCAAGGTGAACACCAAACCGACACGGGCGGAAATGGTTGAAATCAAAAGACACAATAATCAAGTGAAGGATTCCCTCCAACCCGGGGAGGCGGGCGATAATAATGAGCGGAACTATCTGCTTGGTTTTGTGAAGAAGATGGAGGACTACGAGATCGATTTCTCCTGCGAGGATCTCAACAGCTTTGCGCAGAAGAATCTCGTTAAGGATTATGACATCTTGAAGATTTTCTATAATCTTCCATCACTGAAAGCAAGACTGGATAATTATAATATTACCCTTCCTCCGGAACGCTGGAAAGTAATCGACGACAAATATGACATACTGGAAGTCATGATAAGGCGAATGAACACAATGGTTGATCTGTCTACCAGTCCCACGGCTCATTATCTGCCAAATATTAACATATTTGATACGCCAATGGATGATGCAACTGATTACATGTCGAAGATTGAAATGCAGAAGATGGATCAAAATTCGGCTTATATGAAATACAAGGAGGAAAAGAAGAAACAGGTAGATCACCTGGTAGAGCTTTACCGTGAACTTCCGGCCTATCGCTCCACTAAGGCAGAAGCCGAAAGAAGCTATAAGCTTGGCAAGGCCCTAAGCGAATATTACGGCAAGAACGGTTTTCAGGGCGAATGCTACGACAAAGAAGGCAACCCTGTTAAAATGGAGGTAATGATAAAGGGCACACTCGATCATGACATAACGTTCATGGTTGCTCACCCGGAAACCGCAAAGGATAAGGACCAGCAGAACCTTCTTGTTGTCACAGTGAAGGATGGGGAGATTACCACATCCAGCGGGAAAATCATCGATTTTCCCAAAGTTGGTCAGTATCGTGAAGCTCTGAAGAACAATGCAGAGTTAAAGAACAACCAGCAGCCTGCCGCCGGGAATGTGCCGCCCGTCCCGGGAGGAGAAAACGGGGACAAGGGAAACAAGGCCGCAGACAGTCAGGGCGAGGGAAACAAGGCGGAAGAACCCAAGGCGGAAGCAGGTGGGCCGGAGGAAAATAAACCGGAGGAAATTCAACCGGAGGGGGACAAACCAGAAAATAACAAGCAGGAAGCAGGTCGGCAGGAAGAAGCCGAGGCGAAGAATTCTGATCCGACAGCGTATCAGCAGGAACCTGAGTTCACGAAAGCCATGTACGATCAGCGTCTGCGGAAACGGAATTCAGCGGTCGAAAAACTGAATGGCTATCTGGAAGCTGTGGGACATGAAAAGATCAGCATCGAATCACAACCCAGCTTCGAGGAAGCAAAGAAAATCCACACCAGAATTACCCATGCAGCGGCTGCGAAAAAAGCCATGGAGGCATCTAATAACATGGGCTTTCTGCCCAGTCTCCAAGGTATGAACTGCAACGTTCTGTCTTTCGCTGTCCCGGAAGAAATAAAAAAAGCCTCCGCCAAGGAGGTCGTCAGTTTCCTCGTTGACCTTGCTGACAAAACGGATATCAAGTGGTTTATGGAAGCGCAGGACGATGACGAAATCGCCAAGGGGTTCGGTCCCCAATATGCCGGATTGAAGACCCTTTCCAAGGCCAATGACCTGCTGACGGCGGCGGACACGCTTGGACTGCAGATCTCTCCGAATACGCGCAATGCCATTCTGATGAAGCAGGAACTCATTGCAAAGAAATTCGAAGTGGCGGCAAACAGCATTACCCTTATGACCGATGAGAACTATCAGGACCTTCCGGATCTGACAGAACACGACATTACCGTCGAAACAGCGCAAGCTGTCATGGGAAAGGCGATCGAGCTTGAAGGAAGCGATGGCAGCATGGTGAAAACGATGATGCTGTATGCTGTTCGGGAGAAAAGCTATTTGGAAGATCTGGAAAGCGTCGAACTGAGAGAGAAACTCTATGAAACAGGCCGTGCTATGGATCTGACCGCCAATGGGGCGAAGCTATATTCGACATCGGACGAGAAACTGAAAGTTGAGCTTTCGCTGGAAGATGCCATGACCGCTCTTGGACAAGAGGGAAGTCTTACTTACGTTGTTCCGGGTTCCGAGAATAGGCACCGGATCGTCAAAGATACCAATGACGGTTCCTTCCAGATTCAGGAGATAAAGCCGAAGGAGGCTGCAGCGGAGGGTGAACATGCACTTCCTGCCGACGGGGAACAACCGAAACAGGATCCACAGAAATCGGAAGAAAATAAAGCGGAAGAAAAGGCTCCCAAGGTCAATGCCCCTGTGGTTCAGGCTCCGGTCTATGATTATACCGAAGACCTGAAAGCCATCGGCGGTAATACCGAGGCGAAGCTTTCCATGGATGAGCCTGAATTTAACGAGAATATTCAGAAAAATAACAATGAGAAGATTAGGCGCGCAAGTGAAAAGCTGAACGATTATCTGGAAAATGCCGGTCTGGAAAAGCTTGAAATCAAAGAAGTAACGGATCCTGAAGCAGCGAAATCCCTAAACGCCAGAATCATCCATACGAATCGTCACGCAAACCAGATCGGAGCTGACGGGGTGAAGCCTCTGGGCAGTCTTCAGGGATACGACAGCCAAATCCTTTCCGGTATCGTCCCCGAGAGTCTGCAGAATGCTCCCACGGAAAAGGTGGTCAGCTTCCTTGTGGATGCTGCGGCCAATACGGATATCGGCTGGCTCATGAAGGTCAACAGTGAGGATGAGCTGGCGAAGGGCTTTGGCCCCAGATATCAGTCTCTCAGAACGCTCTACAATGCAGGAAACATACTCAGCGATGCGAATCGGCTGGGAATTGAAATACCCGAAGAAAAGCGCAGCACCATACGGATGAAGCAAGAAATCATGTCAGAAAAATTCGCGGTATGCGAAAAACAGATGGCGCTCATGGCGGAACCCAATTACTTCTATATGCCGGCGCTGAACAGCGTAAGCAAAGAAGATGCAAAAAAAATGCAGGAGCAGATGGTTTCCGACAACAGCAATGATCCTTTTGTCAAGACGCTGAACATCTTTCAGGAATTCAAACATATTCAAGAAGCAGATAAGGCTGTAATCAGCTTCAAGGAAGCGCTTTATGCTACCGGCCATGCTTTGGATATGACTGCACCCGGTACGGAGCTGTACCTTACCGGCAGTCAATTTCGGGAAGGACGGAAGACCGATCTGGAAGAAGCCTTGGAGCAACTTCGGCTCGGCAAGCCTGTGGGAATCCGTGGTACAGACGAAAAACAGGGTGTCATCCTGAAATATGACGCGGATGAAGGATCCGTTGGCGTTACGGAAGCAACGCGGGAACAGGTGATCAACGGGATTCCCCCCGTTCGGGAAAAGTCGGAAGAAAAAGCCGAAGACAAAACCAATATCGAGGAAAAGGCGGCGAATGCGAAGGCGGATTCCGGTATTGGCGGTATAGAAACGAAGGAAAAGACTGGAGATAACGCGGGAAAAGAAAACCAGGCTGAGAATGCAGGCTCGAACAACGCGAAGGAAAAGGCGGAAGTCAAGGCGAATATCGGGGTCGGCGGCTATGATTTCTCCGCGGAGCTCAAAGAGCTGGAAGACGAAATGTACAAACAGCTGGTCAAATCTAATTCTAAATCTAAATCTGATTCCGTCAATCAGGAAGGTATAAAGCTTTCTCGCGCAGACATAACCAATACGTTAGCGGAGTTCAATACCTGCGCCTCCTCCAATGCCATCAAGCTCACAAATAGTCAGATCGATAACCTGATAGGAGACAAGCAGCGGAGTACTACCATTCTGAATGCCAAGAACGTAATGGAATACATTGGGGAAACGAATGGGAAGCCTTTGCCGAATCTCCGGAATACTACCTGCCAGACCCTATCCTTCTATGTTCCGGAAAAACTGGGAAAAGAACCAACGAGTAAAATAGTCAGTTTCCTTGTGGAAGCTGCGGCAAAAACGGACATCAGCTGGCTGATGAAGACCGGCAGTGATGACGAACTGGCAGAGGAATTTGGCCCAAGATATGGTTCGCTGAAGGTACTTGCCAACGCGGATAAAATCCTGCAGTCGGCCCAAAACCTGGGTATTGAGATTCCCAAGGAGAAGGAAACCCAGATCCTGACCAATTTCCATCTGATCAAACCCAAGTTTGCATACGCAGAAAGCCGCATGGCTCTGCTGGCAGATGATAACTATATGAAAATGCCGAAGCTGGAGGACTACGGCATAACGGCGGAACAGGCATGGAAAATCATGGACAACGCTGCTCAGAAGAACCCGGGAGGCTCCTTTGTCAATACCATGGCGCTGTATGCGAATTATTTGCAAAACAAGGCTCACAATTTAGAAAGCATTCTGGTCAGGGACGCGCTGTATCAGACAACGGAGATGGCCGATGCGGTTGCCGATGGCGCTGAGTTTTACATCCTTGGGGACAAAAAGACCGGTGACAGAAAAGTAAACACGGAAGCAGCACTGAATGCGCTGGGAAGCGGTAAGCGCATTGCCTCATTTGCTCCGGGTAAAAGAGATGGCTTTATCATGAGCTATGAAAAAGAGAACAATAAGGCACATGTAGCTGACGCCAAGATCTACAAGACGCTTCAAAACGTAAAAGCCACCGCAGAGGAACTGGAAGAAGAAAAAGAAATCAGAAAAGCGGAAAAATTTAATAAGCAGTATTTGAAAGCCGCGGAAAACAGCGAAAAACTCATCGATAATTATGTGAAGGCCCTCCAAAAGGTTTCCGGTACAGAGGGTAAAATCAGAAAAATCCAGCAGAACAAGAAACAGTATGTGATTTCCCGGGAGGAATATCAGAACTACAAGACCGCCAAACAGAATAATCAGTTCATTGCGAATTATCAAAACAGTGCCTATGCCGGCGTAAAAAATGAAAACGATGAATATGAAGTAACAGAGATAAGATTTGGAGATCCTACTTGTATGGTTGTCCCCCAGTTCTTTGAGCATACTAATCCCGACGAAGAGGGACCCGTCAGTCAGGCTAAAGAAATGAATAACATGGAAATCGCAAACGCCTTTATGCCAAACAAAAAGGCGAAGGAGGAACTGGAAAAGTATCTGAGTGAACAGCAGAAAAAGCTGGGTCGGGTCTCGCCTCTCAAAGGAAAGGATAAAGACAAAGCAACAAAGGACTTCTATCAGGATCTTCTGTATAGCGGGAAGCTGGGAGACTATGTTGCGAATCCGGAAGTCGCAAAGAAAGCGGTCGGCGGCCTGTTCCGAAATATTCTGCAGGAACTGGATCCCAAGTGGTTTGCAGAGGCTGACGATAGGGAAATTGCCAATACCTATAGCAGTAAATGGCCGTACGTGAATGCTTTGCAGAATGTGCCACTCAGGCAGTATATCCAGAGCTTCCATGTAGATGTTACGCCCAATGAAATGGAAAGATTCGAAATGCTCTTGTCTGTCCTGCCGGAACCTATGGGCTCTGTTTCCGAAAGGTTCGAGGATATGCTGAACATCCATGTCCCGGAAGCACGCAAGCTGGATGTAAAGAATGCTGAATTGGATTACATGGATGAGGGAGATTTCGGAAAGAGCGAATATGACAAGCTCTCGCAGGGAGCAATTTCGAATGCGCATTTGAAGGACGGCAAGTATCCTGCGCTGGAGAACCATAAAAAGCTGATGGCGCATCTTGAGAGCATGGAGTGCTATCAACCTTATGACAAGAATAATAAGGATATCTCCAACGGAAAAAAGTTCTATTCTCCTTCTCTGAAGCCTCTGAGCTACCACGATGCAGTTGTCAGAATTGCACAGGGAGCATTGCAGCCGCCGAATGCGGGGCAGCCTGAACAGAATGCGGGTCTGGTCTACATTGTGGATCATAAAAAGAAAGAATGCCTGAAGCAGACCTTCCAGAATGGCGCATACAAGTCTGAACCGGTCAATTATCAGGAAATGGAACTGAAACTGGGCCTGGCGGATGCCAAAAGGACAAGTTTCAACGACGATGAGAAGATCGCAGAAAAAGATTTGTCTGCCAGACAGAACGTTATTGTACTCAAGCGCCTGTATGACAAGCTCTCGAAAACCAATTTCAAACCCTTTGTCACGGTTACGGAACCCTATAAAAATATGTACGAAAGCCTTGACAAGCTGATCAAGGTCTACGAAAACCTGAGACCCGTACCGCTGGAAAGCGACCAGCAAAAACTGAGTGGGCAGCTGGAAGATTTCAAGACAAAGGTTAATGCGTATATTACGTATAAGGAAAACCGCCACGGCATCACTGGGAAGGAATTCCCGGATGGCTATTTCAGCTATTTGGAAAAGCGTGATGAACCCAATACGCCCAAGCTTACCTGGCGCGAGGAAAGCCGCCTGGATGCAACACACAAACTGAAACTGCTCACAGAACTGCAGTTGATCCCCAACAGCCGGAACTGCGTTGTGGAAAACGGCATTTACAATCAGCAGCAGCGTCTCATTCATTTCAACGACAACATCCCGCCCAAGCACAAACAAACCGTTCGTGAGTTCTTCGACAAGACGCTGGCGTCCCTCCGAGAGGAAAGAGAGCAGAAGCTGGATGCCCATGTCAGAACAGCAAATAACATGGGCGTTGGCTACAGTGCGGAGGTGATTGATGAGAATGATGTGGAGCTTCAGGCGTACAAGGATGCTGACGAGCTGCTTACGCTGGCCTATGACTTTGAAGGCAGCGAGAAGAAGCCTGTTTACAGGCAGGAGGTAAAGGATAAAATCTACGAAAAGCTGACAGCCTTTATCGTCGGCATGGCAATCAACCAAGATGTATCGCAGCCAAAAACGAATAAAAACGACAGCGGCTATGATATGGCACACTACCTGACCATAGACGTTCCGATCATGTCCGCAGGGGAAGCGATCCGCATGCTTCTGCCGGAAAAAGATCTCAATCCGATGAACATCATCGGCTTGGTGGCAAACAGAGACAGAATCACCCAGATCTACAAGGAACGTACCGGCGATGATATCCGATTCCAGCTGCGCGATCAGCAGGTCAGCAGAAATGCCGTAAACAGAAAGAGCAAAGAAATTACCAAGCATCCGGAGGATCCCACATTCAAACCAACTCAGAAGAATACGAACAGGGTAAACACCATGACTTTGGAGAATTTCCTGAATAAATAACAAAAAAGCGAGAGCCCGATGCTGATACATTGGGCTCTCGCATGACAAACCATTGCGATGGCTGTAAGCCGTATGAACCGAGAGGTTCCTATACGGCTCCGTGTGCAGGAGGCGGCGATTCACCGCCTCCTGCTTTTATGCGTTATATGCTGCTGCACAGATCAGAGTGCAGCTTTTTTCTATTGCTTTGCCGCTCAGTCCTCCAGAATCAGCGGCAAATGCGGAATATCCAGAATCGGCAGATGCTCTGCTGCGAAGGCTATGACCGCTTTCGGATCCTGAATCAGCCATGTCTGCACATCCGGGGCGGCATCGAAACGCAGCCTGCGGATATCCCCCTCACAGTAGGAATCCAGCTTTTTCTGCAGATCCTTCCGGTCAATGCGATAGGGGCCGGACAGCACATCCACGGTTCCGAAGCTGATGTTGACGCCGAACAGCGTGACGCTGCACTTTTCCTTGCTGCGGAGAACCAGCGTGTCGCCGCTGCCCAGCAGCTCCGCCGCGGTTCGGAGGGCGTTTCCGTCCGCGTCCTCCCATTGGGTCTTGTCTACCGGGATTCGAGAGGTGCAGCCGTTGACCGCCAGATCCGTGAGAATTTCCAGCTTCTGCCGGTCCTGCTCCGTGATCACGCCGGGCAGGGTAAAGCGCACATCAAAGTAAAACTCCACCCGCCGCAGACTGTCCATCAGCGCATCCTCAAAGGGCAGCGTTTCCAGTTCGGGAAGACCGCTGCCGGAAAGCAGCTCCGTCCCGTCCTCCGCGAGAAGCTGCCAGCGGGCATCGGCGGCATCGGCGGCCTTCCGGTAAAACTCGTCATAATCCTTCCAGCTGAATCTTGCCCGCAGGAAATTGCGCCAGTTTTCCGCAATGGTCAGGTGCAGCGCTGCCGGTGCGCCGGGTCTGCCCTGGGCCTGCAGGGAAAAGTGGTTCAGAAAGTCCATCCGGTTATGAATGGAAATGCCGCCGTCCGCCGCGGCGCAGATATTCAGCGTGTTCATAGGCAGCGTATGGGTCTGCCCGGCGGCGGTGAAGCGCAGGCTGACGTTTTGCAGCATTTTGCCCTCGGCGGGCAGGTCGTGACAGTGAACCGCGTCGATCTCCGGCTGTTCAAAGTCGTAATCCTTCCAACCGTTGTCATAAACATAGGGCAGGAATCCGGCGGTGGGCCGCTCATCGGAGATGTACAGCATGGAAAAGGCATTGTGATGGTCGTCACTGTAATAGGAAGCACCGGCGGACAGCAGTACGCCGCCGCCCAGCTGTTTGGTCAGCCGGGGTCTGCCGCTGCTTTCCGTATGTCCGCACAGCAGCAGATCCGCATAGCTCATCATCATGGGCAGCGTTGCGCTGCGCCCGTTGTAGGTACTGGTCTCGTTGGGGTGCAGGAACCGGTCGGAATGGTGGTAGAGCATGACGGTGTACCAGATGCTGTCGTCAGCGGGCAGAATGCCGTATTCGATCAGGGAACGGAGCTGCTCCTGACCCAGCCACATCTTGTCCTCCGAAATACCCGGCTGGGCGATCAGCAGGGAAGTGTTCAAGGAGATCAACCGGATGGTTCTGCCGCAGGAGAAGGGTACATCCTTATATCCCACGCTGTAGCTGTATTCCCGCTTTCCGTTGTTGGGATAGGCATAGGGAATCATGCCCAGGCGGCGGCAGAATTCGTCATACGCATAAATGGAAGGCTCCAGCAGATGGACATTCTCATAGCGGTACAGATGGCTGATCTGTTCCAGAGAATCGTCGTTCATTCCGGTGTCGATACAGCGATAACCCCAGTCCACATCATGGTTGCCCACGCAGAAGGAGATATCCTTGCCTTCCAGTCTCAGCGCGTCCAGCAGACGGCTGAACCACTCGTAGGCTTCCGCAAACTCGGTGCGCTTTCCGTGCCATGCAATGTCCCCGGTGAATACGATGTGGTTCGGACGCAGCTCCTCGTCCAGCGCGGAGACGGTCTGAATCAGTTCTTCCAGAATCTGGTCGTGCTTGGCAAACGGATCCTTCAGACCGTAGGCAGGGTCATTTCTGCCAAAGTGGATGTCCGACAGGTGCAGAATATTCATGGGAACCCTCCTTGAAAACTATCTTACAGAAAAAACAATCAAACACACGGACCTGCTGCGCTGTCTGACTGCTGTGATGCTGCGGAATGTGGGGAAAGACTGCGGTTGAGCCGGATCGATGATATCTGAGATCAATATACCACAGATACGGAGTACAGGCAAATAAAAAAACAGTTCGATAAAACGATGGCAAACAGATTGATTGTGAAACGAAAAGTGTGATATAGTATCTGCAGCGTATTTGTATCAGAAGCCGGTGGAATCTCCGAGCATGTTACCGCGAGGCGAAAGCCGTGCTCCGCGGTATTGGAGTGAGAAATCTAAAAAACAGGTGCAGGGAAATGAAGCTTTTATTTGAGATTGACAAAAAAGACTACGATCCGAATGGAACAGTATTCACCAGACCGTCGGCAAAAGGCATTATCTTTCGGGATGGGAAGCTTTCCGCAATCTACAGCAACAGCCGGGATTTTTACAAAATTCCCGGCGGCGGAATCGAACCGGGCGAGGATGCGGTCACGGCCATGATCCGGGAGATTCGGGAGGAAGTGGGCCTTGCGGTCATTCCGGAAACCGTCCGGGAATTCGGCAATGTGCATCGTGTTTCCAAAGGGCCGAACAATACGATTTTTGTTCAGGAGAATTACTACTATTTCTGTGATGTGTATGAGGGCCAACAGCAGCCGGATTATACACCGTCCGAGCTTAAGGAACAATATGAACCCAGATTCGTCTCGCTGGAAGAAGCAATCCGGGTCAACGAACAGCACGCAGACGATGCTTCGCTTGCGGTAAAACTGGAGCGGGAGATTCGGGTCATGAAGCTGATACAGGAATATCTGCAAAACCGATCATAAGTTGCCATGCAGATTATGCTCTGGCTGCGCTGAGAAAGCACAATACCCCCTATGCTGCCCGGTGATGGGCCGCATAGGGGGTATTTCTCTGAATCAATATCTCTTGAGCCGATAACCCTTGGCGTAGTTGCAGCGGCCCACGAAGAACTCCTCGTCGTTCTCACGGGGGTTGAAGCCCATGGCGCGAAGGCCGTCCTTGGTGCGCTGGCGTGTGAAGTCATAGAGTCTCCGCGCAGGCTGACGGCAGAGACCGCCGTTGCCGCCCAGACACCACATGGCGTATTTGGTTTCCACAGGGCCTACCCGGCCCGTTTCCAGATAATCGCCCATGCTGCCGCCTTCCGCCGCACCCGGATTGTCCTTCCAGTACTGCTGATAGGCCTCCTCAATTTTGCCGTCCCGGATCAGATGGAACAGCCTGACGCTGCGCTGATCCTCCGGCGTCTGCATATTGTAGAAGGGGCCTGCGCCTGCCCACTGCTGGTTGAAGAACGGGATCGTGGTGAACCAGGATTCCGGCATCGGATCCGAGACAAGGATCTGTTCGCCGACCCTGCGGAAAGCATATTCGATGGTGGAAAGCGTGGTGCCGCCGGCAAACTTCATTGCGGTCACGTTGGGAATCTCCGCAAACCGGGGCAGCATCTCCATGGGCCAGCCGGTGGGGTGGAAGCGCTTCACTCTCAGTCTGCCGGGGTAGAAGTTGATGGCCAGATTTGTGGAATCCGCCATGTATTTGTAGTTGCGGTACAGCTCCTCCGGGTCAAGGGGGTCATAGGCGATGGGGTGGCCCAGCATAGCCATGGTGCCGCCGGTTTCCTCGT